>NZ_JBEZNH010000025.1:0-107777 GCF_040653115.1 Streptosporangium sp. NPDC048047 | reverse complement strand
GTGGTGGGTGGGGGTGTGGGGGGTGGCGGGGGCGGGGGGGGGGCCCGCCCCCCCCCGCCCCCCGGGCGGCCGCCCCCCCCCCCCCCCCCCGCCGGGAGGGGATGCCGGGTCGCCGCCGAGAAGGGCCGAGAAGGGTTACCTCAGGGCGGCCTCAGGGCTGTCGACGTAGATCTCGCCGAAGCGGATCGCCGGGGCGAAGCCGGCGAAGTTCCGGTTGACCTGGGCCTTCTCGGTCGAGTTCGGGTAGGGGTTGGTGCAGCTCGTGCCCGCGCTCGCGCCGGACATCAGGTCCGTGCACAGACCGGTGCGCCGGTCCGGCAGGCCCAGGATGTGACCGATCTCGTGGGCGGCGATCCGCAGCGGGTTGTGGCCCTCCGCGGTGGCCTGCCTGCCCATCCAGATGGTCCCCCGGCCCAGGCTGATCGGCTGGGTGCGGGGCCATCCGTCGTCGGCCAGGACGACGAAGTCCGCAGGGGTGCCGGCCACCAGGCGCACGTTGGACACGCTGGAGTTCCAGATCTGCGCGGCCTGGTCGACCGCCGAGCGGAACTCCGCGGCCCGGCTCGCGTCGTAGCGCAGCACGCGCACGGCCACCGCCTGCCGGGCGTCCGCCCCGGCCGCCCGCGCGAACGAGGTGGATGACGCGGACGAGGCGGGTGAGATCGCCACCAGGGCGGCGAGCCCTACCAGGAGGGCGGCGAGGGTGCGGATGATCCTGGACATCTGGGAGGCCTCCTCGGCCGTTGGGGGGTGCCCGTCAGGGCGAGGAAACCTCACCCTGACGGGGGACTTACGAGGGGTGCCGTTGTCCGGACCCCCTCGGGGGTGCCGTTGTCGGGACCCGCGAGGGGGCGCCGGTGTCTGGGCCCGCGAGGGGGCGCCGGTGTCTGGACTGAGGAGCGGAGGAGCGAAGCGACGGAGCGACGAGGGAAGGCACCGGGTCAAGAGCCCCCGAGCCGCGACGCGCCAGCGTCGCCATGAGCGCTACCCCGAGCCGCGACACGCAGCGTCGCAGTGTTACTGCGTCGCAGTACTACATTCAGCCGGTCTTGAGGGTCAGGCCGTAGGCGCTGAGGGCCTCGTTGACGGGCTGGAAGTAGGTCGTGCCGCCGGAGGAGCAGTTGCCCGAGCCGCCGGAGGTCATGCCCTGGGCCTGGTTGCCCGAGATGAAGGAACCGCCGGAGTCACCGGGCTCGGCGCACACGTTGGTGCGGGTCAGGCCGTAGACCGTGCCCTGCGCGTAGTTCACGGTCGAGTTGTACTGCTGGATGGTGCCGCAGTGCCAGCCGGTGGTGGAGCCGGAGCGGCAGACCGAGGCGCCGATCGCCGCCACGGACGAGCCGCGGACGGTGACCATGGCGCCGCCGGAGCCGCGCACGTACGGCGTGGGGGTGTGGCCCGGGGTGGAGACGTAGGAGTAGTCGTTGCCGGGGAACGACGAGCCGGCGAAGGTGCCGGACGGGTTGGTGGTGGTGGCGCCGGTCCGGCCGCAGTGACCCGCGCTGACGAAGCCGGGGCTGCCCGATCGGGTGACGGCGAAGCCGATGCTGCAGCGGCTGGTGCCGTTGATGTAGTACGCGCTGCCGCCGATGAGGTTGATGAACGTCTGGGGCTGCTCGGCGCTGACCTTGACCTGGACCGCGTCCAGGCTCAGGCCGGCCGCGGCGACGAGGGCCTCGCCGGCGGCCTGGTCGGCGGCCTGGACCACGACGCTGTTGGCCGGGATGTCGACGTACCACAGGGCGGCCTTGGCCCTGGCGGCCTCGGGGGCCTGGTCGAGCTTTGCCTTGACCGCGTCGAGGTCGGCCAGTGAGCGGCCGACGACGACGGGCTGGGCGCCCTGAGCCTTGATGGTGGGAGTCTGGGCGGCGTCGCTGGTGGCGACGATGAACTGCGAGGCGTCGGCGTTGAACCACGCCCCCGCGTACTTGGCGCCGAGCGCCTTGGTCAGGTTGGCCTGCACGCCCATGGCGCGGGACTCGTTGGCGAGCCGCTGAACGGCCTGCTCGGCGGTGATGCCCAGGTCGCGCTGGAGGGCGTCCATGGCGGCCGGGGGGAGGGGTGCGGAGGCGGCCTGTGCCGCGGTGGGCGACAGGGTGGCCGCGAGGGCCAGGGCGGCGGTGGCTCCGGTCAGGAGGGTACGTCGACTGAACATCAGCACTCCTTGTGAGGGGTGCTGTCAAAGTATTGGCCGGAGCGTCCCGGCGGGATCTGCCAAAAACCCCCTATCGCCGTGTTATGGGCCCCCGGCCGGTTCCGCCGGGCCTGCCCCCGTGTGGGCCCCGTGCGTGACGTCCCCAATGAGGAGAGATGTCATGATTTAGGCTATTTTCAGATGAAGGAAAACTCGACATAGCCCGCTGGTTTCGGGGCAGCTTCGCGTCAGGCGTTCCGTCCACCCGCCCGTCGGCGGGGCCGCGACCTCCCGGAGAGGGGCCGCGAAAGCGCGGACCGCCCACGCGAGACGGGAGCCAGATGACCGACTCTCCCAGAGACACCGCCCGGATGCTGACCGGCCTGCTGACCGCCAGCCATCTCGTCGCGCTCGAACGGCTGCCCTCCCTCGTCAACGAGCACGCCGCCCGCGCCGGCCTGTTCGGCGTGCAGATCTACGTCGTCGATCTCCAGCAGCAGGTCCTGCGCCTGATGACCGGCCACAGCCTCGACACGGCGCACAACGAGGGCTCCGAGCCGGGAGAGCTGCGCGTCGACGGCACCCTCGCCGGCCGGGCCTTCCAGGAAGTTCGGGTCCTGCCGAAGATCGGCGACGAGGACGAGCTGGAGTGGTGGTGGGTGCCGGTGCTGGACGGCGCCGAACGCCTCGGCGTCATCCGCGTCAGCGCCCGGGTCCCGGACGACCAGGCCCTCTCCGACGCCAAGGCCCTCGCGTCGCTGATCGCACTGCTCATCGAGAGCAAGCGCCGCCACAGCGACTCCTACGCCCGGCTGGTGCGCACCCGCTCGATGAACGTCGCGGCCGAGATGCAGCAGAACCTCATGCCGCTGAACACGTTCGCCAACGAGGACGTGGCGGTCAGCGCCGCCCAGGAACCGGCCTACGAGGTGGGCGGTGACGCCTTCGACTACGCCGTCTTCGGCGACATGGTGCACCTGGCGATCTTCGACGCCATGGGACACGACACCGCCGCCGGGATCACCGCCAGCCTCGCGGTCTCCGCCTGCCGCCACAGCCGCCGCCGGGGAACCGACCTGATCGGGACGAGCGAGAACATCGAGCGGGTCCTGGTCGAGCAGTTCGGCCGGGCCAACCGGTTCGCCACCGCGATCCTGGCCCACCTCGACACCAAGACCGGCGAGCTGACCTGGGTCAACCGCGGGCACCACCCGCCGGTGCTGATCAGGGCCGGCCGCTGGGTCGGCACGCTGGAGTGCCGTCCCGCGCACCCCATGGGCCTCGATCTCGGCCTGCCGGTGACCCTCTGCACGGAACAGCTGGAACCCGGCGACCGGCTGCTGTTCTACACCGACGGCATCATCGAGGCCCGTGACGAGGAGGGGCGGGAGTTCGGACTGGAGCGTTTCATCGACTTCGTCATCCGCCAGAACTCCGCCGGGCTGCCGATCTCCGAGACCCTGCGCCGCCTCATCCACCAGCTGCTCGAATACCACGACCACAAGTTGCAGGACGACGCCACCGTCCTGCTCGTGGAGTGGCGGGGCTCCGCCCAGGGGGGACTGCGCCTCTGACGCGCCGCGCCTCTGACGCACTCCGGCGCTCCGCCGTACGGTCACCGTCGCCGGAGGGCGCGCCGGTCGCCGGCGCGGGAACCGGCGGCCCGCCGCTCACCTCCGCGGATCGACGTGGATCTTCGGGCCCTGGCCCGCCCCGGCCGGACGCGAGCCCGCCAGCACGCCGGCCGCCTCCTCCAGGCCGACCGTGGCGGCCACCAGCGGGCGCGGATCCACCTCCCCGGAGGCGTAGTGCTCGATCGTCTCGGCGAGCCCGCCGGAGCCGCTCAGCACCCCGGTCATCGTCACGTCCTTGAGGACCATCGCCCGGGTGTCGACCGTGCTGGGTTCCGGCGCCAGGCCGACGCAGACCACCCGTCCGCTCGGCTCCACCAGGTCCAGGGCCCGCGCCGGCAGGGCGGGGGAGGTGGAGGCGTCGATCACCGCGTCGAACGGCCCCGCGGGCAGCCGCTCGGCCGTCCAGGCCCCGTGCGCCCCGAGCGCGCGGGCGAACGCCAGCGACCGCTCCGAGACGCCCAGGACGTGCACCTCCGCCCCCTGGATCAGCGCGAACGAGGCCGCGAGCAGCCCGATCGAGCCGGGGCCGGCCACCAGCACCCGGTCGCCCGGCTCCACCTCCGCCGCCTGTACGGCCCGCAGCGCGTTGCCGCCCGGCTCCACCATGGCGCCGGCCACCGCGTCGACCTCCTCCGGCAGCGGGTGCAGCGCCGTGACCGGCACCGCCACCTGCTCGGCCAGGGCGCCCGGCCACCCGCCGCGGATGCCGATCTCGTGGCGGGCGTCGCACACGTGCGGCCGCCCCGCGCGGCAGCGGCGGCACCGGCCGCAGCCGAGCATGGTGTCGCCGGTGACGCGCCGGCCGATCCAGCGCTCGTCCACCCCCTCGCCCACGGAGGCGACGGTCCCGCACCACTCGTGCCCGACACGCACCGGGTAGCGCGCGTGGCCCTGGTGGAGGTAGGCCATCTCGCCGGTGAAGAACTCGACGTCGGTGCCGCACAGCCCGGCCCGTTCCACGTCCACGACGACCTGGCCCGCCATCGGGGCCGGCGGCTCGACGTCCAGCACCGAACACCGGCGCGGTTCGGTGATGACGAACGCTCTCACTTCTCACCTTCCGAATGCGGGGCGGCCCTCGGAAAAGGACCGTACGGCCGGCGCGCCGGCCCGCGGCCGTGCTTCCGAACCCATACGGACAATGGAATTCCATACGTTAGAGGAACATTTCCGAAAAAGGAACATGCTGGTGGTGGCGCGGCGGCGCGGTTAACGCTCCGGCACGCTTAACGTCCGGACACGGCGCGGAAAGCCTCCGGTCCTTGCTTCGCCGTACCGGGGTGCAATTCCCTGGCCTATGCATCGCCCCGCCGGTGAATTCGCACCGGCGGGAGGAGAATCCGACACGGAGGTATGCGTGAAGCGCGTCATCGTCATCGCCGCCGCTGCCGCCCTCACCACGGCCACACTGGCGGTCCCGGCGCAGGCGCGGAGGCCGGACACGGCGCCGGGGGAGGGACGCGGCGGCGGGTACGTGGTCCTGTACCGGCGGGGCGTGAGCGCCGCCGACGCCCGGCGGGCCGTCCTGGCGGCGGGTGGCACCGTCACCAGGGAGAACGCCGCCGTCGGCGTCGCCACCGTCACCGCGACCGGCCCCGCGTTCGCCGACGCGCTCCGGGCCGACCCCCGGATCGAGGGCGTCGCCCGCGACATGGTCATCGGCCGGGTCCCGCAGCGGAGCGGGCCGGTACGGGCCCCCGACGGCGCGGTCCGGACGGACGACCCCGACGCGGCGGACTCCGGTGCGTCCGCGCTCCGGCCCGAACCGCTGGCCGTCCGGCAGTGGGACATGCGGCAGATCCACGCCACCGTCACCGGCTCCTACCGGCGGTCGCGGGGCACCCACGCCGTGCTCGTCGGCATCCTCGACACCGGCGTGGACGCCACCCACCCCGACATCGAGGCCAACTACAACGCCGGGCTGAGCCGCAACTTCACCGTCGACATGCCGGTCGACGCCAACGGCAAGGAACTCGACGGCCCGTGCGACCAGGAACCGGACAGGTCCTGCACCGACCCGGCCACCGTCGACGAGAACGGCCACGGCACGCACGTGGCGTCCACGATCGCCTCCCCGATCAACGGGCTGGGCGTCGCGGGCGTCGCACCCGGCGCCTCGATCGTCAGCCTGCGGGTCGGCCAGGACAGCGGCTACTTCTTCCTCCAGCCGACCGTGGACGCGCTGACCTACGCCGCCGACAACGGCGTCGACGTGGTCAACATGAGCTACTACGTCGACCCCTGGCTGTTCAACTGCACCGATAACCCCGCCGACAGCCCCGAGGAGCGCCGGGACCAGCAGACGGTCATCACGGCCGTCCAGCGGGCCCTCGACTACGCCCACGACCGGAACGTCACCCTGATCTCCGCCGTGGGCAACGGCGCCGGCGACTACACCAAGCAGATCCTCGACACCTCGAGTCCCGACTTCGCCCGGGTGGCCGGGCAGCGGACCCGCAACCGGCTCATCCCGCCGTCCTGCCTGTCCCTGCCGAGCGAGGGCGACCACGTGCTCGCGATCTCGGCCACCGGCATCAGCGGGCGCAAGGCGTACTACTCCGACTACGGCGACGGCTACGTCTTCGCGGCCGCCCCCGGCGGTGACGTCTACGACACGCCGACCAAGACCCAGAACATCACCCGGGCGGTGCTCGCCGCCTACCCGAAGTCGGTGGCCGAGAAGCGGGGCGAGCTGAACCCCGACGGCACGCCCAGGATCGCCGACATCGTGCGCAGCTGCCGGGGCCGCGTCTGCGGCTACTACGAGTACCTCCAGGGCACCTCCATGGCCTCCCCGCACGCCGCCGGGGTGGCGGCGCTGATCGTCAGCCGGTACGGCGTGCCCGACCCGGTCCACGGCGGCAAGACGCTCGCCCCGGACGTCGTGGAGCGGCGGCTCAGGACGACCGCCACCCGGCGGTCCTGCCCCGTCCCGCCCGCCTACACGTACGTCCGGCGGCTGGCCGGCGGCGGGGAGATCACCACGACCCAGGTGTGCGAGGGCACCTCGATCCGCAACGGCTTCTTCGGCTACGGCGTCGTCGACGCGCTGCGGGCGGTCAGCTGATCCCCCACCGACCCGGACGCGGCGCGGCCCCGGTCCCCTCGGAGGGGACCGGGGCCGCGCCTCACCGGGTCAGGACCTGGTGATCCTCACGTCGTCGATCCCCGCCTCGACGAGGCTGTCGGGCAGGTCATCGGCGGCCTCCACCACGATGCGGATCGGCTGCCCGGCGAACTCCGACAGGTTCACCGTCGCGGTCCGCCACTCGCCGGGCCGGACGGTGGGGGCTCCGAACTGCTGGAGCACCACGGTGTTGGCGGTCGGGCTGACCACCCGGACCCGGAAGTAGTCCTTGCCGCTGGAGTTGGCCAGATGGGCGAAGTACCACGCGAACGTCATGGTCAGCGTGCCGGGGGGAAGCGCGATCTCCCGGGAACGGATGGTCGTCACGCCGCCGTCGACGTCGTTCGCGCCCACCCGGTCGCCCGCCAGCCGCCCGGTGACCAGGTCGTTCTTGCCCACGAAAGGCGCGAGCTGCAGCGGCGTCCTCCCGGCGAAGGTGGGCTGGGGCACGCCGCGCTCCCATCGGCCGGTGGTCGCGGTGTCGGTGCCGTTCGGGTTCGCCGTCCACCCCAGGTCGGTGCTGAAGTCGTCGAAGAAGACGGCGTTGCTGGTGGAGTCGACGGTGAGCGTGAGCGTGACCGTCCGGTCGACGTTGACGCCGTCGGCGAGGATCTGCGCGCTGTAGGAGCCGGACGGCGTGCCGACCGGGATCAGGACGCTCAGCGTCGAGGACTCGCCCGTGGTGATCTTCTGCGGGGTGAAGACGGCGGTCGCCGCCTCCGGCAGCCCGGAGATCGCGAACGCCACGGCCTGCGGCTTGCCGGCCGTGGTCCGGGTCGTGACCGTCGTGGTCGCCCGCTGCCCGGGATCCACGCCGACCGACGCGGGATCGACGGACAGGTCGAAGTCGTTGCCCGACACGCACTGGGCGGGTTCGCCCGGCGCGGCCGGGACGTTCACCGCGTCCCAGGCGTCCCTGACCGCGTTGAACTCGACGCAGGAATCCGGGAACAGCTCCAGCGCGGCCTGCAGGGTGGACTTACGGGCGAGCTGGTGGGTCCAGGTGTCGGTCTTGCGCAGCAGCGAGGCCATGAAGATCTGCCCGGCCTTCTTGATGCCGATGCCGTTGACCCGGCTTCCGTCGCAGGTGGGGCTGGGCGGCTGCCCGTCGGTGGGGTTGCTGCCCTCGGCGAGGAGGTAGAACCAGTGGTTCTGCACCCCGGCCCCGGCGTGCGGCTCCAGGTCGAGCACCGCGGGGGAGAAGCAGTCGGGGTTGCCGGCGATCAGTGACGGCTTGTACAGGTAGCGGACCGCGCCGGTGCCCAGCAGGTCGGCCTTCGCGCCGATGGCGTAGCCCGGCACGTCGTAGGGCGGCGGCTGGTCGGCGTAGAACTTCGTCAGCGTGGCGAAGATGTCACCGGCGGACTCGTTGAGCATCGCCTTCTCGTTGCTCCCGGTCGAGCCGCCGGGGGTGTTCTGGAAGACGGCGTGGCCGAACTCGTGGGCCACGATGTCCAGTGACGTGGCCTGGCGCCGGCCGTCCTCCGAACGGCCGAAGTTGGCGTAGTCGCCGGCCCAGTAGGCGTTGACCTCGTTCAGGCCGACCCGGGCCGGGTAGCCGCCGCCGGCGCCGGTGAACCCGTTGCGGCCCAGCCAGGCGCCCAGCATGTCCCATTCCTTGCCGATGGCGTACAGGGCGTCCACGCAGCCGGTCTCCAGGTTGGTGCCCGAGCCGTCGCCCCAGCTGTCGTCGGCGCCGACGAAGGCGGAGCCGTTCTGGCCGCCGCAGCTCACCCCCGCACGGACGGCGTCCGTCAGCGCGTACGTCGTGTTGAGCCGCTTGCTGCTGACGGTGACCGGGCCGTTGTAGAAGCTCGTCCCCACTCCCAACAGGAACGGCACGGGCGTGGGGAGGGTCCCGCTGATGGGCACGGGCGTCGTGCTGGGCACGGGTGCCGTGGGCGTGGGCGTCGGCATGGCTGCCGGCGTCGGGGCGGGCGTGGGAGCCGGGCCGGACCGGGGACGGGGGCCCGGCCGGACCGAGACCTCGGTCCTGACCTCGTCGGACTTCTGCAGCACCTCGCCGGTGCGGGCGTCGACGAGGACATTCAGCCGGCTGGGGACCAGGGTGCGGGCGCCGGTGAAGCCCTCCCTGTACTGCTGTCCGGTGACGACGACCTCATAGGCGAGGATCCCGGTGCCCCGGGCCAGCACCACCAGTTTCGGGACGGTGGACGACGTCACCTTGGGAAGCTGGGCGCGGGCGATCCTGGAGGCCCGGAGGCGGGTGAGCTTGGGCACGGTGGAGACGTTCAGCGTCTCGGTCTGGGCGATGGAGGTGCTCAGCACGCCGCCGCTGGCGTTGGTGACGACGACGAAGTCGCCGCCGACGACCGGCAGGCCGTTGTAGGTGCGCTGGTAGGGCACGTAGAAGGTGTTGTTCAGGCCGGCGATGACCTCCTTGTGGAAGAAGGCGTCCTTCTCCGAGGCGTGCAGCACCTCCGGCCGGGCCTCGATCAGGCGCTCGGCGGCGATCAGCGGCTGGTCGGAGGCGGGCCGGTCGGATGTGGACCGGACGGAGACGGAATCCGGGCCCGGGTCGGCGAGCGCCGGAGCCCCCGGCAGGGCCGGCGCGGTGGACAGGGCGACCAGGAGGCCGGTGAACATGGATATGAGAGGGCGTCTCATCGTGCTTCCTTTTCTTGGGTTCTCAGATGACGGCTTCTCGGGCGGCCGTTTCCCGGGACGGCGTCCCGGGCTGTGACCCGGTTCCCCGGGCCGTCGGGACCGCCGGGGTCGCGGTGGCGTCCACCGGTCAGGACCGGGTGATCAGGATGTCGTCGACGCCCGCCTCGACCAGGCTGGGCGCCGCGTTGTCGGCGGCCCGGAACCGCAGGCGGATCGTCCGCCCGGCGAACTCCGACAGATCGACCGTCGCGGTCCGCCAGACGCCGGGCCGTACGGTCGGGGAGCCGAGCACCTGGAACACCACGGGCTCCCCTTCGGGGAGGACCACGCGGGCCCGCAGGAAGTCGTCCTCGCTGGAGTTGGCCAGGTGGGCGAAGTACCAGGAGAACGTCAGCGTCAGCTTCCCGTCGGGCAGCCTGATCTCGCGTGAGCGGACGGCCGTGGCCCCGCCGTCGATGTCGTCGGCGCCCGCGCTGCCGCCCGCCAGGCGGCCGGTGACCAGGTCGTTCGCTCCCGCGACCGGGGTGCCGAGCTGCATCGGCACCCGTCCCACGCGGGTCGCCTCCGGGGCGCCGCGCTCCCACAGGCCGGAGGTGGCGGTGTCGGTGCCGTCCGCGTTCCGGGTCCAGCCGCGTTCTGCGTTGAACGTCTCGGCGTAGACGACGCCGCGCGGCGCGCCGACGGTGAGGACGAGCGTGACCGTCCGGTCGACACCGGTGCCGTGGCCGAGGACCTGCGCGCTGTAGGAGCCGGACGGGGTGCCGGGCGCGAGGCGGACCGCCAGCCGCGTGGACCCGCCGGAGACGACCAACGGGGGGTCGAAGGAGGCGGTCGCGCCGGGCGGCAGGTTGTAGGCGGAGAAGGTCACCGGCTGCGGGGGGCCGGAGAGCGTCCGGGTGCCGATCGTGACGGTCGCCCGCTCACCCGGGCCCAGGGTCACCACCGCCGGGTCGATCGCCGGCACGAAGTCGGTGCTGGGCCGGCAGGTGGCGGGCTCGTTCCGCGCGGCGGGGACGCCGACGGCGTCCCAGGCGGCCCTGACGGTGTCGAACTCGGCGCAGGAGCCGGGGAAGAGCTGGAGGGCGGCCTCCAGGGCGGCCTTGCGGGCGAGCGGATAGGTCCAGACGACGGTCCGGCGGTTCTGCATGGCAGCGAGGATCCGCCCGGCTCTGCCGGCGCCGATGCCAGTGACGCGGCTGCCGTTGCAGGTACGGTCACGCGGCTGCTCACCGGCCGGATCGCCGCCCTCGGCGAGGAGATGGAGCCAGTGGCTCTGCACCCCGGCGGTGGCGCGCGGTTCCAGGCCGGGCATCGCGGGGGAGTAGCAGCCGGGTGCCGGGTCCGGCCGGGAGACCCGTCCTCCCGGGCCCGGCGGAGCGGTCTCCACGACCTCGTCGGACTTCTCCACGACCTGGCCGGTGCGGGCGTCGACGAAGACGTGCAGCCTGACCGGCCGCCCTCCCCGCCGGCCGGTCACGACGACCTCGTAGGCGAGGATCCCGGTGCCGCGGGCCATCACGAGCAGCTTCGGGGGGCCGGCGGCGGTGGCCCCGGGCAGCTGGGCGCGGGCGATCCGGGAGGCCCGGAGGCGGGTGAGTTCGGGCACGGTGGAGACGTTCAGCGTCTCGGTCTGGGCGATGGAGGTGCTCAGCACGCCGCCGCTGGCGTTGGTGACCACGACGAAGTCGCCGCCGTACACCGGCAGGCCGTCGTAGGTGCGCTCGTAGGGGATGTAGTGGATGCCGTTCAGGCCGACGGTGGCCTCCTTGTGGAAGAAGGCGTCCTTCTCCGAGGCGTGCAGCACCTCCGGCCGGGCGTCGACCAGGCGCTCGGCGGCCACCAGGGGGACGTCACCGGTGGGAGGCGGGACGGGCTGCCCCGCCGGCCGGGCCGGGGCCGCGGGCAGCGTCACCAGCAGGACGGCCGCCGCGGATGTGGCGATGCGTTTCATCGGTTCCCTTTTCTCGGGTGACGGCCCGGACGGGAGCGGAGGACTTCTCGGGCGGCGACCGGGACGGGGATCGGAGGACGGCGGCTCCGCGTTCCGCCCCGGCCCCCGCGGAGAGGAGCCGGGACGGAACCGGTCCTCTCAGGACCTGGTGATCCGTACGTTGTCGACGGCGGCCTCGATGAGGCTCGGCGTCGCGTTGTCGGCGGCCTCGAACAGCAGCCGGACGGGCTTTCCGGCGTAGGCGGACAGGTCGACCGTCGCGGTCTGCCAGGCGCCGGGCCGTACGGCCGGCGCGCCGAGCTGCTGGAACACCAGCGTGCTGGACGTCCCGGACTGCACCCGGGCCCGGAAGAAGTCCGCGCTGGTGGCGTTGTCCAGATTGGCGAGATACCAGGAGAACGTCAGCGTCAGCTTCCCGGACGGCAGCGTGATCTGCGGTGAGCGGATGGACGTCACCCCGCCGTCCACGTCGTAGTCGCCCGCGGAGGTGCCCGCCAGGCGGCCGGTGACCAGGTCGTTCTGACCGGCGAAGGCGGTGAGCTGCAACGGGGTCTGGCCGTAGAAGGTGGGCTGCGGGATGCCGCGCTCCCACCGGCCGGTGCTCGCGGTGTCGGTGCCGCTCGGGTTCGCGGTCCAGCCCAGGGACGTCTCGAAGGCGTCGTCGAAGACGACGCCGCCCGCCGCGCCGACCGTCACCACGAGCGAGGCCGTACGGTCCACGGCGGTGCCGTCACCGGTGACGATCGCCCTGTAGCTGCCGGCGGAGGTGGTCGCGGGGACCGAGACCGTCATGGTGGAGGAACCGCCCGAGGACACCGACGCCGGGCTGAAGGACGCGGTCGCGCCCGGCGGCAGGTCCGCGACGGAGAACGTCACGGTCTGCGCGCTGCCCGAGGTCGTCTGCGTGCTCACCGTGACCGTCGTCTTCTGCCCCGGTTGCACGCTCACCGTCTGCGGGCTGAGCGTCAGTGAGAAGTCGTTGCCGCCCCCGCCGCCCGTGCAGGTGGCGGGCTCACCGGAGGCGGCCGGGACGCTGACGGCGTTCCAGGCGGCCTTGACCGCGTTGAACTCCGTGCAGGAGCCGGGGAACAGCTCCAGCGCGGCCTGCAGGGTGGCCTTGCGGACCAGCTGGTGGGTCCAGGTGTCGGTCTTGCGGTTCAGCGCGCTCATGAAGATCTGGCCGGCCTTCTGGATGCCGATGCCGGTCAGCGTGGTGTTGTTGCAGGTCGGGCTGACCGGCTGGCCGTTGGTCGGGTTGGTGCCCTCGGCGAGGAGGTAGAACCAGTGGTTCTGCACCCCGGCCCCGGCGTGCACCTCCAGATCGGGCACCGAGGAGGAGTAGCAGTCGGGGTTGCCGGAGATCAGCGACGGCTTGTGCATGTAGCGGATCGGGCCGCCTCCGACGAGGTCCACCTTCTCGCCGACGCTGTAGTCCGGCGTGTCGTAGGGGGGCTTGCCGTCGGCGTAGAACTCCGTCAGCGCGCCGTAGATGTCGCCCGCGGACTCGTTGAGGATGCCCTTCTCGTTCTCGCCGATCGAGCCGCCGGGAGTGGTCTGGAAGAGCGCGTGCCCGAACTCGTGGGCGACCACGTCGATCGACGTCGTCTGACGCTGGTTGTCCTGCGTGTGGCCGAAGTTGGCGTAGTCGCCGGTCCAGTAGGCGTTGACGTCGCTCAGGCCGACCCGGATCGGGTAGCCGCCGCCGGTGCCGTTGATGCCGTTGCGGCCCAGCCAGGACCTGAGCATGTCCCATTCCCTGTTCACCGCGTACAGGCTGTCCACGCAGGCGGTCTCCAGGCTGGTGCCCGAGCCGTTGCCCCAGGTGTCGGTGGCCTTGGTGTAGGCGGAGCCGTTCTGGCCGCCGCACTGGACGCCCGAGCGGTTGGGGTCGGTCATCGAGTACGTCGTGCCGGACTTGGAGGTGCCGATGGTGACCGGGCCGTTGTAGAAGCCGGTCCCGTCGCCGGGCGTGGCCCGGAGCGGTCTCCGGGCGGTGTTCGTGGGTCCCGCGGTCCCTGCGGCGGTGCCTGTGGTCTCAGCGGTGGGCCGTACGGTGTCGTCGGTCTTGACCTCGTCGTCCTTGAAGATGACCTCGCCGGTCTTGGCGTCGACGAAGACGTGCATCTTGCTCGGGATCTTGCTGCGCAGGGTGGGGACGAAGCCCTGGGTACGGTCCCTGCCGGTCACGACGGTCTCGTAGGCCAGACGTCCGGAGCCCTTGGCGAGCACGACCAGCCGCGGGGCGGAGACCCGGCGGGGGTCGGTGATCTGCCGCCGGGAGATCGCCGCGGCCTGGGCCGGGGTGATCTCCGGCACGGTGTCGAGGGCGAGCGGCTGTTTCTGGGCGATGGAGGTGCTCAGCAGGCCGCCCTGGTTGTTGGTGACGACGACGAAGTCGCCGCCGAAGACGGGCAGGCCGTCATGGGTGCGGGTGTAGGGGATGTAGTGCAGGCCCCCCACGCCCACGAAGTCCTCCTGCCGGTAGAACTGGTCGGCGGGGGCCGCGAGGAGGGCGGGCGGCTGCGTCTGGACGAAGCGGTCCGCCGACGTGCCCGGGTCCTCGGGGGTGGGGACGGGCGGCTGACCGGGAACGGTGTGTGCGGACACCGGTGCGACGGGCGTTATCAGGGAAATGCCCGTTATCGCGGTCAATAGTGTGAACTTGATGGAGCGTTTCACGCGCTGCTCCTTTTCCTGGACGTTACTGAATTGATCACCTCCCGGGTATCCTGGACGATGATCACGGGCTCTTCCGGAGGATATCCGCGTCCAGTCGGATTTCCAGGATATGAATCGCCTTCGGCGCGTTCATCGACGACTTTGGGACATCGTCTGAAAAACGGTGAAATTGGCCCTGTAAAAGGTCTGGGGAGTGCGATGAGTGTCGCCAGGAAAAGCGAGTTAAGCCGGTTCGAGGATGATAAATCCGGCTATCTCGGGTGCTCGGTGTGGGGTGCCGGCTACCGGATGGGCGCGGGCCGCCGGTTCCCGGCACCGGTGCCGGCTGCGGAACGCGGAGTGCCGGAGTGCCGAAGTGCCGAGATGTGGAGGGCAGGGCGCCGGAGTGAGGGCTCCGGCTCCGCGGCGTCACCCGACGGTGCCGTCCTGCTCGCTCCGCCGTCCGCCCTTCAGTCCTGCCCGCCCCGCTGTACGACCCGTATGGCCCGGTGGCGGGCCCGAGGCGGGAGCGGGTCCGGGGCGGTCGCGCCGCCGCGGAGATCGTGAAATTTTCTTTTAAGACACTTTGAAGTCTTGAAACTTGTAACCATGACACGGTTGAGTTCGATCGTGCCTCCACGTCACCACCCCCGCCTCACGGCCGTGGCCCTCATCGCCCCCCTGCTGGCGTTCGGCGTCCCCGGACCCGCCCAGGCCGACCCCCGGCCCCCGCAGCCCGCCCTCGTCGAGGACGCGCCCCCCGCCTCCTCCGCCCGGGAGACCTCCACCCTGCTCGTCGCCCCCGGCACGCAGCGGCTGGAGACCGACAGGAAGACCAGGCCCGTCGCGCCGGGCGTCACGCTGACCTCCTTCGACACCTACGACGCCGCCGGCTGGCTGCGCGCCGACGCGATCACCGCCGACCTCACCGGCGGCGCACGCGTCGGCTACGTCTCCTCCGGGGAGGTGTCGAAGACCGAGCCGCTGTCCGGGCCGGTACGGCGCACCCGCGCCGTCGCCGCCGTCAACGGCGACTTCTTCGACATCAACAACACCGGAGCGGCCCAGGGCGCCGGCGTCCGCGACGGCGAACTGGTCCAGTCGCCGATCTCCGGCCACCCCAACGCCGTCGCGGTCACCCCCGACGGCATCGGCCGCGTGCTGCAGATGAACTTCGACGGCACCGCCACCCCGGCCGGCGGCGCCCCGATCACCCTGACCCAGTTCAACCAGCTCGTCCAGACCGGCGGCGTCGGCCTGTTCACCCCGCTGTGGGGCTCCTACGACCGCGGCCGCGCGGTCGGGAGCGCCACCGCGGTCACCGAGGTCGTGCTGCGCGACGGCGCCGTCGCCGAGGTCCGCCCCGCCGCCGGGAGCGGCCCGATCCCGGCCGGAACCTCGATCCTGCTCGGCCGCGACGCCGGGGCGGCGGCGCTGGCCGCGCTGAAGCCGGGCGACCGCGTCGACGTCCGCTACCAGCCCAAGGCGTCCGACGGCAAGGCCGTGCGGACCGCCGTCGGCGGCGGCGCGATCCTCATCAGGGACGGCGTCGTCCAGCACTCCTCCGACAACACCGCCCACCCCCGCACCGCCGTCGGGTTCTCCGCCGACGGCCGGAAGATGTACCTGCTCACCGTGGACGGCCGCCAGGCCGACAGCCGGGGCGTCACCCTCGACGAGCTCGCCGCGATGATGACCGAGCTCGGCGCGCACGACGCGATCAACTTCGACGGCGGCGGCTCCTCCACGATGCTCGCCCGCGAGCCTGGCTCCGCCGACGCCCAGGTGGAGAACAGCCCCTCCGACGGCGAGGAGCGCCACGTCCCCAACGGCCTGGCCCTCTACGCCCCCGAGGGCAGCGGGAAACTCAAGGGCTTCTGGGTGGAGACCGCCGCCGACCCCGCCAGGGCCCCCGGCACCGGCCCGGTCGCGGGCGGCCACACCGAGCGCGTCTTCCCCGGCCTCACCCGCGTGCTCACCGCCGCCGGCTACGACGAGACGTACGGCCCCGCCGAGGGGGACCCGGCCTGGCGGGCCACGCCGGCCCTGCACGGCCTCGTCGGCCGCGACGGCGTCTTCCACGCCCTGGTGCCCGGACAGACGACCGTCACCGCCTCGCGCGGCGGCGCCACCGGGAAGATCGGGCTCACCGTCCTGCAGCCCCTGACGCGGCTCGGCGCCACCGCCGACCGGGTCGGCCTCGCCGGCGAGGGGGCCACGGGCTCCTTCGGCGTGGTCGGATACGACCGCAACGGCAACTCCGCGCCCATCGAGCCCGCCGACGTGCGCCTCGACCACGACACCGCCCTGTTCGACGTCACCCCCGCCGAGCACGGCCTGTTCACCGTCAAGGCGAAGAAGGAGACCGGCTCCGGCCTGGTCACCGTACGGGTCGGCAAGGTCAGCGCGGCGGTGCCGGTGACCGTCGGCTACCGGGACGTCCCGGTGGCCGCCTTCGACGACGCCGCCTCCTGGACGTTCGCCGCCGCCCGCGCCACCGGGTCGCTGTCGGCGGCTCCCGGCCACGACGGCGGCGGGCTGAAGCTGAGCTACGACTTCACCCAGTCCACCGCGACGCGCGCCGCCTACGCGAGCCCGCCCGCGCAGATCACCGTGCCGGGCCAGCCGCAGGCGTTCGGCATGTGGATCAACTCGGCCGGGAACGGGGAGTGGCCGAGCCTGGAGTTCTACGACGCCCAGGGCCAGTCGCAGATCCTGCGCGGGCCGTACCTCACCTGGACCGGCTGGAAGTACGTCGAGTTCACCGTCCCGCCCGGCGTCAACTATCCCCTGAAGCTCCGCCGCTTCTACGTCGCCGAGACCGCGGCCGACCACAGTTACAAGGGCGAGATCACCGTCGACGGGCTCGTCGCCAAGGTCACGCCGGAGGTGACCGCCCCGGCGGCCCCCAAGGTCGCCGACCCGGTCGTCCGCACCGGCGCCGAGGTGGCCGCGATGCCGTGGCGGTTCGCCGTCATGTCGGACGGGCAGTTCGTGGGACGGTCCCCCGACAGCGACATCGTGGCGAACGTCCGCCGCACCCTGCGCGAGGTGAAGGCGGCGAAGCCCGACTTCCTCGTCATCGACGGCGACCTCGTGGACGAGGCGTCGCCGGAGGACTTCGCGCTGGCCAAGCGGATCCTGGACGAGGAACTCGGCGGCGAGCTGCCGTACCGTTACGTGCCCGGCAACCACGAGGTGATGGGCGGGAAGATCGACAACTTCAGGGCCGTCTTCGGCGACACCCACGCCTCCTTCGACCACAAGGGCACCCGGTTCATCACCCTCGACACCTCGCGCCTGAACCTGCGCGGCGGCGGGTTCGACCAGATGGCGATGTTCCGCGAGCGGCTCGACGCGGCCGCGAAGGACCCCTCGATCGGCTCGGTGACCGTGCTGTTCCACGTGCCGCCGCGCGACCCGACCCCCGGCAAGGGCAGCCAGCTCGGCGACCGCAAGGAGGCCGCGCTGGTGGAGGGCTGGCTGGCCGACTTCCAGCGCGTCACCGGCAAGGGGGCCGCGTTCGTCGGCGGGCACGTCGGCACCTTCCACGCCTCGCGCGTCGACGCCGTGCCGTACTTCATCAACGGCAACTCCGGCAAGAACCCGGCCACCGCGGCCGACGACGGAGGCTTCACCGGCTGGTCGCTGTGGGGCGTCGACCCGGTGACGGAGAAGGAGGCCGAGCACGTGCGGCGCAACTGGTTCACCGACGCGCCGGAGTGGATCGGCGCGCAGGTCCGCCCGCACGTCGACGAGCTGACCCTCACCGTCCCCGCCTCGGTGCAGGTCGGCCGTCCCGCCGAGGTGTCGGCGGCCCTGACGCAGGCCGGGCGGAAGGTGCCCGTCGCCCACCCGGTCTCGGCCGACTGGTCCGGCTCGCCGAACCTGCACGTCGGCTCCCGCGCCGGCGTCAAGCCCTGGCACGTCGCGGTGCTCGACCCGGCGACCGGCACGCTCACCGCGCTGCGGTCCGGGCAGGTCGTCGTCGCGGTCACCGTCAACGGCGTCACCCGCCGGGCGACGGTCGAGCTGGCCGCCCGCTCGGCCGCCTGACCCGCGGGGCCGGTCCGGGCCCCCGTCCGGACCGGCCCCCTCCCCATGTACGCACGCTCCCGGCGGGGAAACGGATGATCAATACGACGGCTGATACGGTGACCGACCCGATACGGGCGGGCGACCCGGATGTGATATCGAAATCGTGACATTCACCGGCGCGAACGGCACGGGACCGGTGATCCCGCCGGTCCCGGGGAGGGCGGGCGCCGGCGCCCCGGCCGGCGTCGTTGACAACGGCGGCGCCCGCAGGAACCCTCCCATCGGGACGTGCCTCCCGGACCGGCCGGGACGCGGTTCCGTGAGCGGAGGACGGATGAGCGGCATCGTCGAGGGACTGGTGGTCGTCGTCACCGGGGCGGCTCGGGGCATCGGGCGCGGGCACGCGCTCGCGTTCGCCCGCGAGGGCGCCAGGGTGGTCGTCAACGACCTCGGCGCCGGGGTGGACGGCACCGGCGCGTCGGCCGGACCGGCCCACGAGGTCGCCGAGGAGATCCGCGCCCTGGGCGGCGAGGCGATCGTCAACGGCGAGGACGTCTCCGACTTCGACGGGGCGGGCAGGCTCGTCCGGGCCGCCGTCGAGCACTTCGGCGACCTGAACGTCCTGGTCAACAACGCCGGCATCCTGCGCGACCGGATGCTGGTCAACATGACCGCCGACGAGTGGGACGCCGTGGTCCGGGTCCACCTGCGCGGCACGTTCGCCCCGCTGCGGCACGCCGCCGCCCACTGGCGCGGACTCGCCAAGTCCGGCTCCCCGGTCCACGGCCGCGTCATCAACACCACGTCCTCGTCGGGCATCTACGGCAACCCCGGGCAGGCCAACTACGGCGCCGCCAAGGCCGGCATCGCGGCGCTGACCGTCATCGCCGCCCAGGAGCTGGCCCGGTACGGCGTGACCGTCAACGCCCTCGCCCCCACGGCGCTGACCCGGATGACCGAGAACCTCGCGCCCGGCCGGGGCGGCGGCGCCACCCAGAGCTTCGGCGACCTGGACCCGGAGGACATCGCGCCGCTGGCCGTGTGGCTGGCCTGCGCGGAGGCGTCGGGTGTCACCGGCCGGGTCTTCAACGTGCGCGGCGGCTCGATCAGCGTGGCCGAGGGCTGGCACGCCGGGCCCGAGGCGGACAAGGGGTCGCGCTGGGAGCCGGCCGAGCTGGGCGCGGTGATCCCGGACCTGGTGGCCAGGGCGGCGCCCAACGCCCTGCAGAACGGCCGGATCCCGGATCGGGACGCCTGACCACCCCGAATATCCATATATCCGGAAATATCTGAAATGGCGGCTGATTGTCGCGGGGAGATTTCAGGGATTTCCCGAAAACCAGGCTCCGATCCGGACTCACCCCTGGGTGAGCGGGGTCTCACGGCGTATCATCGGGACGCCTCGGGGGACGAATTCCGTTCCTGTCCGGAGGTGCCGGTGACGTTCCCCGCGGACGGCGATCGGCGCGCGTTGGTGCGTGCCCTGGTCGCCGAGTTCGCTCCCGAAGAGCTGCCCGACTTCGACCTCATGACGGAGGCGTACTTCGCCTCGCCCGGCGCGGCCCGCCGGGCGCGCAGACCCCGTGACCAGCCGGGCGGCGCGCTCCCCGACCCGGGCGATCCGACGTTCACCAACCTCATGTGGGGGGTGGTCGCCGGGCTCACCACCGAGCTGGTCGTCCTGTCGGTCCGTCAGGGATGGTTCCGCCTACGGCGGCGACGCCGGAAGCCGGTGGCCGGTCCCGGCGATCCCCTGCCGGAGCTGCCGCCCGGCGACGAGGCGGCCGCCCGGGAGCGGATCGCCCACGACCTCCGCGAACTCCGCGGGCCGGGCCCGGCGGGGTCCCCGCCGGCCGAGGCCGTCGCGGAACGGTTCGTCGACAGGTGGGGACGGCGCGACTGGACCCCGCCGGGATGACCGCCGGACGGGTCGGCCCCTTCCTCCTGCCCGCCGCGACGACCTCCCGGTTCGTCCTGCTGATCGCGGTCACCCTCTCCGCCACCGGGTTCACCTGGGATCTGGTGGCGGGCGGCTCCTCCGGATGGCGGGAGGCGTACCTGGGCTGCGACCGGGCAGCCGCCGCGGCTGCCCGGCGGCTGCCCGCCGGCCCCCTGGCCGCCGACTACCTGCGCTGCGTGGACGACGTCGGCGGGGATCGGATGCTCGGCGGCGTCGTGGCCATGGCCGCCGTGGGCTGCCTGATCGTCGCGCTGCACGCCGTACGGCCCCGGCTGACCATCGGACGCCAGGGGCTGGTGCCGGCCGACCCCGTCCGCCACGCCGAACTCCACGAGACCGTACGGCGGCTCGCCGGAGCCGAGGGGTTGCGGCGCGTCCCGCGGATCCTGATCGACGCCAACCGCAAGCTGCCCGACGGATGGGCCTTCGGCTGCTACCCCCGCTACCACCTGCGGCTCAACATCGGGGTCCTCCAGGCGGGCCGTGAGGAGGCCCGCGCACGGGAGGTCGCGGCCCCGGGGGAGGAGCATGAGGGCGGCGGGAGAGGCGCGGTCGAGTCGGTCGTCCTGCACGAGCTGGCCCACCTGAGGAACCGCGACGTCGACCTGACCGGGCTCACCCTGGCCGCCGTGTGGGTCTTCCCCGTCGTCGTGGCCGCGCCCTCGCTGCTGTTCACCCTCGTGCACGCCCCGGGACGGCTCCTGGACACCGGCCTGCGGGTGCTCGCCGCCACGGCGCTGGTCGCGGCGCTGGCGGCCGCCGTGCTCAGGTCACGCGAACACTACGCCGACGTGCGGGCCGCGGCCGCGGGCGGAGGGCCCGTCACCCGGGACCGCGGCCGTACCGGGCCGCTCCAGAGACTGCTGCCGATGCACCCGGACGACTCCCGGCGGGCGGAGGTCGTCCGGAACCCCGGCATCCTGCTGCGGTGGGCGGCGGGGGAGGCGTTGGGCGCGGGAATCGTGACCGGCCTCGGGCTCTCCCACCTTCAGATGATCATCGGGCCGGGGCTGGGCGGCGACTCGCGATACGCCCTGCCCCTCGCCGCGCTGCCCTACGGGCTGCTGACCACGGCCGTCGTCGGGGCCGGCGCCTACCGGGCGACGCTCCTCACCCTCCTCACCGGGGACCGCGGCCCCCGTGGAACGCTCCAGGGAACGGCGCTGGCGGCGGGAATCCTCCTCGGCCGGCTGATCTCCCCGTCCCCCATGCGCGTCCCCTGGGTCACGGCCGTGGTGCGGGAACCGCTCGCCGCCGCGGGGACGGGGGCCGTCCTGCTGCTGATGTGCGTGGCGTTCACCCGATGGCTCCCGGTGGCCGCGGCGGCGTGGCTGCCCGTCGCCCGGGGGAGGACGCTGCTGCCCGTCCTCGCCGGAGGCGTCGTCCCGGCCGCGTCGGCCTTCGGGCCATGGCTCGGCGCCTGGGTCATCGCGTCGTCCGTCGCCCTGGAGACCGGTGACCTCCCCGCCGGGCTCTACATGCTGGGCGCCCACCTCTTCGACGCGGCGCTGCTCACCGTCCTCTGGGTGGCCCTGCTCCACCCGCTGGGGGCGTGGCTGCGGCACAGGAGACCCGGACGGGACATCCGTCCGGGGGCCGGTGAGGCGATGGCGTTGCCGCCCGCGCGGATCCGGCCTCTGCTCGCCCTGGCGCCCGCCGCGGCGGTGTTCGCCCTCGGCGCGGTGAACGGTCTCCTCCATCTCGACCGGTTCCTCGCCGGCGGCCTCCTCCGGGTGGGCGGAACCGTGCGCGGAGACGCCTTCGACGTCCTCCTGGCGCAGGTCGCGGCGCTGCTGGTCCTCTTCTGGGCGGCCCAGTTCCTGGCGGCGCTCGTGGTGGCGGCCCTGGCCGGCGGCGGTGGAACGGGCATCGGCCTCGCCCACGGCATGCTCGCCGCGCTGGCGACCGGGATCGCCGGCACGGTCCTCGTCGCCGTCCTGGCCTTCGGCGCCACCGGGCGGCCGGCCCCGCCGTGCGTGCCGGGGTCACCGGACTGCGACCCCCTGGTCATGCTCCGCGGCGCCGGCACCGTGCTGCTGGCGGTGACCGCGGGCGGCACTGCCGCCGGAGCCGTCGCGTCCCTGATGGCCGTCGGGGTGCGCGCCCTGGTCCGGCGGCGGGCGGCGCGGCCCGGCCGTCCGGCGGCCGCCTGGGCCCGGCGGTCCGCCTCGCTGCTCGCCGCCGTGTGCGCCGTGGCCTGGGCGGCGGTGATGGTCCAGGTGTGGCTGGCCGAGACCGGGCGTGCTCCCGGGCTGGAGAACCGCCCTCTCACGAGTTCCGCCTCGGCCGTGCCGCCTCCCGGGCCGCCGGGGACCCGTGCCGCGGGCTCGGCGTGCGCGCGGGTCGCGGCCGCCGAGGCGGTCCTCTTCCTGGGCGACGACTACTACGCGGCCTGGGCCGGGGCGTTCGCCCGCCTCGCCGAGACGGACGACCCCTTCCTCGCGAAGCTGGGGGCCGCGGGTCATCCGGCGGCCCGGGACGCCTCGGCTCGCATGTCCCCGCTGCAACGGCCGGTCCACGAGTACTGCCTGCGGGTCCCGCCCGGCTGAGCCGGTCGCGACGGCGGGCCCGGGACGTGTCCCCGGCGACGTGAAAGGACCGCCCCCGGCCACGGGTGGCGGGGGCGGTCCGTCCGGCGGGCCTCCCACGGCGTCCCGGTGGTGTTCCGGGTGGAGGCCCGCCGGAGTTCAGACGGCGCCGCCGGTTCCCCGGCGGCGTCCGGGCTTCCCGGTCCTGGGCCGTTCCCGGCTCGGACCGGCCCTCAGAGGAGGATCGTCAGCCGCAGTGTTCGAAGGGGCTGTCGTAGGTGGAGGAGCCTGCCTTGCCGCCCCATTTGACGCACTTGCCGGCGGCGGCCGCCCGTACGGGGCCGGCGTAGTAGCCGTAGCTGCCGGAGTCGGTGACGCGGGTCTTGCCCTGGACCTCCAGGTAGGCGGTGACGGCGGTGTCGGTGCCCAGGGAGGTCTTCTTGAGGGTGGCCACGCAGTTGTAGCCGTTGGAGGTGTTGTAGAGCAGGTAGACCGTGCCGGCGGTGCCGAGGGCGGCGCTGTCGATCACGCTGTAGCCGCTGCCGCAGACCTCCTGCGCGGTGTACGGGTTCGTCGCCCCGCCGCAGCCGTTCTTGGACGTCAGCGTCTGGACCGGGTAGCCGAACGTGGTGCCGTTGAAGACGGCCTTCTGGATGTTGGACGGGTAGCTGGTGCCGAGGCGCACCTCGTAGTGCAGGTGGGGTGAGATGTTGTTGCCCGGCTTGCTGGTGTTGCCGACCGTGCCGATCTTCTGACCCCGGCTGACCTGGGCGCCCGCGCTGACCGACCGGGTGTCCAGGTGCGCGTAGTAGCTGGTCCAGCCGCCGCCGTGGTCGATCTTGACCAGGTTGCCGTAGCCGTTGGTCGATCCCTGGTGGGCTGAGATCACCACGGTGCCCGCGGCGGCGGCGACGACGGTGTCGCCCTTGTCGGCGTCGGCCGTGCCACCCCGGTTGAAGTCGATCTCCCACGACTGGTGGGCGCTGCTCGCGCTGGAGTTGCCGGTCCAGCTCTGCCCGCAGGGGAAGGGCATCTGGAAGCTCGGCGTCGCCAGCGTCGTCGGCGGCAGCTCGACGGACGGGTCGTTCGGCGGGTCGGCTCCTTCGAGCTCCGGATCGTTGTCCGTGACGGCCGCGGTGGCCGTCACGGCCGTGAGTCCCGTCGCGGCGACGGCGCCCGGCGCGGCCGCGGTCGCGCCCGCGAACCCGATCAGCAGGGCGAATCCCGTGCTGAGCACTCCTGTGAGTCGCATATCGATCCTTTCCGCGAGATGCGGGGGTGAAGAGCCTTGACCGGCGGCGTGCACTGTCTGTTGGATCTTCCGGAAGGCTCCCGCTGCGGACCTAGCGTCGGCACGAGGCGCATATAAAACATCCAAAATGCCTATAAAGACCCGTCGAGCTCGGGATGATACGGCCGACGAATGGTTGCGACGCCTCCCCACGAGAGGTAGGTGCGGTCATGACGGTTTATCGGCCAGCGTTCAGGGTGCTCGGCCCCCTGGAGGTCGGCCCCCCGGGACGACTCCTGCGCATCGCGGGCACGAAGTCCCGGATCCTGCTCGCGTCGCTGCTGCTCGACGCCAACCGGGCGGTCGCCGCGGACCACCTGGCCGAGATCCTGTGGCCGTCGAGCCGGCCGAGGTCGGCCCTGGCCAACCTCCGCACCTACGTCAGCTCCCTGCGGATGGTCCTCGGCGAGACGGGCGGCGCCCGCATCCTGGCCCGGCCGTCCGGTTACCTGTTCGAGGTGCCCGCCGGGCAGCTCGACGTCCTCCTCTTCGAGGACCTCGTGGCCGGGGCGCGGGCGGCGGCGCGGACGGGGGAGCACGCGGAGGCCCGCGGGGACGCGGCGCCGGCGGCGGAGGACGGGCCGGAGACGGCGGGCCGGACGGAGGACGCGGCCGGCCTGCTGGACCGGGCGCTCGCGCTGTGGCGCGGCGCGCCGCTGGCCGACCTGCCCGGCAGTCCCCTGTGGGACGCCCGGCTGGAGTCGCTGGCCGGCCTCCGGCTCTCCGCCGCCGAGGGGCTGGCCGCCCTGCGGATGGAACGCGGGCAGCACGCCGAGGCGGTCGCCGGGCTGCGCGGCCTGCTGAGGGAACACCCCTTCCGGGAGGATCTCTGGGGGCGGCTGATGCTCGCCCTGGACGCCGGCGGACGGCAGGCCGAGGCCCTGGACGCCTACGCCGCCGCCCGGCGGCAGCTGGTCACCGAGCTGGGCGTCGAACCCGGTGCGGAGCTGCGCCGGGTGCACGCGGAGATCCTGGCCGGGCGGCCCGCGGCGGAGGCGGCTCCGCCCCCCTCCCAGGCGCCGGTCCCCGTCCCCCGCCAGCTCCCCCCGGACGTCCCGGACTTCACCGGCCGGGACGGAGCCGTCTCGACCCTGACGCGGGCGCTGACCCGAGGGGGCAGGCCGCCGGACGGACCGCCGGAGGGGCTGCCGGACGGGCCGCCGGTCGTCGCGGTGGTGGCCGGTCCGCCCGGATCCGGCAAGACGGCGCTGGCCGTCCACTGCGCCCACGCCGTACGCCGCGCCTACCCCGAGGGCCAGATCTACCTCGACCTCGGCGGCACCGCGTCCGGCCCCGCCGACCCCGGCGAGCTGCTGGCCGAGGCGCTGCGCGCGCTGGGGACCGGCGAGGCCGGCCTGCCGCCCACCACCCGTGAGCGTTCAGCGCTGTACCGGTCGCTGCTGGCCGGGCGGCAGGCGCTCGTCCTGCTCGACGACGCCGCCGACGCCGCGCAGGTACGGCCCCTGCTGCCCGGCAGCGGCTGCGCGGTCGTCGTGACGAGCCGCCGGCGCATCACCGAGCTGCCCGGGGCGCTCCAGGTCGACCTCGACGTCCTCACCCCCGCGGAGGCCGAGGAACTGCTGGGCAGGATCGCGGGCGCCGATCGGGTGCGCGGGGAGCGGGAGGCCGCCGCGGAGATCCTGCGGTCCTGCGACCACCTGCCGCTCGCCGTCAGGATCGCCGGGGCCCGGCTGGCCGCGCGGCCCGGCTGGCCGCTGGCCGTGCTGCGGCGCCGGCTCGCGGACGAGACGAACCGCCTGGGCGAGCTGCGGGCCGGGGACCTGGAGGTGCGCGGCAGCTTCCACCGCAGCTACCGGTCGCTGCCCGGTGACGCCGCCCGCGCCTTCGGGGCGCTCGGCCTCCTCGGGACGAGGCCGCTGCCCGGCTGGGTGGTCGGGGCCGTGCTCGGCCGGGAGCGGGCCGACGACGTCACCGACGCCCTCGTCGACGCCAACCTGCTGCGGCTCGCCGGGACCGACGCGCTCGGCCGGCCCCGCTACCTGCTGCCCGGCCTCGCCCGGTGCAGCGCCCGGGAGCTGGCCGGCGGCCCGGACGGCTGGGACGGCCCGGACGGCACGGACGCCCTCGCCCGGGTGCTCGACGGGTGGACGACCCTGGCAGGGAGCGCCATGGAGCGGCTGCCGACCACCCTGTTCAGCCTGGCACCCGCGGGCGAGCCCCGCTGGCGGCCGGACGGTGAGACCACCGCGAGCCTGCCGGCCGACCCGCTGCCGTGGTTCGACGCCGAGCGGGAGTCCCTGGTGGAGGCCGTACGGCTGGCCGCCGACGCCGGGCTCGCCGGGGCCGCCTGGGGCCTCGCCGCCGCCCTGGTGCCCTACTTCGACCTGCGGTGCCACTTCGACGAGTGGCGGAGCACGCACCGGGCCGCGCTGGAGGCGGCCCACCGGGCCGGTGACCGCGGCGGGGAGGCCGCCATGCTCCGCGGCCTGGCCCAGGTCGGCCTCTACCAGGACCGCTACGCCGAGGCGGGGGAGATGTTCACCCGGTCCCGGGCGATCTTCCACGAGCTGGGCGACGCGCGCGGGGAGGCGGCCTCCATCTGCGGGCTGGGGGCGGTGAACCACTTCCGCGGCCGTCACGTCGAGGCGCTCGGCCACTTCCGGCGGGCGCTCGCGGTCTTCACCGCCCTGGAGGACCGCGGCGGCGAGGCCTACGTCCGGCAGGCGGTCGGCCGGGTCTGCCTGGTCCTGCGCGACCTGGGCCGGGCCTCGGACTGGCTGGGCGGGGCGCTGCGGCTGGCCAGGGAGATCGGCGACCCGCACCGGGAGGCGTGCGTGTCGATGCAGTTCGGGCGGTTGCACGACCTGGCGGCCGACGCCGAGGAGGCGATGCGCTTCCAGGGGTACGCCCTGGACATCTTCGAGGGGCTCGGCGACCGTCACTGCGGCGCCTACGCCCTGCAGAGCCTGGGCGGCCTGCAGGTGGCGCGCGGCGACCGCTCGCACGCCTCGGAGCGGCTCCAGCGGTCCCTGGAGATCTTCCAGCAGCTCGGCGACCGCAGCGGGGAGGCCGCCGCGGTCCAGCGGCTCGGGGAGCTGCACCGATCGGCGGGCCGTACCGGGCTGGCCCGTGACTACCTGTACCACGCCCGCGCCCTCCGGCGGGAGCTGCGGGGCGGCGCGGGCGGCGCGGCCCGCCCCGCGGCCTGCGCCCCGCCGGTCACGAGCCCTTAGGTCCTGAAAGGTGCGCTTAGGGGGTCATTGTCGGAATGGCTGAATATGTAAAGAAGGTGATGTAAAGATGGTGTGAAGGTGCGCGTCTGAGAATGCGGAACATGATCCGTTTGTGCTTCGACGACGCCGATCTCCAGAAGATCTCCATCGCCCCGGCTCCGAACGGGCTGCTGGAGACCGCGATGAGCGTGCACCGGCTCCACGCCGCACACGCCGGCAGGATCGATACGCCGCCCGCGCTGAGCGGGTGGTGCCGGGAGACGGCCGGCGGGCTGGCGGACCGCGCCGGAGTGCTCCTCACCCTCGTTCCGCGAGACGAGGGCCCGGTCCCCGACCTCCTTCTCCATCCCGACGTCGCCGACTTCGACGCGGCGGTCGACCTGGTCGGACGGACGCCGACGTCACGGCCGGCTCCCGGCCCGGCGGCGCCGCCCCCCGCCCACAGGGCGGGAAACCGGTGCCGGGAGCCCGAAGCCGGCGCCGCGGAGACGCGACGGCTCCTGGTCCGGGACCTGCGCGGTTACTTCGACTCCTCCCTCACATCGCTGTGGCCGCGGATACGGACCACCGTCGCCGCCGAGCGCGCGCTCCGTGTGGAGGCGATGTCACGCGGCGGGGTGTCCGCCCTGTTCAGGTCCTTCGGCGCAGGCTGGTCCTGGCGGCCGCCCACGCTGTGCGTCCCGGCGGTCACCCACGCCGACGTCTCGCTGGGGGGACACGGGCTGATCCTGCTCCCGTCGTACTTCGCACCCGGGGCCACCCTGGTGCGGCGGCCCGGCGGGCCCGCCGTGCTGATCTACCCGGTCCCCTCCGCGGACCGCCCGGAGACGGCCGACCCCCTCGGCCCGCTGCTCGGCCGCACGAGGGCGGCGGTCCTCGACTGCGTGCGCGTCCCCGTCACGACCACCGTCCTGGCGCGGCGGGTCGGCGTCTCCCTCGGCTCCGCGAGCCAGCACACGAAGGTCCTGCGGGACGCCGGACTCCTCTCGACCATCCGCGTGGGCAGCGCGGTCCTGCACACCATCACCGATCTCGGGGCCGCCCTGCTGCAAGACGTCCCCGAGACACCGGAGAGACCGTGAGACCGTGCTCATGGGAACGCCACCGGCTCCCGTCACGGGCCGCACCGCCTTCCCCGTGCTCCTCAGTGCTCGAGGACGCACAGCTCCCAGGGGAGCGAGCCGAGCCGCCGGCCGCCCTCCGGGGCGCAGACGACGACGTCGGCCACCCGTGCGCCGAACAGCTCCGGCAGGTAGATCGCCGGTTCCAGGCAGACCGTCGTGCCGGGTTCGAGCACCGTCCCGTCGCCGGGGACCAGCCACGGGCCCTCCTCGTGGCTGCGGCCCACACCACGCCCCGGCCGCCGCCCGGCGTACTCGCCGTAGCCGCTGCCGTCGATCACCTCCCGGGCGGCCCGGCCGACCTCCGCGGCCGTCACGCCGGGCCGTACCGCGTCCAGGGCGGCCCGCTGCGCGGACAGGACGACCGAGTACATCGCCTCGAAGTCCTCCGGCGGCTCGGCCACCGCGAACACGCGGGCCACCTCCGCGCAGTGGCCGTCCCATCTGCCGCACACCGACACCAGCAGCGCGTCACCGGGATTGATCACACGGTCGCACGCCGCGTGCCGGGGGAGCGCGGTGTGCTCGCCCGCGGCGACGAGCACCGACAGCGTCTCCTCACATCCGGCCTCGGCCAGCGCGGCCCGCAGCCGCCGCGCCATCGCGCGTTCGGTGGCGCCGAACCACGCCAGCCCGCGGGCCGCGAGCAGCACCGCGTCCGCCGCCGCGGCGGCCCGCCCGGTCGCCGCGACCTCCGCCGGCCCCCGGCGGAGCCGTAAGGGGGCGAGTACGGACGACGCCAGCACCAGCTCGGCGTCCACCCGCAACGAGAACAGCTCCCGGGCCCGCATCTCGGGGTCCACCCCGATGCGGCGGGCGGCGGCCGGGACGAGCGCCGCCGCCTCCCGCGGGCCGGCCGCGGCGGCGGGCGGGCCCTCGCCGGTCAGGACGAGGTACCCGTCGTGGCCGTCGTCCCGGCCGCCCAGATAGCGGAAGTCGGGGGAGGAGCGCAGCACCAGGGCGTCGATCCCCTCCTCGGCCATCCGGCGGCGCACCTCATCGATCATCGGGGTTCGTGCAGCCAGCAGGCGACCGGGCCGAACGCCGGTTCGCGTTCCCGGCAGACGTCCATCGCGACCGGGCAGCGCGGATGGAACCGGCAGCCGGACGGCGGGTCGGCCGGGTCCGGCACGTCCCCGGGCAGCTCCGCGGGCAGCACCCCCGCGCCGTCGGGCGCCGGGACCGCGCCCAGCAGCGCCCGGGTGTAGGGGTGGCGGGGGTCGCGCCAGACCTCCGCGGTCCGGCCCACCTCCACGATCTTCCCCAGGTACATCACCGCGATCCGGTCGGCGATCAGCCGCACCACCGACAGGTCGTGGCTGATGAACAGCAGCCCCGCGCCCGCGGAGACCGCGAGGTCCCGCATGAGCGTGGCCACCTGCGCCTGGGCGGAGGCGTCGAGCGCCGAGATGGGCTCGTCGCCGATCAGCAGCGACGGCCGGGCGGCGAGCGCCCGGGCGATCGCGATCCGCTGCCGCTGCCCGCCGGAGAACTCGTGCGGGTGACGGCCGGCGACGTCGCCGGGCAGCCCCACCCGCTCCAGCATGTCGGTGGGCGTGGTCGCGGTGTCGCCCGCCGCCCGCAGTCCGTCGGCGATCTGCGCGCCCACCCGCCGCCGCGGGTTCAGCGAGGAGTAGGGGTCCTGGAAGACCATCTGGATCCCGGTCAGCGACCGGTCCCTGCGGCGCAGGCCCAGCGGGGTCACCGTACGGCCGTCGAAGGAGATCGTCCCCTCGGTCACCGGGGCCAGCCCGCACACCGCGCGGGCCAGCGTCGACTTGCCGCATCCCGACTCCCCGACGAGGCCGACGACCTCGCCCGCCTCGACGGTCAGGCCGGCCCCGGCCACGGCGCGCACCACGGGGCGGCCGGGGGTGCGGTGCTCGACGACGAGGTCGTTCACGCTCAGCAGCGTCATGAGGTCTCCCCGGGTAGCGAGTCCAGCAGGGCGCGGGTGTAGGGGTGGGCCGGGTCGCGCAGCACCTGCGCGCGCGGGCCGGTCTCCACGACCACGCCGTCCCGCATCACGCTCACCTCGTCGGCGACCGCGGACATCACGCCGAGGTCGTGGGTGACGAGCAGCACGGCCAGGTCCAGGTCGTCGCACAGGCCGCGCAGCAGCCGCAGGATCCCGGCCTGGACGGTCACGTCGAGCGCGGTCGTCGGCTCGTCGGCGATGAGCACCTTCGGCGAGCAGGCCAGCGCGACCGCGATCGCGATGCGCTGGCGCATGCCCCCGGAGAACTGGTGCGGGTAACGGCCGAGGGCCTCCTCCACGCCCGGGATGCGCACCTGGCGCAGCAGTTCGGCGGCCCTGGCCCGCGCCTGCCGCCGATCCAGGCGCAGGTGGTGGCGCATGTGCTCGGTGAGCTGGCGGCCGATCGTGAGCATCGGGTGCAGGCTGGTCGCCGGGTCCTGGAAGACCATGGCGACCTCGCCGCCGCGCACCGCGTTGAGCTGCCGGGGGGTCATGGCGAGCAGGTCGCGCCCGCCCAGGGCGATCCGGCCGCTCACCCGGGCCCCGTGCGGGAGCAGGCCGAGGACGGCCAGTCCCGTCATCGTCTTGCCCGAGCCGCTCTCGCCGGCCAGCCCGTGCACCCGGCCGGCGCGCAGTTCGAGGTCGACGCCGCGCAGGATCTCCCTGCCGCCGAGGGTCACCTTCAGGTCGGAGATCGCGAGGGTCACAGCGCACGCTCCTTGATGGCCCGGGCGGTCCGCGGGTCGAGGGCGTCGCGCAGCGTGTCGCCCAGGAAGTTGAAGGCGAGCACCACGGTCAGGATGGCCAGGCCGGGGAAGGCCGCCACCCACCAGCTGTCGAAGACCTCCACGCCGGAGGCGACCATGGCGCCCCACTCGGGGGACGGCGGCTTCGCTCCGAGCCCGAGGAAGGACAGGCCGGACAGCAGGAGCAGCGCGGTGCCGATGTCCAGGGTCGCCAGCACCAGGATCGGCCCGGTGACGTTCGGCAGCACGTCCACGCGCAGGGAGCGCCAGGCGGAGAATCCCAGCAGCCGCCCGCTCAGCACGAACTCGCGTTGCCGTACGCCCAGCACCAGGCCGCGGGTGACGCGGGCGTAGGCGGGCCAGGCGACGACGAGGACGGCCAGCACGGCGTTGGTGAGGCTCGCGCCGAGTGCGGCGGCGACGACCATGGCCAGGATGACGGTGGGGAAGGCGAAGACGAGGTCGGCGAGCCGCATGATCGTCTCATCCACCCATTTGCCGAAATATCCGGAAATGGCGCCTAGGAGGCCGCCCACCAGCACCGACATCACGACCAGCAGCAGCGTCAGGGGGATCGACAGCCGCGCGCCGTACATGACCCTGCTGAGGATGTCGCGGCCGAGCTGGTCGGTGCCGAACCAGTGGCCGGGGCCCGGCGGCGCCAGCCGTGGCAGCTCCTGGGCGAGCGGGTCGTGCGGGGCCAGCAGCGGAGCGGACAGCGCGATCACGAACCAGGCGAGCGCGACGATCCCGCCGGTGATCGCCAGCGGCTGCCGCCACGCGCGGGGGAGCTTCACCGCGGCCTCCGCGGGGCGCCCCGGCCGTCGAGGGCGACGCCGGGGACGGCGGTGGGGACGGCGCTGGGGACGGCGTCGGGGAGGGAAGGGGTCACGACAGTCTCACTCGGGGGTCGATGACGCCGTACAGGACGTCGACGATCAGGTTGATGACGAGGTAGACCCCGCCCACGACCAGGCCGACGCCCATCACGGCGGGCAGGTCCAGGGTGGTCGCGCTCTTGTAGGCGTACTGCCCCACGCCCGGCCAGGCGAAGATCGCCTCGACCAGGACGGTGCCTGACAGCAGGCTGCCGAAGGCGAGGCCCGCGACCGTGATGACCGGCACCAGCGCCGGGCGCAGCACGTAGCGGAACAGGATCACCCGCGGCGGCAGGCCCTTGGCCCGCCCGGCGCGCACGTGGTCCTGGCCCAGCACCTCCAGCACGGCCGACCGGGTGAACCGGGTCAGCAGGCCGATCGTGTACAGGGCGAGCACCAGCGCCGGGGTGGCGAGGTGACCGACGGCCGAGGAGAACACGTCCCACTGGCCCGCGAGAGCGGCGTCGAGGGTGTAGAGGCCGGTGACGTGCGGCGGCGGGGTCAGGCCCGGGTCGAGGCGGCCGCTGCCCGGTGCGATCCGCAGCCGGTAGAAGAAGACGTAGAACGCCGTCAGCGCCAGCCAGAACGTGGGCACCGAGATGCCGAACAGGCTGAGGACGCGCAGCAGGTGGTCGGAGAACCGGTCGCGGCGCAGCGCCGCGACGACGCCGAACGCCACGCCCACGACGATGGAGACCAGGATCGCGGCGCCGGCCAGCTCCAGCGTGGCCGGCACCGACTCGGCCAGGTCGTCCATGACCGGACGGTGGCTCTGCTGGCTCGTCCCGAGATCGCCCTGGACGACCCCCTGGAGATGCAGCAGATACTGCTCGGGGAGAGGCTTGTCCAGCCCGTGCTCGGCCCGCCACTGGGCGACGATCGCCGGGTCGCCCAGGGCGCGCTGACCGAGGTTGGCCGCGACGGGGTCGCCGGGGACCAGGTTGGTCAGCACGAAGGTGACCAGAGTGATGCCCACCGCCAGCAGCAGCGCGGTGAGCACCCTGCGGACCAGGAAACGGACCAGTGGGCTACGGGCGCCGCGGCGGCCCGGCTCCCGCCGGGCCGCCCTCGGACGGTCGCCCGCCGCCGGTGGACGCTTGATCGGCACTGACGGTCCCTACTTGACGCCGAGACCGGCGACGTCGACGGTCCACACCGGGTTGAACTTCAGGCCGGTGACGGAGGCGGCCGTCACGATGTTCTGGCCCGGCTGGATGAGCGGGATGAACGGGCCGGAGGCGTTCAGCTTCGTCTGGACGTCGGAGTACGCCTGCTTGCGCGCGTCGTCGCCGGTCGCGGCGGCGGCCTTCTCGCCCGCCGCCTCCAGCTCCTTGTCGGCGCCCGCCTTCCATCCGGCCCGCAGGCCCACCAGCTTGCCGGGCAGGAACGACAGGTAGTCGCTGGGGTCGGGGTAGTCGGGGCCCCAGTACCACAGGCCCAGCTCCTCCTTGCCGTTGCGGTAGTTGTCCAGGGCGGTGGTGACCGGCGCGGGGGCCAGGTCCACCGTGATGCCGACCTCCTTGAGGTTGGCCTGGATCCGCTCCGCGAAGGGCTGGAAGGACAGGCCGTTGACGGTCAGCTCGCTGGGGTACTCCAGCTTGACCGTCGGGTTCACCAGGCCGCTCTCCTTCAGGGCGGCCTTGGCGCCCTCGACGTCGCGGCCGGCGGCGGCCTCCGGCGGGAGCGCGCCGAGCAGCATCGACGGGATGACGCCGGGCGCCTGCACCGAGCCCTCGCCGGCCAGCTCCAGCAGGCCCGCGTAGTCGACGCCCTTGCGGACGGCCTCGGCGAACTTGGGGTCGGAGGTGACCTTGCTGACCGCGGGGTCCCGGTTGGCCAGCAGGAAGATGACGTTGGCCGACGCCGTCCTCGTGACCTGCAGGTCGCCGGTGATTCCGGCGACCTGGTCGCCGGAGAGGTTCAGCGCCACCTGGCTGTCGCCGCGGGAGATGTTGAGCTTCTGGGTCGCCGCCTCGACGTTGCGGATCACGACCTTGTCGTAGACCGGCTTGGCCTGGCCCCAGTACTTCGCGTTGGCCCGCAGCACCACCTGGCTGCTGACGTTGAACGACTCGATGGTGTACGGCCCGGAGCCCGCCGACGCGGAGTTGAGGTACTGCTCGGCCTTGTCGCCCGGGTCGGCGGTGGCGCCGTGCTCCTTGGCGACCTTGGAGTTGAGGATGCCCAGCGCGGGGTTGGGCAGGATGTACGGCAGTGCCGGGTTGGCCTTCTCCGAGGTCAGGGTGATCGTCGTGTCGTCGGTCTTGGCGACCTCGACGCCGTCGAGCAGGAAGGACGGGGTGCCCTTCATGTCGCGCACCCGGTTCAGGGAGAAGACGACGTCGTCGGCGGTCACCGGGGACCCGTCGGCGAACGTGGCGTCCTTGCGGAGCTTCAGGGTGAGCGTCTTGCCGTCGTCGGACAGTTCGAACGACTCCGCGAGGGCCGGCACCGGCTTGGTGACGTCGGAGCCCTCGAAGGTGAGCAGGGTCTCGTAGGCCGCCTTGCCGACGATCAGGCCGGTGGGCTCGTAGGTGCGCCCGGGGTCGGCCGTCTTCAGGTCGAAGGAGGTGTCGATCACCAGCGTCCTGGAACCGGCGCCTCCGCCGCCTCCCGACGCGGGGGCCGGAGACGAGCCGCCGCCTGAGCAGGCGGCGAGGGCGAGGGCGCCGGTGAGCAGCACCGGCAGCAGGGCCGCCTTCGCCCCCGGGCGCCGAGAACGGGTCGCCATTTTATGTCCTCCGAAATTGGTCCATATGGACGTTTAGTCGCCGATCGTCCAGTATTGTCCGGCAGAAAGTCCAGCACGAGGCGGAAAGCCGAGACGAATCTCGGTCGAGAGGTATGGGCATGACCGAAACATCAAGCAATCCGGCTCGCGGAGGCGCCCAGCCTGGACGGATCGGCATCGGCCTGGAACTCGACGCCACGCACCTGAAGATCCTCGAGGTGCTGCGGGAGAACGGCAGGATCTCCGTCGCGGCCCTCGCCGAGCGCGTCGGCATCTCGCGGGCGAACGCCTACACCCGGTTCGAGGCGCTGCGCGCCGACGGCGCGATCAGGCGGTTCACCGCCGAGATCGACCACGTCCGCACGGGGCTGGGCATCACCGCGCTGATCTTCGTGACCGTCCGGCAGCAGATGTGGCGCCAGTTCCGCGCCGAGCTCGCGGCGATGCCCGAGGTGGAGTACTGCGCGATCACCACCGGCCAGCACGACGCCATGATCCAGGTGCGGATGGCCGACGTCGCCGCCGTGCACGCCATGGTGACCGAACGGCTGGCGGGCATCCCGGCGGTCAAGGCGACCGAGACGGTCTTCATCCTGGACGAGGTGATCAGGCGGCCCTATGTGCTGCCGGGGGACCGGGCGGGTGGGCGGGCCGCCCCCCGCCGCGCGGCCCCGGAGCCGGCCGGGCCCGCGGGCGCCGCGGGCTCCGGGGTCTCCGCGGGCTCAGGGAGCGCCGCGGGCCCGGGAAGCGAGGTTCCGCTGGGCAAGATGCGCTTCGTGGGCGCGGCCGAGGGCCGCGGCCGGCTCCAGCAGGACGGCTGACCGGTCAGACGACCTCGTCGCACACGCTCACGTGCACCGTGTCCTCCCCGGCGAACGTGAACTCCTCCACCAGTCGCAGGCGGCCGCCCTCGCGGGGCTCGATGCGGCTGCCGCTGCGCCCGCCGGCGCGTTCCCCGCTCTTGAGCAGGTGGGCGTAGGAGATTTCGATCCGGTCGCCGTCCCGGGTGCCGACGAACCGCCCGTGGACCACCGTGTCACCGGTGTAGTCGCCCCAGATGACCCCACCGGACTCCCGGTAGGAGAACTCGGTGGGCCCGGCCGGGTCCACCTCGCTCGCCGTCGAGCTGACCATGACGAACCTGCGGCCGTCGAGATTGAGGAGATCGCTGTCGTTCACGTCTCAGCATCGTGCCGCTCCGCCGGGCTCACGCAACCCACCCTGGACGTTTCGCCCGGCGGGGGACGCCGGGGCGGTGATGTGTCCAGCCGCCTCCCCGCTCCGGGGGGACGGCCGAGACCCGCCCCGGCCGGTACGGCCGCGCGGCCTCGGGCCGGTACGGCCGTGAGGCTCGGGCCGGTACGGTCGTGAGGTTCAGGCCGGTACGGCCGCGCGGCCTGGGACGGTACGGCCGTGAGGCTCAGACCCCGGCCAGCACCAGGGCGAAGTCCCCGTCCGGGTCGGTCAGGAAGCGGGTCACCGTGAACCCGGCCCGGGACAGCTCCCGGCGCAGGCCGTCCGGGCGGAACTTGGCGCTGATCTCGGTGCGGGTCTCCTCACCCGCGGTGAAGGGGACCGACAGGCCGAGGTCGCCGACCCGCACCAGCATGTCCCGGGTCGCGCGCAGCCGCATCTCGATCCAGTCGTTGCGCTCGTCGTAGAGGGCGACGTGGGCGAACGCCTCCGGGTCGAAGTCCGCCCCCAGCTCCCGGTTGAGCACGTGCAGCACGTTGCGGTTGAAGGCGGCCGTCACCCCGGCCGCGTCGTCGTAGGCGCGCACCAGCCTTCCGGTGTCCTTGACCAGGTCCGCCCCGAGCAGCAGGGTGTCGCCCGGCGCCAGCGTGGCGCGCAGCCCGGTGAGGAACGCCTCACGCGCCACCGGGTCGAGGTTGCCGATCGTGCCGCCGAGGAAGGCCGTCATCCGCCGCCCGGCCCTGGGCAGCAGTGCCAGGTGCCGCTCGAAGTCGGCGCGCACCGGCCGCACCGTCACCCCCGGGTAGCGGGTGGCGAGCCGGCTCGCGGCGTCGCCCAGCGTGACGGCGTCCACGTCCACCGGCGTGTAGGCGCGCAGCGCGCCCGCCCGCTCCATGGCGTCCAGCAGCAGGACCGTCTTCTCGCTGGTGCCCGAGCCCAGCTCGACCAGCGTGTCGGCCTCGCTCAGCCGGGCGATCTCGTCGGCGTGCCCACGCAGGATGGCCAGCTCCCGGCGCGTGGGGTAGTACTCCGGCAGCCGGGTGATGCGCGAGAACAGCTCGCTGCCCGCCGCGTCGTAGAACCACTTGGGCGGCAGCCACTTGGCCGAGGCCGTCAGGCCGGTGCGGACGTCGTGCTCGAGGGACTGGCGCAGGTAGCCGCGGTCGAGATGGTCGATCAGCTCCACGGCGTGCCGGGTGACTGTCACGGGAACCTCCCTGGTTCGGTGGACGGGGTGGCGGTCGTCGGGCTCCGGGTTCCGGGCTCCGGGTTCCGGGTTCCGGGCTTCGGGTTCCGGGCTTCGGGTTTCCGGGACGCGGCTACGGCGGCCGACCGGTGTGCCGGCCGTACCGGACGCCGGTCACAGCGGCTGGAGTTCCACGCCGCCGGCGGAGACGAGGAGAAGGTGCCGGTCCGGTACGGCCCGCCAGCCGGGGCGGTCGTCCAGCGGCTCGCTCGCCACGAGCACGCCCCCTCCGGCGTGCGGGGAGCCCGGGGGAGAGGGGGCCCGCGGCGAGTCCGGGGCGGGGAGGTCCGGGGCGGGCGGATCCGTGCGCAGGAAGAGCGTGTCCCCCCAGGTGGTCGCGGCGAGTACGGCGCCGTCGCAGGCCAGCAGGTTCAGGCGGGCCCCGGGGTCCTTGGCCCCGGCGTGGACGACGACCTCCGCGAGGGACTCGCCGAGCGGCCGGCCCTCCCGCCCCCGGGTGAACACCGCCGCGGCCACCCAGGCGGAGTCGCAGGAGCTCGGCGCGTCGTCGGCCAGGTCCCGCAGGGCGTCCCGGGCGACGCGGCCGTTGTGGCTGAGCAGCCACCGGCCGTCGGTGAAGGGCGCGGTCGCGGTCTCCTCGATCGGCATGCCCACGGTGGCCGTGCGCACCGCGGCCAGCAGGCACCCCGAACGGGCGGCCCGGGCCAGAGCGGGCAGGTTGGCGTCGGTCCACATCGGGACGGCGCGGCGGTAGCGGACCGGTTCGGGAAGGGACGCGTCGTACCAGCCCATGCCGAAGCCGTCGGCGTTGACCCGGCCGTGGCGCTGCATGCGGGGCGCGTAGGACTGCCGGAGCAGCCCGTGCTCCGGCTCGTGGATCAGCGAGGCCAGAGACCGGGGGGCGCCCAGCCAGGCCGCGTGCCGGCACATCAGGCGTCCTCCAGGGCCGCGGGCCGGCGGGTCGGGCCCTCTCTGCGAACGTATGCCGAAATATCCGATATATCGGGACTCCTTCGCGGTAGGAACCCTCCGGGAACTCGCGCAGGCATGCCGGAACGTCTCCGCGGTGAGGTCCCTCCGGGGACTCGCGCAGGCATGTCAGGACTCCTCGGGGGACGCCGACCGGGCGCAGCGGAACCCGGAGAAGATCTGCCGCCGGATCGGCAGGTCCCAGTTGCGGAACGTGGTGCGGACCGCCGCCGGGTCGGCCGCCCAGGAGCCGCCGCGCAGCACCCGGTGGCCGGGACCGAAGAAGACCTCGCTGTACTCCCGGTAGGGGAAGCTGCGGAAACCCGGGTAGGGCAGGAAGTGCGAGGCGGTCCACTCCCACACGTCCCCGACCATCTGCTCGGCGCCGTACGCGCTCGCACCCGCGGGGTAGGCCCCCAGCGGCGCCGGCCGCGCCGCCCGGTGCCCCAGGTTCGCCCGGCCGGGTCCCGGATCGTCGTCGCCCCACGGGTAGGTCCGCGCCCGCCCGGCCGCCGGATCCCACCCGCACGCCTTCTCCCACTCGGCCTCGGTGGGCAGCCTCCTGCCGGCCCACCGGGCGTACGCCTCGGCCTCGTACCAGCACACGTGCTGCACCGGCTCGTCCATGGGGACCGGCTCGGTCCGGCCGAAGCGGGTACGCCACCAGGCGTCGCCGTCCCGGACCCAGAACAGCGGCGCGCGGGCCCGGCTCTCCCGCAGCCAGCGCACGCCCTCCTCGCTCCACCACCGCGGGTCGTCGTAGCCGCCGTCCTCGACGAACGCGGCGTAGGCGGCGTTGCCGACGGGGAACCGGTCGATCCAGTAGGCGGGCAGGTCCACCGGGTGGGCGGGCCGCTCGTTGTCGTAGGCCCACGGCAGCGTGGAGGTGCCCATCAGGAAGGGGCCCGCGGGCACGAACACCTCCTCCGGCCCGCCCGGGCGGCCGGGCGGCAGCTCGGCGTCGCGCACCAGGCCCGGCTCGCCGGAGAGCTGGAGGGTGGCGAGCATCGTCTCGTCGTGCTGGTGCTCGTGCTGGATGACCAGGCCGAAGACGAAGCCGTCGCGGCGCAGCGGATCGGGGTCGTGCGGGTCGAAGCCGTCCAGGACGTCCAGCACCCGGCCGCGCACGCCCTCGATGTAGCGGCGCGCCTCGGCCGGCCCCAGGATCGGCAGGGACGGCCGGTCCCGGCGCGGATGCCTGAACGCGTCGTACAGGTCGTCGATCTCCGGCCGCAGCGGGGTGATCCCGCCGGCCTCGCGCAGCACCCACAGCTCCTCGTAGTTGCCGACGTGCGCCAGGTCCCACACCAGCGGCGACATCAGCGGCGAGTGCTGCCGCACCAGGAGGTCGTCCTCGGCGTCGGTGTAGGCCAGCGACCGGCCCCGTACCGCGATCAGCTCGGCGGCGATCCGCTCCTTGAGGCGGTCCGCGTCGGTCCCGTCGACGATCATCTCGCTCAACCCGCTCATTCCCTTCGTCACTCCGCGTCCTCCTCGCCGCCCGTGCCGCGTGGCCGCCCGTACGGCGGCCCGCGCCGCCCGTGCGTGCTCGTGGCTCCGGCCGTCATGCCTGCGCGCGCCTACCCCTCCTCGCCGGCCAGCCAGGCCGCCAGGCGCCGCTCCGGCTCCACCGCCCGGCCCGCCGTACCGGCCGCCCCGAACAGGTCGAGCAGGTCGGCGGCCGGGGACCTGCCGGGCGTCACGTACCGGTCGGCGAACGCCTCCGTCCTGCGGACCAGCGCGGGCGGCGCGCCCAGCCGGGGCAGCGCGCCGAGGGCGGCCCGGAAGCAGGCGTCGGCCGCCGCGCGCAGCCCCGGGTCCGCCAGGCCGTGCCGCGCCGCCCGCGCCCAGCTCGCCGCGTACGGCTCCACCGCGGCCAGCGCCGCGCCGGCCGCCCGGTCGTCCGTCACGAGCGCGTGGGTCACCGCCGCGCACACCGGCCACCACGCCGGATGCTGCGCGTCGAGGTAGCGGATCTCCAGCCAGCCACGCGGCCTGACCGGGGGGAAGACCGTGGTGGCGTGGTAGGCCAGGTCCGCCAGGGTGGGCGGGCGCGCGGGCAGGTCACGCGCCGGGCCCGGCGACCCGGGCGCGGGACGGGGCTGGGCGACCAGTGGCGGGCGGGCGTGGACGGCGGGGGCCGCGGCCAGCCAGTCGCGCAGGGACGACCCGTCGTGGACCGGGCGGCACCGTCCGCCGTCCCCGTCCCCGTCCCCGCGTTCCCGGCCTTCCCCGGCTTCCTCGCGGACGAGCATGACCCGGGCGTCGAGGAGGTAGTCCCGCCACGCCGCCACCGGATCCCCCCGCCAGGGGACGGGCGCCGTCCGCGTCGGGTCGAGGCGCTCCCACACCACCTGGCGGCCCGACATCCACCCGCACGGCCCGCCCTCCAGCAGCGGCGAGTTGGCGAAGGACGCCGTCAGGACCGGCCCCAGCAGGTGTGCCCGCTCCCAGCGCTCCCCGGGCCGCTCGCCCAGGTCCACGTTCACCTGGACCGACGCCGTCGAGCACATCATCAGCGGCCCGTACGGCGAGCCGAAGAACGCGGCCATCGCGTCGTAGCGGGGCAGGCGGAGCTGCCGCCGGGCGGGCCGTACCGGGTCGAGACCCGCCCCGGCCAGCGCCAGGCCGGCCTCCCGCAGCGCCCCGCGCGCCGCGTCGACGTCCGCGGCCACCCGGGCGACGGCCTCCGGCAGCGGACCAGCCGGTCCGGAGAGCTCCAGCTGCCCGCCCGGCTCGAACGTCACCCTGCTCCCGCCGGGCATCGGCGGCAACGCGGCGGCGACCCTGTCCAGGGGGACCTGGCGTACGGGGTCCCGGAGGTCGAAGACCAGGAACTCCAGCTCTATCCCCAGCCGGTCGCCGGGGCCGGCGCCGAAGCAGCGGCGCGCGAAGTCCTCCACCTCCGCGGCGTCCCGGATCGGGGTCTCCCCGGTCACCACACCGTTCATCGGCCGCCCCTCCCGCCTGACGGGTACGGGACTACAGACCCGGCAGGGGCGCGGACGTTACACCGGGAACGCGGAAAATCTCAGAGACGCCGTCGCCCGCGGAGGATCCACCGGTGTTCGCGGAGTCAGGAGCGCCGTCGCTCGCGGAGGATCCGCCGGTGTCCGGGGAGTCAGGGGCGCCGGTGCTCGCGGAAGGCCGCCAGCAGCCGCTCGCGTGTGCTCTCCGGAAGCCCGTCGGACGGCGCGCGGGGCGGCTCGGAGCCGGGACCGGAGGCGCCGAGGGAGCCCAGGGCGCCCACGGTGGCGCGGATCTGGCCGAGGTAGCGCGTGCAGCCCTCGCACCCGGACAGGTGCTCGGAGAACAGGCTCCGAGTGGTCTCGTCGAGCTCGCCCTCCAGGTAGGCGGTGACGAGTTCCACCACCTCGTCGCAGCTGAACCGCTTCACAGCGCCGACCGCCTCACCGTCTCGAACCTGAACCGTTTTCACTACGCCGACCGTCCCGCCGTCTCGAAATACTCCTCCAGCCGCCCGCGCACGGCCGCCCGGGCGCGGTGCAACAGGACCCGCTGGTTGGCGGGGGAGATCCCCAGGATCTCGCACACCTCCTCGGAGGTGCACCCCTCGACGTCGCGAAGGGTGATCACGACCCGCTGCCGGGGAGGCAGCTCCGCCAGGGCCTTGCCGATCAGGCCGCGCACCTCGGCGGCCAGGGCCTCGCCCTCGGGGGTGGGCCAGGCGGCCGGGGCCTCCTTCCAGAAGCCGGGGAAGGGGTCGTCGGCGCCCTGGAAGCGCGCGTGCTCGACGGTCGGGCTCTCGTGCTCGAACGCGCTGCTCCACGGGACCACGCGGTTCTCCCGGACGCCGCGCTTCCTGGCCGTGTTGACCAGGATCCGGTAGACCCACGTCTTGACCGACGAGCGGCCCTCGAAGGCGTCGATGCCCCGGATGACCGCCAGCCAGGTGTCCTGGACGACCTCCTGCGCCGAGTCGTTGGTGGACACGTGCGAGCGGGCCAGCCACAGCATCCCGCGTGACCAGGTGTCCAGCAGCGCCGCGAACATCGCCTCGTCCCCGGCCCGCAGCGCCGCCACCATCACGTCGTCGGGAGGCAGCCCGCCGTCCGCGAAGGACTCCACGACCCTCTCCTCCCGCTCCGGCGTCCGAGGCGTTCTTCCGAAGAGAGCGAACGACCCGGACAGGAGGATTCCCGTCCCCGGCGGAGCCGACACCTGCCGGGCGCGGCCGGAGGACGGCGCCCGCCGGTGCCGCGGGGGCCGGTACGGAGCCGGCGAGGCCCCGCCGGCTCCGCCCGTACCGCCCGCACCTGTACCGTTCCGCGACCGCGCCGTCCGTTACACGTCCCGCGCCCCCGCTTTCGGAAAGCGTCCAGGAGGTGCTCCGGACGCGTCAGGGCTTGCGGCCGATGCCCACGTACGCCAGGCCCGCCATGTCGGCGTAGGCCGACGGCGGCGACTCCGGATCGGCGAACGGCCACACGCCCTCCGAGTTGACGCCGTCGGCCAGGCCGGGCGGGACCAGTTCGAAGTCACCGAAGAACCGGGCGACCTCCTCGCGCGACCGGGGGACGAACGCCGCGTTCGACCGCCGGTACAGCTCGGCGACCTGGGCGGTGCGTTCAGGGGCGGTGTCCCCGGCGACGTGCGAGATCGCCAGGTGGCCGCCGGACGGCAGCGCGTCGCGGTAGGCCGCGACGAACCCCTGGGGGCCGGCCTCCTCGGGGACCAGGTGCAGGAAGAACATCATCAGGACCGCGACCGGCCGGTCGAAGTCGATGAGCTTCCGTATCCGCGGGTCGGCGAGGACGCTCCGCGGGTCGGTCGCGTCCGCCCGCGCCATGATCACATTGTCGTGTTTGGCCAGCAGGGCGTTGCCGTGCGCGCAGACCACCGGGTCGCTGTCGACGTAGGCGACCCGGGCGTCCGGGGCGAACCGCAGGGCCACCTCGTGCACGTTCTGCTGGGCCGGCAACCCCGAGCCGAGGTCGAGGAACTGGGTGATCCCCCGCTTGGCGAGGTACTCCACGACCCGGCCGATCAGCAGCCGGTTCTCCCTGGTGCCCTGCCTGGTCTCGGGCAGCACCGAGAGGACAAGCTCGGCGAGTTCCCGGTCGGCCTGGAAGTTGTCCTTCCCTCCGAGGAAGTAGTCGTACATCCGGGCCGCGTTCGGGATCTGCGGATTCACTCCGGGGGGTGCCTGCTCCGCCGTCATCGTCAACCTCGCCGTCTGCGCCGTCAGAAAGGCCCATGATCGCGGTATCCGCTCCCGATCGCCACCCCGGGGATCCGGCGTCCACGCGCGCCGTGCCCCGGACGGGCGGCGCGGCCCGGAGATCCCGGGGACGGAGACCGCGGGGGAGGGGCGGTACGGGTGGACGGGCGGTCCGGAGGGATGGACGGGGCGCCGGCGGGTAAGGGCCGTTCGATGTTTCCGTGACAGGGAGTGACGATTGCGATGAGTGAGTACGAGCGTTCCCGCACCATGCCCGCGACCTCGGAGATCGTGTTCGACCAGGTGAGCGACCTGGACCGTCTCGACGACTGGCTGCCGCGCGAGCTGCACGTGCGTGCTGAGGAGCCGCCGGCCGTGACGGTCCACGAGGACGACACCGGGCAGGACTCCCGGGGCCTGTTCCGGGCCGTCCCGGAGCAGCTCCGGCTGGAGTGGGGCACCCGCGACGACGCCAGCTACAGCGGCTGGCTCCAGGTCGCCGACAGCGGTGCCGGGGGGAGCGAGGTGACCATCCACCTGTCGTTCTTCGACGAGGAGCACGCCCCGCCCGCCGGGGAGATCGACCGCGCCCTCGACGAGAGCCTGGAGAAGCTGGCCACGCAGGTGGGCCGCCAGACCGACAGTCCCGCCGGCTGACCGCCGGACGTCCCGCCGCCGAAGGGTGAACGCGCCGCCGTACGGCAGGACGGGCTTGGCGAGGGGGCGGGCGGCGCGCAGAATCGGGTCCATGACCGATCGTCATCCCTACGTCGGAGCGCGGGCCCCCCGCCGCGAGGACGGGCGGCTGCTCATCGGGCGCGGAAGGTACGTCGGCGGCGTCGGTCCGCCGGACGCCGCCCACGCGGTGATCGTGCGCAGCCCCGTCGCGCACGGGCGGCTCACCGGGTGCGACACCGGAGCCGCCCGCTCCGCCGCGGAGGTGCTCGACGTCATCGTCCCCGCCGACGCGGCGGGCGCGCGACTGCCGTGCGTGACGGTCGCTCCGGGGCAGCGCGAGTCCTCCTACCCGGTACTGGACGAGGAGATCCGCTACGCCGGGCAGCCGCTCGCCGCCGTCGTGGCGCGGACCCCGGAGGCGGCCAGGGACGCCGCCGACCTGATCCGCCTCACCTTCGAGGAACTGCCCGCCGTGGTCGGCGTGGAGAACGCCGCCCGTGACGGCGCCCCGCTGCTGTACCCCGGCTGGGGCACCAACGTGGTGACCGATTTCGAGGTCGGCGACCCCGACTGCGAGGAGGCGATCGCCGCCGCCGACCACGTCGTGGAGATGACGTTCCGCCTGGGCCGGGCGGCGCCGAGCCCGGTCGAGCCGCGCGGGATCGTGGCCGGCTTCTCCGACGGCACGCTCACGGTCTGGGCCGCGACGCAGGCCCCGCACCACGTGCGCGACCACGCGGCCGAGGCCCTGGGACTGCCCCTCAACGCCGTGCGGGTGATCGGCTGCGACGTCGGGGGAGGGTTCGGCGGCAAGGAGCACCTCTACCCCGACGAGGCGCTCGTCTGCCTGGCCGCCCTGCGGCTCGGCCGCCCGGTGCGGTGGTCGGAGACGCGTGCCGAGCACCTGTCCGCCACCCTGCCGGCCCGCGACGCCGTCCACCTGGGACGCCTCGCGTTCACCGCGGACGGCCGGTTCGTCGCCCTGCACTGCGACATCCTCGGCGACCTGGGAGCCCACCCGTCGAACGTCGGGATCAGCCCGCTCGCCGTGACCGCCATCATGCTGCCCGGCCCCTACCGGTTCGAGCGGGCCGGCGCGAGGGTGCGGGCCGCCGTCACCACCACCACGCCGACCGGCTCCTACCGGGGCTTCGGCCAGCCCGAGGCGACCTGGACCAGGGAGCGGCTGGTGGACGAGGCGGCCCGGCTGCTGGGCGAGGACCCCGTCGAGCTGCGGCTGCGCAACATGATCGGCCCCGGCGATCTGCCCGCCGCCACCCGCACCTGGCAGACCTACGACAGCGGCGACTACCCCGCCGCCCTGCGCCGGGTGCGGGAGCTGGCGCGCGTCGGGCCGCCGCGCGACGGGCGCAGGCGCGGCGTCGGGTTCTCCTGCCACGTGGAGGCCACCGGCATGGGGCCGTCCATGGGGCTCAAGGCGGCGGGCCAGGCCGCGGGCGGGTTCGAGACCGCGATCGTGCGGATGGAGCCCGACGCCTCCCTCGTCGTGCACGCCGGGGTGGCAGGGATGGGGCAGGGCATCGAGACGACGCTCGCCCAGCTCGCCGCGGACGGCGTGGGCGTGCCGCTGGACCGGGTCCAGGTGGTCCTCGGCGACACCGCGGCCACGCCGTACTCCTCGATCGGCTCCATCGCCAGCCGCTCCCTGGTGGTCGGCGGCGGCGCCCTGAACCGCGCCGCCCGGCTGCTGCGCGACCGGATCGTCGCCATCGCCGCCCACCGGCTGGAGGTCTCCGGCGAGGATCTGGAGATCGCCGACGGGGCCGTCCGGGTGAAGGGCGACCCGGCCTCGCGCCTGACCCTGCGGGAGATCGCCCTGTCGGCGTGGCGCGGCTGGGACCTGCCCGAGGGCGTGCCGCCGGGGCTGGAGGAGCGCGTCACCCACGACCCGGCCGACTACACCTACGCCTACGGGGCGCACGCGGCGGCGGTGGCCGTCGACGTGGAGACCGGCGAGATCGAGGTCGAGGGGTACTGGGCGGTCGGCGACTCCGGGACACTGGTCAACCCGGCGATCGTCGAGGGCCAGCTGCGCGGCGCGATCGCCCAGGGGATCGGCATGGCGCTGACCGAGGAGGTCGTGTACTCCGCCGACGGGCAGCCGGCCGCCGACTACTTCCCGCCGACGACGCGGGAGGTGCCGGACATCGAGGTCGTCCTGACCCAGACGCCCTCGCCGATCACGCCGGGCGGCATGAAGGGCGCGGGGGAGGCCGGCACGATCGGCCCGCCCGCGGCGATCGGCAACGCGGTGGCGGCGGCCGTGCCCGGCATCGCCGCCGGGGTCGCCACCACCCCGCTCACCCCTCAGACGGTGTGGTCGCTCCTGCGCGGGGACGACGCGGCGGAACCCGGCTGAGCCGTGGACCCATCCCCGGGAGGCGCGGTCCGGGTCCCGTTCTCCGGCGTCTCCGGGGCATGTGCGGCCCGAGGTCGTCCGGGGGTCTCATCCCCGGGACGCGCGCCGCCCGGACTTCTTCGGGGCCCCGCTCTCCACGATCTCCCGCAGCAGCCCGGTGGCCCGCCGTACGGTGTCCGCCACGGCGGTCCCGGCGGCGCCCACCAGCGGTTCGCGTTCCTCCTCGGCCGTGGGCCCGGGGTCCGGCCCGGTCGGCCGGGCGTTCCCGGCCCGGCACGCCTCCATCTGCGCGGCGAAGGCCAGCCCGAGGAAGAGCGCCATCGAGCTGAGGAACGACCACAGCATCAGCGCCATGACGGCGGTGAGCGGGCCGTAGGTGGAGCCGAAGGTGCCGCTGCCCTCGACGTAGAACGCCAGCAGCAGTGTCAGGGCGGTCCACAGGACGATCGAGACCAGCGCGCCGAACGCGAGCCAGGTGTGGCCCGGCTGCCTGCGCCGCGGCGCGGCGCGGAACAGCACCGAGGCCGACATGACCGCCAGCAGGAACCCCACCGGCCAGCGCACCAGCGTGAACGCCCCCAGCCCGGCCTCGCTCCAGTCGTAGACCTGGGCGAGCGCCCGGCCGATCGCGCCGCCGCCCACCATCACCACGAAGCCCGCGGTCATGAAGGCGCCCGCGGTCAGCGCCATCACCAGGGCCCTGCCGTACTTGCGGAAGAACGGGCGGTCGCGCTCCACGCCGTAGATGCGGTTGGCGCCCCGTTCCACCTGGGCCATGGCGCTGGTCAGCGAGACCAGCGCGGTGCCCAGTCCGAGCCACAGCGCCAGGGTGCCCCCGGCCTGGCCGGCCTTCCGGTGGCTGTCGGCGAGCACGTCCCGGACCGCGTCCGCCCCGGCCCCGGGTGCGATCCGGCTCAGGGTGAGCTCCAGCACCTGGCCGAGGTGCTCCTGGTTGACCACCGAGCTCAGGCCCACCAGCGCGATGGCGCCGGGGATGATCGACAGGCAGACCTGGAAGGCCAGCGCCCGCGAGTTCGTCATGCCCTCGCCGTACCTGAACCTGGCGAAGGAGTCGCGCACGAGGTGCCAGCGGCCGTACCTGCGCAGGGTGACCCAGGCGTGGTCGGCCGACAGCTCCTCACCGCTCATGCTTCGTGTCTGCGGCACTTCCGTCGCTGTTCCCATGGTCGGGTTCGACTACCCGGGGAGCCGTACGGTGAACCGGCCCGCCGGTAACGGTCCCGACACCGTCCTGGGGAGGATGTCGGCTCGCGGGGAAGGCCGGCGGCCACCGCTCCGGACGCCCGGGCCACCGCTCCGGACGCCCGGGCGGCGGGCGGAGGCGGCAGGGTCGCCGACCATGGGCGGCCGGGCTCCCGGGCTCCCGGGTGGAGACGGCCGGGTCGCCGGGCGGCGGCCTGGCCTCCGTTCCCGGTCAGGCGCCACCCGGAAATGGTAAAAAACGGAATGAAAGGGGTGCGGTGGGTACAGGAAACGCATGGCTGAATTTCTCACCGATATCAAGGAGATCCGCGCCCGGGCCCGCCAGGAGATCGACAAGGGGCCGATCACGTCCGCCTACGGCGCCGACCTTCCGCGGGTCATCCAGGTGTGCAACGAGGCGCTGGCCACGGAACTGGTCTGCGTGCTCCGGTACAAGCGGCACTACTACACCGCCACCGGGATCCACGCCGAGCCCGTGGCCGCGGAGTTCCTGGAGCACGCGGCGGAGGAGCAGGAGCACGCCGACCGCCTCGCCCAGCGCATCACGCAGCTCGGCGGCGAACCGGACTTCAACCCCGAGACGCTGACCCTGCGCTCGCACGCCGAGTACGACGACAGCCTCGACCTCGTCGAGATGATCAAGGAGGACCTGGTGGCCGAGCGGGTCGCCATCGCCTCCTACACCGAGATCGTCCAGTGGCTCGGCGACCGCGACGTGACGACCCGGCGCGTCTTCGAGGACCTCCTCGCCCAGGAGGAGGAGCACGCCAACGACCTGAAGGGCCTGCTGGAGCGGCTTCCCGCCGCGCTGAAGGGCTGAAGCACGCCGCCTTCGAGGAGCGGCCGAAGGACGGGCCGTCTCCGTGGTGCCGTGCGGCCTTGGGCGGGCCGCTTCCGGCGCGTTGCGCGGCCTTGGGCGTCGGAGGGCGACGGCCACAGCGCGGTATCGCCGTTGATTCCACCGGTAAATTTCCGGCTCCATCCATAAATCAAATGCCACGATTAACTATTTCTCGTTATCGCAGAAAGTGACCGGGTATCTGGTGACCGGCGGTTTAGAAGATGTGTGGCGCATTAATAGGATGAAATGTCCGGAAAGGGCTAATTATGAGTTCTTCGGTGGGCACAATGGCGAAGCTTTCGCTCGCCGCCCTGGGCACCGCCCTCCTCGCCGTGCCGGGGGGCGTCTGCCAGGCGGACACCTCCGGGTCCGCCTTCGGGTTCGCCTCCGGCTCCACTGCCGGGGATCCGGTCACCGGCGTCCGGGCACCCGGCGTCCACGGCCCCGGCGTCCGGCGGTCGAGCGCCCGCGGCCCCGGCACGCGCGGCTCCGGCGTACGGCGGGACTCCGGTGTACGGCGGGACGACGCCGGGTTCCGGCAGGACAGGGCGGTTCCCGGACGGCAGGGTGAGACGCTGTCCGAGCGGCGGGGCGGGGCCTCGGCCGAGCGGCGGGACGCGGCGCGGCGGCACGCCGTACCGGGGCGGCAGGCCGCCGCGCCGGCGCAGGGCGAGGACGCGTCCTCCTCTGAAGAGGCGGCGGGCAAGGGGCGGGGACGGTTCGCCGGGCGGGAGGCCACGAACCGCAGCCGGCTGGGACGGCCGGCGTCGAGGCGCTCGGAGCGAGGCGGGCAGGCTCCGTCGAGGCAGGGGCAGACGCAGGCGGCCCCCTCCTCCGGGCAGGCGGAGAACGCGGCCGCGCCGGACCGGGCCGGCGAGGTCCGGGCCGACACCCGCGCTGGGGTCCCCTTCACCGACAGGTTCGGCACGCGCAGCAAATACGGCCCGGACAGCGCGTTCGGCCCCATCTCCAGGGTCAACCGGCAGCTCAAGTACGGGCCGTTCCTCAGCTGGCCGGTCCTCTGCGGCACGGCGGACGACCCCATGGGGTGCATGACCCAGTTCGTCCCGGACATGGGCGTCGGCACACCGAAGCACTGAGGCTCCACAGGGCTCCGGAAGGGGCCTCTGCCGAGCCCCGTGCCGCGGCGCGCGGCCCGGGTCAGAGCGGGATCCACTCCGTGGAGACGGTGACCTCGTCCAGGACGCCGGGGAGCGGGTCGACGCCGATGCCCGGGCCGGTGGGGACGTCGAGGTGGCCGTCGCGCAGCTCGAACGGGGCGGTGACGTCGGTCGCGAAGTAACGGCGCGAGGCGGAGGTGTCGCCCGGCAGGGTGAAGCCGGGCAGCGCGGCCAGGGCGAGGTTGGCGGCGCGGCCGACGCCGGTCTCCAGCATCCCGCCGCACCACAGCGTCACCCCGTGGGCACGGGCCAGGTCGTGGATGCGGCGCGCCTCGAGGTAGCCGCCCACCCGGCCGGGCTTGACGTTGATGATCGAGCACGCGCCCAGGGAGATGGCGGCGGCGGCGTGCCGGGCCGACTCGATCGACTCGTCCAGGCAGATCGGGGTGGCGATCCGCCGGGCGAGCCGGGCGTGCTGCACCATGTCGTCGTCGGCCAGCGGCTGCTCGACGAGCAGCAGACCGAAGGCGTCGAGCGCGGCCAGCCGGGGGGCGTCGCCGAGGGTGTAGGCGGCGTTGGCGTCGACCTGCAGGAGCAGGTCCGGGCCGAACCGCTCGCGTACGGCCCGCACCGGCTCCACGTCCCAGCCCGGCTGGATCTTCAGCTTGACCCGGACGTACCCCTCGTCCAGGTAGCCCTCCACGGCGTCGAGCAGCTCGGGGACCGAGTCCATGATGCCGACCGACACGCCGCAGGGCACCCGGTCGCGGGAGGCGCCGAGGAACGAGCCGAGGGACCGCCCCGAGGTGCGGAGCGACGCGTCCAGCACGGCGGTCTCCAGGGCGGCCTTGGCCATGCGGTGGCCCTTGAACGGCTCCATCGCCCTGTTCACGGCCTCGGCGTCGGCGTGCGCGGGCAGGGCGGGGATCAGGAAGCGGCGCAGCGCGTCGGCGGCGCCGTCCACGTACTCGGAGGAGTACAGCGGCTCCGACATGGCCACGCACTCGCCCCAGCCCTCGGCGTCGGGGGTGACGACCCGCACGAGCAGCACGTCGCGCTCGGTCTCGGTGCCGAACGAGGTGCGGAACGGCGCCACCAGCGGCATCGCGATCCGCCGCAGCTCGATTCCGGTGATCTTCATGGTGTGCGGCCCGCGCCGCCTCTCCCTTCACTCATGCCACTCATGCGCCCGGGTCGTTCGTGCGCTCACGCCGTTCGCGGCCGGGGCCGTTCCACGACGTGACCCGCCCGTTTCTCATGGGCCGGGTCGTTCCACGACGTAGCCGGCCCGGCGGTCGAAGCCGGTGACCCGGGCGCCCTCCGCCAGCAGTCCGCCCAGCACCTCCCGTACGGCGCGCCGCCACGCCCGCGCCGCCTCCGGGTCGGCCCGGCGCAGCGCCTCGATGTCCCCGGGCACGGCCACCAGCACCGTCCGGGCCCCACCCCAGGTCTCCACCGGGCCCGGCGCCGGCAGACCGCCCAGGGAGGCCAGGCCGGTCACCGCGTCCGCGGGCACCTCCGGGACGTACGGCTCGCCCCGCGCGGCCGCCAGCACGCGCGGCTCCGGCAGGTGCCACACGGCGAGCAGCCGGTCCGACTCGTCCCCGGCGTTGATGGCGTCGTCCATGGCCCCGTAGAACGACGGCAGGTACTCCTCGGCGCGGGCGGCGAGCTTGACGAGGTTGAAGTGGGCGTTGCGGCGGACCAGCGGGTCGTAGGTCCAGGTGACGCGGTCCAGGCCCCGCTCCAGCGCCCAGGCGCGCTGGTGCAGCTTCAGGGCGAGCCCGGCGCCGCGGCCGGGAAGGGCGCCGGTGACGTGGGAGTGCAGCGCCCGGCCGATCGGAGCGGCCAGGAACGCCACCGACGCCCCCGCCAGGCGCCCGCCCTCGTAGGCGCCGGCGACGTAGTTGCCCGCGTGCGACAGCGCCCGCATCAGCTCTACCGTGATCGGCCGGTTGCCCGGGTCGGGGCGCCAGATCGCGTCGAACAGTCGCACGACGTCTTCGAACTCCCCGGCGTCGCGCAGTTCGCGCACGTCGAGGCCGCCCTCCTCGCCCGTGCCGGAGACCTCCGTGGCCAGCGCGCTCACCCCCTCGAAGGAGGGTAGCGCGGGTCCGCGGCACGGGCCCCTACGCCGCCTCGGCCGTCCGCGCCGTCTCCGCCTACTCCGCCTCTGCCCGGTCCGGTGCGGCCTCCCGGTCCGGTGCGGCGCCGGGGTGGGCGGTGAGGAACCGTTCGAGCACCTCCTCCGGGACACGGCCCCTGACCGGCACCTCCAGCCCCTGCTCGCGGGCCCATTCGCGGACGTCGGTGGTGGTGTGCCCGCGCAGGCGGACGGGGGCGTCGGCGGGCCGCCGCGAACGCGACGCCTGCCTGACCTCCCGGGAGCTCTCCAGGACCTTCTCGATCAGGCCGAGGGCCTCGCGCAGCCGCCGCTGGTTGTCGTCGGACAGGTCGATGGCGAAGGTCCGGTTCAGCAGGGAGAACTCCCGCTTCGTCACATCCGCGCTCTCGGAGTGGTCGAGGTCGTCGACCAGGATCACCTTCTGCGCCACGGCCGGCCCCTTTCCGGTGAACTGCGTTCCGTCTCGGTCACGAGCGGGCATCATGCCGCGCCCCGAGGCGCCGTTCACGTCCTTGATGGGGTTTTTGCCACTCCATGACCTATTGCCGGGTAGCCTCCCTGGGCATCCCCCGCGACCGGGTGGGACCGCCGCGTGACCAGGGCGGAACCCGTACGGTCGGGCGCGTCGTGCGACGGGAGCGGGCGTGCCGTACCGAAGAGCGGCTCTGGACGGCCCCCGAGGAGCAATGAAGGAAAGTTACAGGATTCTCACAACGTCTGGAGATTATTGACGTCCCTCACGGGCCGAACATAGGGTCCGGTCAACCCCGGCTAACCCGGCCACGTAAGCCCCAACGGAGTGGTTCATGAAGCGACTAGCGGCCGTAGCGGCACTGCTCGGCCTCGCCGCCGTCACGGCGTGCAGCGGCAACACCGACGACAAGTCCGCCGCGGGCGGCACGGGTGGCGGCGGTGGTCTCTACACCACGATCGACGGCACCAAGCCGGGCCTCGACGTCAACGGCCCGATCAACCCGTGGAGCCCCAAGGGCAACGCGTTCTCCGGCTACAACGTCATGAAGCTCGGCTGGGCGAAGAACCACCTGACCGACCCGAACCAGTTCTACCCGGGCATCGCGGCGAGCTGGGACATCGCGCCGGACAACTCCTCGATCACGCTGCACCTGCAGCCGAACAACAAGTGGTCCGACGGAAAGCCGGTCACCGCCGAGGACGTCAAGTTCTCCATCGCCCTCGCCTACACCCAGGGCAGCACGGCCTTCGCGATCACCCCGGGCGCGGCCGGCGCCGCCTCCGAGGTCGAGGTGGTCGACGACAAGACCGTCAAGATCTCCCAGGACATGAAGAACCCCAGCGTCACGTTCGTGCGCGGCGTCATGGACAGCGCGGTCGTGCCCAAGCACGTCTGGGAGAGCGTGCTGCCCGCCGACTTCTGGGACAAGCTGAAGGCCGCCCGCGGCGAGGGCGCCGACGCCGACAAGGCCCGCGAGGAGATCACCGCGCTGGCGGAGAAGGTCATCGCCTTCGCTCCGCCCAAGGACGTCTCCGCCGGCCCCTACACGCTGGAGCGGATGAACCCCGGCGAGGCGCTGCTGGTCAAGAACAAGAACTTCTACAACGCCGCCAATGTCGGCCCCGACCAGGTCAAGCTGCTCAACTACACCGGCAACGAGCAGATCTGGAACTACCTCATCGCCGGCAAGCTCGACAACGCGCCGTTCACCGCGGTGCCCGCCGACGTGATGAAGCGCATCGCGGCCACCCCGGGCAACGCCGTCGTCAAGGGCTTCTCCCCGGTGGCGCTGGGCCTGGCGTTCAACCAGACCAAGAAGCCCTACGACAACGTGCACGTCCGCCGCGGCCTGGCCTACCTGATCGACCGCGCCGAGATCACCAAGATCGCCTCGCCCGAGGGCGGCGTCGCGTCGGTCACCACCACCGGCATCCACCAGCAGCCCGCCGCCGAGTGGCTCGGCGACGAGCTGGGCAAGCTGGAGCCGTACAAGCTCGACGCCGCCAAGGCCGAGCAGGAGTTCAAGGAGGCCGGCCTCAAGAAGGAGGGCGGCAAGTGGACGCTGCCCGACGGCACGCCGTGGAAGTTCTCCATCAACGTCCCGGCGCCGTTCTCCGACTGGGTCTCCGGCGCCAAGGCGATCACCAGCCAGCTCAACGCGGCCGGGATCGACGCCGAGGTGCTGACCGTCGCCGACTACCCGATCTACCTTGAGGAGATCGCGGCGGGCAAGTACGACGTCGGGTTCTGGCTGACCGCGCTCGGCCCCGCGCCGTACAACATCTACCAGCGCCTCTACGGCGCCTCCAACGGCTGGGCCAACCTGGGCGGCAAGGTCAAGCACTCCGCGCCCGGCAAGAACGGCAACTGGATGGGCGGCCCGGAGACCATCGAGGTCGACGGCCAGAAGATCAACCCCGGTGAGCTCACCGCCAAGCTCAACTCCGCCCCCGAGGACGAGCAGAAGGCCATCGTCGGCCAGCTCGCCAAGGCGGCCAACCAGGACCTCCCGGTCATCCAGCTCTGGGACTACGTGAACACCCAGTTCATCAACACCAGCCGCTTCACCGGATTCCCGCAGAACGACAGCGACCTGCTCCGCCAGACGTCGGGCGTGTGGATCCAGCTCGGCATGGTCAAGAAGAAGTAGCAGCGTATGACGATGATCGCAAGAAAGCTCGCGGGCCACCTGGCCCGCGGGCTCGTCATGGTTCTGATAGTCACCACGGTCAGCTTCTTCGTCATCAGGAGCATCCCCGGTGACCCCATGGCCGCCAAGTACGAGAAGCTCGTCGAGCAGGGCATGTCGCCCGAGGCGGCGCAGCAGTCCGTCGAGGTCCTCTACGGCTTCGCCCCGACCGGCGGCATGTGGCAGCAGTACGTCGACTACATGAGCGGCCTGCTCCGCCTGGACCTCGGCCAGTCGCTGACCGTGCCGGGCGTGGGCGTGTCGACCGTGCTGTTCTCCGCCGCCAAGTGGACCATTCTTCCCGTGCTGGTGGGCACGCTGCTGAGCTTCCTGATCGGCGTCATCATGGGGGTCTACGCCGCCATCAGGCGCTCGGGCAAGCTCGGCGACATCCTTGCGATCTCCGGGTCGCTGCTGCACGGCGTCCCCCAGTACGTGCTCGCGCTGCTGCTGGGCGCCGTGTTCACCACGCTCATCCCGATCCTGCCCGCGGGCGGCACGGCCGACATCATGTTCGAGCCGGGCTTCAACGCCGGGTACATCGGCTCGCTCGTCTCGCACGCCACGCTGCCGGTGCTGACCTACGCGCTGGCCAGCTACGGCGGCTGGATCCTGGCGATGAAGTCGAGCGTGGTCACCGTCCTCGGCGACGACTTCATCCTCGCCGCCGAGCTGCGCGGCCTCAAACGCGGGTTCATCTTCCGCTACGTGGCCCGCAACGCGATCCTGCCGCTGTTCACCATCCTGGCGCTGTCGCTGGGACTGCTGTTCGGCGGCGCGATCTTCATCGAGCGGATCTTCAACTACCCCGGCCTGGGGCTGATGCTCATCAACAGCATCACCGAGCGCGACTACGCCCTGATGGGCGGCGCGTTCCTGCTGATCACCGGGGCGATCATCATCGCGAACATCGCGGCCGACCTGTTCTACACCGTGATCGACCCGCGGGTGCGCAGCGGAGAGGGGGCCGCATGACGGCGCAGACCATCACCGCGGCCGGCGGCGCCACCGCCGGCGGCCCGGTGGGCGGCGGCAGAGCCGCCCTGCGGCGCAACTTCTGGCGCGGCGTCTGGCGCGTGCTCAAGCGCAAGCCCAGCCGCATGCTCGGCGCGGTCATCGTGGCCGGGTTCGCGTTCATGGGAATCTTCGGGCCGATGTTCTACCCCGAGCACCTGCCCCGCGACACCAGCGCCCTGTACGCGCCGCCGAGCTGGGCACACCCCTTCGGCACCGACTTCGAGGGCACCGACGTCCTGTCGCTGCTGGTCACCGGCTCCCGGTACGTCCTGCTGACCGCCCTGGTCACCGCCGTCATCACGGTGGTCCTCGGCACCGGCATCGGGCTGTTCGCCGGGTTCCGCCGCGGACGCTGGGACACCGTGCTCATGCGGATCACCGATATGAAGCTCACCATCCCCGGCCTGCCGCTGCTGCTGGTGCTGTCGACGATCTGGAAGTTCAACAGCGCCCTGGAGATGGGCCTGGTGCTCGGCCTGCTGGGCTGGGGCGGCGTGGCGCGGGCCGTGCGCGCGCAGACGCTGTCGCTGCGTGAGCGCGGCTTCATCGAGGCCGCCCGCGGTCTGGGGCTGTCCACGACGCACATCGTCGGCAGGGAACTGCTGCCCAGTATGGCCCCCTTCATCGCGATGAACATGCTCATCGCCGTCACCGGCGCGGTCTACGCGCAGGTGGGCCTGTTCTTCCTGGGCGTCCTGCCGTTCGAGGCCAACAACTGGGGCGTGATGCTCAACCTCGCCGTGTTCGGCGGAGGCGCGATGTCGTCGCCGGCCGCGCTGCCGTACCTCATGGCGCCGCTGCTGGCGATCCTGCTGCTCACCCTGGGCATCGTGCTCGTCGTCGACGCGATGGACGAGATCTTCAACCCCCGCCTGCGTGAGGAGTGACGGGTGCCCACCACCGACAAGAACACCGGCAGGGCGACGCCGGGGGTGCGCGTCAGCGGCCTGACCGTCGTCTACCGGACACCGTCCGGGGAACTGCCCGCCATCCGCGGGATCGACCTGGAGCTGCCGCCCGGCACCATCACCGGCGTGGTCGGCGAGTCGGGTTCCGGCAAGTCCACACTGGCGCTGTCGCTGCTCAACGCCGTCCAGCCGCCCGGCCGGATCAGCGAGGGCAGCGTGGAGATCGACGGTCTCGGCGACGTCGTGACGCTGCGCGGGGAGGACCTGCGCAAGGCGCGCGGCCGGCACATCGGCTACGTCTTCCAGGCCGCCCAGAACTCCCTCAACCCGCTCAAGACCGTCGGCAAGCAGTTGCTGGACCTGGGCCGCTCGCACGGCGTCGAGGATCTGCGCGGCCTCGTGGCGGACGCCAGGGAGCTGCTGGGCCGGATGGGCCTGGACGGCGCGCGGGTCCTCGACTCCCACCAGCACGAGCTGTCCGGCGGCATGCGCCAGCGGGTCGGCATCATGCTGGCGCTGGTGCTCAACGCCCACCTGGTGGTGCTGGACGAGCCCACCACCGCCCTCGACATGATCACGCAGGCGAACATCCTGCGGATCGTCCGCGAGGTCCACGCCGAGCGCGGCCTCACCACGATGATCATCACCCACGACCTCGGCGTGGTCGCCGAGGTCGCCGACCGGCTGGCCGTCATGTACGGCGGGCAGATCGTCGAGCAGGGCCCCACCATGGACGTGCTGAGGGCGGCACGCCACCCCTACACCCAGGGCCTGCTGCGGGCCATCCCGCGCCTGGTGGGCGACATCGACGAGGCCAGCGCCCTGCCGGGCCGCCCCCCGACGCTGGGCACCATCCCGAAGCAGGGATGCGTGTTCCGGGACCGCTGCCCACGGCGCATGGACGTCTGCGAGACGGTGGAGCCGCCGGTCGTCGTCCGGGGGACGTCCATCGTGGCCTGCCACGCGGTCGAGGCCGAGGACCGCGCCGCGGACCGGGTCGAGGTCCAGGCGGAGGACCGCGTCGAGGACCGGGCCGGGGAGACGGGAGAGGCCGCGGCGCGGCAGACCGTGGGAGCGCGGGAGACCGCCGCGACGCCGGGAGCATCGGGGGAGCAGGCATGATCACCGGAACGGGCATCACCAGGACCTTCAAGCAGCGGGGCGGCGTGCTCGCCGGCCGCGAGGTGAAGGCCCTGCGCGGCGTCGACTTCGCGATCCCCAAGGGGGGCGCGGCGTCCTTCATCGGCGAGTCCGGCTGCGGCAAGACGACGCTGGGACGGATCATCGCCGGACTGGAGGGCTACGACGCCGGTGAGATCGTCATCGACGGCACCGCCATGTCGTCGCTGCGGCACCGGCAGCGCCAGCCGTACTTCCGGCGGATCCAGATGATCCACCAGGACCCGTACTCGGCGCTCAACCCGACCCGCACGATCCACCAGACGCTGGACGCGCCGCTGTCCCTGCGGGCCAAGCAGACCGGCCGCTCCCGCGCGTGGACCGACGAACGGGCCGGGGAACTGCTCGCCCTCGTCGGGCTGGACCCGGGCTACGTGCTGCCGCGCTACCCCCACCAGCTGTCGGGCGGTATGCGCCAGCGCGTGGTCATCGCCCGCGCGCTCACCGTCGACCCGGAGATGCTCGTCGCCGACGAGGCCGTCTCCATGATCGACGTGTCGCTCCGGCTGGGCATCCTGGCGCTGCTGAAGGACCTGCGCGAGCGGCTCGGCGTCAGCGTGCTGTTCATCACGCACGACGTGGCGACCGCCCGCTACATCGGCGACGACGGTGAGCTGTACGTCATCTACCGCGGCCAGGTCGTCGAGCGGGGCCACGTGGAGACGATCATCGCCGACCCGGTGCACCCCTACACGCAGTCGCTGCTGTCGGCCATCCCGGTGCTGCACGGGCTGGAGAAGCCGGGCGAGCAGCCCGTGGTGCCGACCGAGGCGCTGAACGAGAGCCACCACGACGCGGGCTGCCTGTTCGCGCGGCGCTGCCCGTTCCGCACCGACCGCTGCGAGAACGAGCTGCCGCTGCTCGGCCGGGGAGAGGGCTTCCCCCAGGAGTACGCCTGCTTCCACCCCGAGCGACGCGACGTCATCGCCACCCCGATCGGATGAGGACGAACCCCATGGGACAGCACGCCGCCTCCGCCCCGGACGCCGGGAACGCTCCGGCCACCGGGGCCGGTGGGGCCGCAGGCATCGTGGTCCGTACGGCCGGCCCGGCGGACGCGGCGGCGCTGCGCGAGATCGCCGCCGCCGCCCTCACCCTGGACGCCCCCGAGGCCCCGGAGCTGGTGGCGAGCCTGTCGTCGCCTCCGGCGGGGCGCAGGTGGACCGCGCTGGTCACCGCCGACCTCGGCGGCGTCGTCTTCGCGTCCGTGTCCCAGCGCGACCCCTCCGTCGGGCACATCGACCTGCTCGCCGTACGCCCGGAGGCGCGGGACGCGGGGCGGGGCCGCGCGCTGGTCGCCGCCGCCGAGGACTGGCTGCGGGCCGAGGGCGCCGCCGAGGCGCGCTTCGCGGGAAACCCGCCCTGCTACGCCTGGCCCGGGATCGACGTCCGTTACACCGCGGCGGCGGCGCTGGCCGAGAGCCTCGGCTACGAGCGCCACGACGTCGCCTGGAACATGACCGCCTCCCTCGGCGCCGACACCGACCTGTCGACCGACGCCGACGTCGCACGGCTGGCGGAGGCGGGCGTCACCGTCCACGCCGCCGGCCCCGGCGACCGCGCGGGGCTCGACACGGTGCTCGCCTTCATCCGGGAGCACTGGAACGACAACTGGGCGTGGGAGGCCGAGCACGCCGGCGGCTGCCACTACGCCGCCCGCGGCTCGGAGATCCTCGGCTTCGCCGCCTGGGGCGCCAGGCCCGCCTGGTTCGGCCCGATGGGCACCGCCCCCGCCGCGCGCGGGCTGGGTGTCGGCCGGGTCCTGCTGCGCCGCTGCCTGGCCGACCAGCGGGCCGCGGGCCAGGAGAACGCGGAGATCGGCTGGGTGGGACCGCTCAGGTTCTACTCCCGGGCGGCGGGCGCGCGCGCCGAACGGGTCTTCTGGCTCTACCGGCGCGCCCTGCGGTGACGGCCGGATGCCGGCGTCCCGGGTGCCGATGAGCCGGCTGAGCCGGCGGCCCGCCTCCCGGGCCGGGGCCGCGGCGTACGCCGCGAGCCCGGACCCGGCGCGGTGCGCCGCGCACCCGGCCGGGTGCTCCGCCGCGTCGCGGGACCCGGCCGGTGCGGGGGGCTCAGCCGTACAGGAGCGGCTCGCCGCCCGTCCAGACCTCCGGGTGGGCCGGGGCCGGGCACAGCCCGCGCGGGTCCTGCCCGGCGTCCAGGGTCCGGCGCAGCGTGTCCGACCCCCACAGCAGGTCGGCGAAGTACGGCCGGGCGGTCCTCCGCTCCGGTGCGGCGCCGTCCCCGCCCTGCCCGGCCTCCTCCTCAGGCACGGCGTCCCCGCGGCGCCAGCCGAACTCCTCCGGGTGCAGCGAGCGCGCCAGGTGCAGCATCGAGACCCCCGTCAGCACCGGCCGGAACGCCTCGGCGTCGTGCACGTGGAGCTGCACGCCCCGTACGGCCTGCCCCGCGTGCTTGCGGAAGGCCGGGGTGAACCACGCGTCGCGGAACCGCACCCCCGGCAGGTCCAGGGCGTTCAGCCCGGCGGCGAACCGCTCGTCGAGGTAGGGGGCGCCGACGAGTTCGAAGGGGCGGGTCGTGCCGCGGCCCTCCGACAGGTTCGTGCCCTCGAACAGGCCGGTGCCGGGGTAGACCAGCGCGGTGTCCGGGGTCGGCATGTTCGCCGAGGGCATCACCCAGGGCAGGCCGGTGGCCGCGTACGGCATGTCGCGCCGCCACCCCTCGGCCTCGACGACCAGCAGGTCGGCGCCGATGGAACGGTTGACGTGCCGCGCCAGCTCGCCCGCGGTCAGCCCGTGCCGCAGCGGGATCGCCGCGCGGCCCACGAAGCTGGCGAAGGCGGGGTCGAGGAGCGGCCCCTCCGCGACGGTCCCGCCGAGCGGGTTGGGCCGGTCCAGTACGGCGAAGCGCACCCCGAGCCGGGCGGCGGAGGCCATGAGGTCGTACATCGTCCAGACGTAGGTGTAGAACCGCGTCCCGATGTCGGCGATGTCGAAGACGAGGGTGTCGGCCCCCGAGGCCGCCACCAGCTCGTCCAGGGCCTCGCCCGCGGCGCCGTAGGTGTCGAGGACCGGCAGGCCGGTGGCCGGGTCGGTGCCCGCCTCCTCGCCGTAACCGTCCTGGGCGGCGCCGCGCACCCCGTGCTCCGGGCTGAGCAGCGCGGTCACCGGAACACCCGCCGACAGCAGGGCGGTCACGCCCGGGGTGAGGTCGGGCAGCACTCCGGTGGGGTTGGTGACGAGGCCGATCCGTCCGCCGCCGAGGAGGGCGGGGTCGTGAACAACTCGTTCGATTCCGGTCCGCACGAGTGACATCGCTCCATTCATAGAAGATAATTTGCAGAATAGAAGACTTTGGTGAAAATTAGCGACATGGGGCGTCATGATTGATCCACTCGCCGACCTGCCAACCGAGCAGAGCGATCCGCGCTACGGCCAGATCGACAGGCTCTCGACCGAGCAGGTGGCCAGGCTGATGAACGCGGCCGACGCCACGGTGCCCGCCGCCGTGGCCACCGCCGTACCGGCGATCTCGGCCGCCATCGACGCCGTCGCCGACCGGATGCGGCAGGGCGGACGTCTGATCTACGTGGGCGCGGGGACCTCCGGCCGGCTGGCCGTGCTGGACGCCTCCGAGTGCCCGCCGACCTTCGGCACCGATCCCGAGCTGGTGCAGGGCGTCATCGCCGGGGGCGAGCCCGCGCTGACCCGCTCGGTCGAGGGCGCCGAGGACGACGAGGCCGCCGGCATCGCCGCCGTCGCCGGCCTGGAGGTGGGCCCGCTCGACGCGGTGATGGGGGTCTCCGCCAGCGGCCGGGCGCCGTTCGTGATCGGCGCGCTCGGCGAGGCGGAACGCCGCGGCGCGCTGACCGTCGGCATGTCGTGCAACGCCGGCACGCCCCTGTCCGCGGCCGCCGCCCACCCGATCGAGGTCGTCGTCGGCCCGGAGGTGGTGACCGGCTCGACCCGGCTCAAGGCCGGGACCGCGCAGAAGCTGGTCCTGAACATGGTGTCCACCATCACCATGGTCAAGCTGGGCCGCACCTACGGGAACACCATGATCGAGGTGTCGGCGATGAACTCCAAGCTGGAGGGCCGGGCCACCCGCATGGTCTCCGATCTCACCGGCGCCGACCACGCCGCCGCCCGCGCCGCGCTGGAGGAGGCGGAGTGGAACGTCAAGATCGCGGTGCTGGTGATTGAGCACGGGATCGGCGCCGACGCGGCCCGGGACCTGCTCGCCGCGCACGGTGACCGGCTGGAGGACGCCCGCGAGGCGCGCCCGGCCGCCGGGGATCCCCGGGGCGGCGGAGCCCGGGTGGACGGAGCGCGGGTGGACGGAGCACGGGTGGGCGGTGGCCGGGCCGACGGCGACCGGGCCGACGGAGCGCGGCTGGACGGCGTGCCGGCGGGGGAGCGGGCCACCGAGGACGTGCGGCGTGCCTGACCGGCTCGACGGCATCCTGACGGCGGCCGTACCGGACGCCTGCTCGGCGGCGGTCGCCGTGATCGCCGTCGGCGGCGACGTGGTGGCCGCCGCGGCGGCCGGGGAACTGGTCCGCTACGCCGACGCCTCCGGGAAGCTCGCCGACGACCGCCCGCCCGCCCGCCGCGACTCGATCTTCGACCTGGCGTCCGTCACCAAGCTCTTCGTCACGGCCGTCATCCTGTCCCTCGCCGAGGACGGTCTGCTCGGCCTGGACGAGCCGGTCGCCGCCCGGCTGCCCGGCGCACGCACCGGGCTCACCATGCGGCACCTGCTCACCCACACCGCGGGCTTCCCGCCCAGCCGGGCACCCGGCCACGAGGCCATCGGCATGGGAGCCGCCTTCCGCGCCGCGCACCTCGACCACGTCCTGACCACCCCGCCGCCGCACCCCCTCGGTCACGGCTACGTCTACTCCGACGTCGGCATGATCACGGCGGGCCGGATCGCGGAGATCGCCGGGGGAGCGCCCCTGGACGAGCTGCTCCGCGCCCGGGTCACCGGTCCGCTCGGCCTGGCCGACACCGGCTACCGGCCCGCGGCGTCACTGCGCGACCGGATCGCCGCCACCGAGGACACACCCGGCCGCCCCGGCGGCGGATGCGTGCGCGGCGAGGTCCACGACGAGACCGCCTACGACCTCGGCGGCGTCGCCGGGCACGCCGGGATCTTCGCCACCGCCGACGACGTGCTGCGGTTCGCCGAAACCCTGCGCACCGGCGGCGCTCCGATCCTGCGGCCCGAGTCGGTCGCCGAGATGACCCGCGACCAGGGGGTGCGCGGCGCGGCCTTCCGCCACGGGCTCGGGGTGCGCATCGGCGACCCGGCCATCGTCGGCCCGCTCGCCGACGCCTACGGTCACTCCGGCTTCACCGGCACGTCGGTGGTGGTGGATCCGGACAGGGCGCTGACGGCGGTCCTGCTGACCAACAACGTCCACCCGCTCCGGGGCCGCGCCGGCATCCGCGACCTGCGCCACGCCGTCGCCGCCGAGGCGCTGCGCCTGTCGGCGGCCTGAATCGCCCGGGCGGGCGTCCGGAGGGCCTCCGCCGGACGACCGCCGAGGCCGCCTCGCGGGGGAGCCCTCCGGACGTCCCCGCGGGGTGTCAGAGGCGGGCTCCCACGTCCGCTCCGCCACGGGGACGCAGGAAGTCCGAGGGCTGGATGCTCCCGTCGGCGCGGCGGGGACCGGTCAGCGTCGAGGAGTCGGTGCTGAGCAGGGCGGCGTCGTTCCAGGTGCCGCCGAGGTCCCAGGAGTTGCCGCTGCCGGTCGAGGAGGAGCCCAGGTCCGCCTGCCTGCCGTTGCCCACCGCGAGGTCGTGGGTGAGGGTGCCGTCGGCGTCGGCGAGGTCGAAGCCGGTGCCGCCGTTGCGCCAGGCGGTGCTGTGGTCCAGCGAGATGGCGCCCGGGTTGGCGTTGTCGATGAACCCGCCGACCTTGTTGTCGAAGGCGACGCTGTTGCGCACCACGTGGGCCGCGGGCAGGTCCACGTCCCCGCCGCCCAGCTTGAAGCCGTTTCCGTCGCCGGTGTAGTTCGGCAGGTTCCACCGGTTGAAGCCGTTGCCGTAGGCGACGCTGTCTTCGATCAGGATCGGCGACAGGAACTCCCAGGCGTCGAAGCCGTCGTCGGAGTTGTTCCACAGCCGGGCGCCCCGCACGACGTTGCCGGCGCCGCTGCCCTCCTTGATCCCCAGGCCGTCGGCGCTCTCCCCGTTCTTGCGGGGGTCGCGGTTGCCGTAACTGTCGAGGTTCAGGATCAGGTTGCCGCCCGAGGCGCCCTGGATCTGCACGCCGGTCTCGTAGTTGTCGTGGACCGAGAGCCGTTCGAAGACACTGTCGTTGCACGGCGCGCAGTAGATCCCGTAGGGCCCGTTGACGATCTCCAGGCCGGAGATCCTCCAGTGCGAGGCCTCCATGTGGAGGACGCCGCGCTGCGCGGCCGGGATGCTGCCGCCGACCGGGGCGGGGGTGGCGGGCAACTGCTCGCCGTCGACGACCACGCGCTCGCCGTTGTAGGCGGTCAGGGTGATGGGCTGGTCGGCGGTGCCGCTCTTGATGATCTGGACGTTGGCGGCCGGGGTATAGGTCCCGCCGCGGACGGCGATGACGCTCCCCGGCCGGGCCAGATCGACCGCCCGTTGCAGGGTGGCGAGCGGGCGGTCCAGGGTGCCGGGGGCGGTGTCGTCGCCGCCCGGCGCGACCACCAGTGTGCCGGAGACGGGCGGCGTCGGGGTCGCCGTCGGGGTGGGGGACACCGTGGGGGTGGCGGTCGGGGTGGCCGTGGGGGTGACGGTCGGCGTCGGGGAGGAGCCCGCGCCGGTCACCTCGACGTCGTCGAAGGAGGCGGTCGCCCGGAAGGTCTGCACGCCGACGCGACCCCGGCCGGACTGGCTGGTCCCCGAGCCCACCGCGATGCCGTTCACCCAGCCGCGCACCGTCGTCCCCGTCGCCTCCAGGCGCAGGGTGTACCAGGCGCCGGTCGTGACGGGCAGCGCCAGCGAGCCCAGCACGCGCACCGCGCCGCTGCGCACCGCCTGCAGCTCGGCCCGGCCGTCGTTGACCAGGACCAGGCGGTCGAAGCTGGTGGAGGAGGTCGAGCGGGCGGCCAGGCCGACCACGCGGGCGGCCCCGTCGAAGGCGAGCGGCCGCACCCGCGCCTGGACGGCGTAGTCGGCCCAGGCGGAGGAGCCGGCGAATGCGCGTGCCAGGTCGCTGTCGAGCTTGGCCTGTCGCAGGGCCCTGGACCCGTCGGACACCACCGACCAGCTTCCCCCGGACTTGGACCAGTCGCCTGCCTCGCCGTCCTCGAAGTCGTCGTTGAACATCGTGGCGGCCAGCGCCGCCGAGGCGGTCGCGAGGGCCGCCACGATCAACGCGGCGGCGGTCGTGGCCGACACCCAGCGGGCCGCGGCGCGGCGCCCCGGCGCGCTGGATCTCGATGTGATGAGGGGCATGTCTCTCCTCGTGTGGCGGGACGGTCGTGGGCCATCGGTACGGTGCACGGTGGCGCACCGCCCGTCGGGTACCACATGCGCATCAGGTGGGAGACCCTGACCATCAACCGCCGGCGCGCACATGAGCGGAGCCGGGCCGGCCCCGCTTGGAAAGCGCTTTCACGTGATCTGAGCCGATATTAACCTGACGGCGGTCATCATGCGAGAGCTGATCCAGGATCACCCGCTCCTCGGCTCACGAGGCTTCGGCACCCGGTCCGCGCTCCGGAGCCCGGAGAATCTGTGATCATGGCGGGATGACACAGAACCCCTCTGCCGCCGCCGGGAGACCGACCCGCCGGGAGATCTCCGACGCCGTCGGCGGCATCGGCTGGCGGTACGTCCTGGGCGCGCTCCGCACGTCGGTTCTCGTGCCGTCACTGGCGAGAGGGGCCGACGTCGCCGTCCGGGCCGCCGCCGCGGCCGGTGACCGGGCCGACGGAAGCCTCTGGATGGACGTCCGCCGCGACCGGGTGGTCCTCACGCTCCAGTCGCTCGCGGCGGCCGGGGTGACGCCGGAGGAGATCGAGCTCGCCCACCTGATCTCCGCCGCCGTGGGCGGGCTGGGCCTGCGCACCGGCCCGGAGATCGCCGGCTCGGAGGTCACCGGTCGGGAGTCGCAGCCGGACGGGACCACCGCCGCGGAGATAAAGGAGACAAAGGAGACAGCGGAGACGGCGGACCAGGGCCTCCGGCCGGACGCCGCCGATCCGGAGACCGCCGGCCGGGGGAGCCGGTCGGACCAGATCCTCGAGATCGCCGTCGACGCGCTCGACATCGCCGCGATCCGCCCGTTCTGGAAGGCCGTCATGGGCTACGTCGACGAGGCCGGCGCGAGCGGCCCCGAGGACCCGCTCGTCGACCCGGTGGGTCAGGGGCCGGCGATCTGGTTCCAGCAGATGGACGCCCCGCGGCTCCAGCGCAACCGGATCCATCTCGACGTCTCCGTCCCCCACGACGAGGCGCCGCACCGCATCCGGGCCGCGCTGGCCGCCGGGGGAGTGCTGGTGTACGACTCCGAGGCGCCCGCCTTCTGGGTCCTGGCCGACGCCGAGGGCAACGAGGCGTGCGTGACGACCTGGCAGGGCCGCGACTGACCCGCCGCCCCGGGGCCACCGCACGGCACGGCCACCCCAATACGGGCCGAAGTCGCGTTACGCGTGCGGCCTGTCCGGAAAGCTCCGCGGGCGGTACGGCACGAGCCGCCCCGGGACCGTACGGTGCTGCCGGAGCGCGACCGCTGGCGTGCTCTCGCCCCGCGATGTGGCGACGCTTTCCGCGCTGAGGAGGCCGAGGCGGCGGACCGGGTCTTCGAGACCGGATACGCAGCCAACGCCGCGGCGCGGCCGGAGGGTTCGGGGGAGGCAGCGGCCCCAGCGGGCGCCGCGGAGGGGGAGACCGGAGGCGCGGCGGACGCGGGGACGACGCGGAACGCCGTCAACGCCGGTGACCGGGAGCGCCTCCCGGGAGCGCCTCCCGGGAGCGCCTCCTGGGGGAGCCGACGCTCCGCAGGGCGAGCCCGACACGGAGACGCTGGAGATGATGTCGCGGATGGGACGGAACATGGAGCTCTTCATCGGCTACCTGAATGCGGGCCAGTGCTCCGGTCTTCAGGCCGGAGGTGAAGGCCCGTGCGCGAGCGTCCGCTAGATGATCTATTCCAAGGGGTCAGTGATCGTAGGCGATCAGTGAGCGTAGGACGGTTTGTCCGGTGGTGTAGTTGTGCCAGATCGCGGCGGTCAGCGCGAGGATGCGTTGCATGACGCGGGCTATGACATCTTGGACACCCTCGGTCTCGTCTCCGCAGGCACCCCTTGGACCACACCACCAGGAGGAACCAGTGTCATACCCGCAACTGCTCACCCCCGAAGAGAAACTCGCCGACGCGAAGAAGCTGTTGAACCTTCCGCGTATCGTCGTGATCTGCGGCTCCACCCGCTTCATGACCGAGATGAACGAGGCCGATCTGCAGGAGACCACAGCCGAAAAGATTGTCGTCAAACCGGGTTGCGACATGAAATCGCCGCACGAACTCTGGTCCGATCCTGTCGAGGCCGAGACGCTGAAGGTTCGACTCGACGATCTGCATCGGGCGAAGATCCGGCTCGCTGATGAGGTGCTCGTAGTCGGCGACTACATCGGAGACAGCACCCGAGCCGAAATCGCCTACGCCCGGTCGCTGGGCAAGCCCGTGCGTTTCACGCACCCCGCAGTCGATCCTGACGTCTGACCGCCCGCTGTCACCTCGACAACCAGGGTCGGCAGCCCGCCGCCTGACCGTCTCACGGTAGCTTCGGCTGCCGCCCACCCCACATTGGCGTGGTCGTCGATGTGTTCATGGATCGCTCGGATTCTCATACATTCAGTCATGATCGAATGGCACAATGAGGGCTGTGCAGCTTCGTTACCAGTACCGGCTCTACCCGGACGCCGCCCAGCGCCAGTCGCTGGCGCGGGCCTTCGGGTGTGTGCGGACGGTGTTCAACGACGGACTGCGCGCACGTACCGATGCCCGAGAGGCCGGGTTGCCGTACGTCTCCGACGGGGAGCTGTCCAAGCGGGTCATAACGCAGGCCAAGATGACGCCGGAACGCGCGTGGCTTTCCGAGGTGTCGGTCGTGGTGCTTCAGCAGGCACTGGCGGACCTGAACGCCGCCTACCGCAACTTCTTCGCCTCGATCACCGGCAAGCGCAAGGGACCGAAGATCGCCCCACCTCGGTTCCGGTCCAAGAAGGATAACCGGCAGGCCATCCGGTTCACCAAGAACGCCCGGTTCGTGATCACCCCGAGCGGGAAGCTGTGCCTGCCGAAGATCGGGGACGTGGTCGTGCGCTGGTCTCGTAATCTACCCTCCGAACCGTCGTCCGTGGCGATCATCAAGGACGCGGCTGGACGGTACTTCGCATCGTTCGTGGTCGAGGTGAGTGATGAGCCGCTGTCGGAAACTGTATCCGAGGTGGGTGTCGACCTGGGTCTGACGCATTTCGCAGTGCTGTCGGACGGCCGGAAGATCGACAATCCGCGTTTCCTGCGCCGCGCCGAACGACGCCTGAAGAAAGCCCAGCAGAACCTCAGCCGGAAGGCGAAGGGGTCGAACAACCGTAAGAAGGCCGTCGTGAAGGTCGCGCGGGCGCACGCCCGGGTGGTCTATGCGCGCCGCGACTTCGCCCACAAGCTCTCCACGGGCATCATTCGCGACAACCAAGCGGTGTACGTGGAGAATCTGTCGGTGAAGGGCCTAGCGCGCACGAGACTGGCCAAGAGCGTCCATGATGCGGGTTGGTCGGTCTTTGTCGAGATGCTGGAGTACAAGGCTGCTCGGTACGGGCGGGCCTTCGCGAAGATCGATCGCTGGTTCCCCTCCTCGAAGCTCTGTTCTGCGTGTGGCAACCTCGCAGACCAGATGCCGTTGAACGTCCGGTCGTGGATCTGCGCCTGCGGCGTGGCCCACGACCGGGACGTCAACGCGGCGATCAATATCCTGGCCGCCGGGCGGGCGGACAGGCTAAACGCCTGTGGAGACCTGGTAAGACCACCGCTTGAGGTGGCGCGGGTCGACGAAGCAGGAAGCCTCAGGGGTGCCGCATGACGCGGTACGGGCTGAATCTCCAGCCTTGGGCAGGGGAGCGCGTCAAGAGGTCCCGTCGTTCTCCGGATACACCCCCGACCTCGACGCGCTCCACGCGTCCGGGACGCGGGTGGTGACGGCCGTGGGCGAGGCGTCGGAGGGCGAGCCGCCCCACCGGGCGGCCCTCACCCTGGCCGAGCGGCTGGGCGGGCGGTCCGAGACGTTCCCCGGCGACCACGGGGGCTTCGGCGCGGTCCCCGAGGCGTTCGCCGCCCGGCTGCGCGAGGTGCTCCAGGACTGACGGCGCCCCCCCGGCAAGAGCCTCGGCCTCGTCGCGGGGCTCAGGCCGGTGGCGTGCCGAGGAAGCGGCGCAGCTCGGCGGCCAGCTCCGCCGGGGCGTCCTCGGCCATGTGGTGGCCGGAGTCGATCGATGTGCCGCGGACGTCGCCGGCCCAGTCGCGCCAGATCGCCAGCGGGTCGCCGTAGAGGTCCTCCATGTCGTCCCGTTCGGCCCACAGGAACAGGACCGGGCAGGTGATCCTGCGGCCCGCCCGGCGGTCGGCGTCGTCGGTCGCCCGGTCGACGCCGAGTCCCGCGCGGTAGTCCTCGCACATCGCGTGGACGACGGCCGGGTCGTGGATCGCCCGCCGGTAGTCCTCGTACGCCTCGGCGCCCATCTGCTCGGGCGTCGCGCGGTACCAGGCGTCGGGGTCGGCGTTGATCACCCGCTCGGCGGGCTTGGCGGTCTGCCCGAGGAAGAACCAGTGCCACCACGCGGCGGCGAACCGGGCGTCGGCCCGGTCGAGCGCCTCGCCGATCGGCACCGCGTCCATCACGACGAGGCGGGTCGCGGCGTCCGGGTGGTCCATCGCCACCCGCTGCGCCACGTAGGCGCCCCGGTCGTGGCCCGCGACGGCGAACCGCTCGTGGCCCAGCGCGCGCATCAGCGCCACGCAGTCGCGGGCCATCGCCCGCTTGGAGTACGGCTCGTGGTCGGGGGTGGTCGGCGGCTTCGACGAGCGGCCGTAGCCGCGCAGGTCGGGGCAGACCACGGTGAAGCCGTCCGCGAGCAGCGGCGCGACCCGGTGCTAGGTCGCGTGGGTGCGGGGATGGCCGTGCAGGAGCAGCAGCGGCGGCCCGGAGCCGCCGTGCCGGACGAACAGCTCCGCCTCACCGGTGCCGATCCGCTCCTCGGCGAACCCCTCGAACATCCCGTGTCTCCCTCCGTCGCGGATCCGGCCGGACGAAAATGCCCCTTCCTGCCCACACGAACCTCAAACCGCCGCCCCGGCCGCACCTCCCGGATCCCATCGAGCGCGCGGCGGGCGATGGCTGTCCGACAACGGATGCCCGGCGGTAACATCGATGTCTGCCTGGGCGAACGGGAGGAGAAGATGGGTTACCGTCCGATGGCACTCGCCGACCTCGCCGCGCGCCTGGAGGCCAGCAGCGATGAGAGAATCCGCTGGAAGCTCGTTTGGGAGTTTCTGGAGGAGTATCGCTGGGAGGACCCTGACGCCCAGCCGGCGTTGTTCCTGGAGGAGCCGGAACCGGTGGGCGACGAACGGTGGGACGCGTTGCTGGCCGCTGTCGCCGAGCATCTCGCCGCCAAGCACGATCTCGCTCCGCCTGACTGGACGGCGCCGCGGGTTCTGCGGTCACCGTGGTTCCCTGCCGAACTGGCCAGCCAGCGCGCGGATGCGCTCGTCTGGGCGCCCGCCGCGTTCCGCAAGCACGGTGTCTACCTTTCACGCAAGGACCTTGAGGCCGCATGAACAGCGCAGATGACGGGCTGCTCGGCCGGGCGGAGCTTGAACGGGCTTTCACCGCACTCGGGGAGCGCCTGATGCGACGGGGAGTCGTCGCCGACCTCTTCGTCGTGGGCGGAGCCGCGATGGCGCTCGCCTACGACGCCGTCCGGGTGACCCGTGATGTGGATGCGCTTTTCGTGCCGCACGGAGTGGTTCTGGAGGAGGCGCGTCAGGTGGCCGAGGATCTCAGCCTGCCGCCCTGGTGGTTGAACGAGCAGGCCAGTCTACATCTCGGGGAAAGACGATCCCGGCAAGCGGAGAGTCTTCGACCATCCAGGGCTGCGTGTGATGGCGGCGTCACCGGAGCACATCTTCGCAATGAAAGCGATGGCCGCCCGTATCCGCGATGTGGACGATCTCCGGCACCTGGCCGGACTCGCCGACGTCACCTCCGTCGAGGACGCACTCCGCCTCTGCGAACGGTTCTTCCCCGGGGAGGAACCCTCCCCGAGAGCACAGGCGGTACTGGCTGATCTGTTCGGCTGAGGCTGCGGCGAACGATCCTCGTCCTACCCTTCAAGGGCGGCGGGGTGGTGCCTGGGGGCATGAGCCACCTGTGGACCGCGCGGTCGGGACCGCCGTTCTGTTGCGCGAGGTCGTGTCATCGCCGCGTCGCGGGACCGTTCCAAGCTGTTTTCCTGCCCTTCGGCTTGAAGATCTTTATGTGCAATTTCACATATGACATCTTTTTCTTGCGGGCGCTCGGCACGGGGCCGGGCACCGTTCCATGGGAGGAAATCGATGAACCAGATCGCCAAGCGTGGTCTCGCGTTCCTGACGGCGGGGACGGTCGTGGCCGGGGGGCTCGCCACGACCGCCCCCGCGTCGGCCGCGACCCTCACGACGACGACCACGTGCAGCGTCTCGGGACCGATCCAGGGCCTGAACGTCAAGGCGTGCGCGGACGTCACCGGCGACCAGGTACGTGTGTACGGGATCGTCGGCGCCCTCGGCATCTCCGAGCCGCCGGTCAACCCCCGCGACGTCGGCGCGGAGGTCTCCGGCGCGATCGTCGGCGGTCCCCTTCTCGGCTCCGGACGCCGGGCGCTGAGCATCTGGAACAACGTCTTCACCGTCGAGGGCGTCACCGCGACCGTGGCCTCCGGGTCCACGGTCCGCGCCACGGTGACGATCACCCCCGGCCCCACGGGGCCCGGCGGCGGAGGCGGCACGCCCCTGCCCGGTCCGACGTCCGTCTCCGTGGACGTGCCGGTCGTCTACTGACCGGCGGGGCGACCGGCCCGGGTGATCAGCTCGGGTGATCAGTCCGGATGACCGGCTGACGACCGGCCGGGGCACCGGGCCGGAGGGAGCGCGCGACCGCGGTCGCGCGCTCCCGCGCGTTCCGGGACCCAAGCGTTCCGGAACGCGCGTTCGGCTCCCACGCGTTCGACCCCACACGTTCCGGGTCCCGTGTGTCCGGGCCCTACGTGCTGCGGGGCCCACACGTTCCGGGTCCGAGGCTTCCGTGCGCTCCGGGCCCGGAACTCCCGCGCGCCTCCGTGCGCCCGGCGACCCCGGACGCACGGAGGCGCGCCGTCAGCCGGCGAAGTGGCAGGCCGCCTTCCTCTCCGCCGCGTCTCCCGCGTCTCCCGGGCCGTGGACCTCGAGGGGAGGGGCCTCGGTCCGGCAGACGTCCTGGGCCATGGCGCAGCGCGGGTTGAAGGAGCAGCCCGGAGGCGGGTCGGCGGGGCTGGGCGGGTCGCCCGGCAGGACGATCCGCTCGCGGGCGAGCTCCACCTCCGGGTCGGGGACCGGTACGGCCGACAGCAGCGCCCTGGTGTAGGGGTGGGCCGGGGCGGTGTAGACGGCGTCGCGTGAGCCGATCTCCACGACGCGGCCGAGATACATCACTGCGACCCGGTCGCAGACGTGCCGCACCACCGACAGGTCGTGGGCGATGAACAGGTACGCCAGGCCCAGCTCCCGCTGGAGGTCGGCCAGCAGGTTGACGATCTGCGCCTGGATCGACACGTCCAGCGCCGAGACCGGCTCGTCGCAGACGATCAGCCTGGGCCGGGACGCCAGCGCGCGGGCGATGCCGACGCGCTGGGCCTGGCCGCCGGAGAACTCGTGCGGGTAGCGGTCGGCGTGCTCGGCGCCCAGGCCGACCATCTCCAGAAGCTCGATCACGCCGCGCCGGTCCAGCAGCCGCGTCGGGCCGGAGACGATCCGCTCGACGGTCTGGCGGGGGTTCAGCGACGCGAACGGGTCCTGGAAGATCATCTGGATGTCGCGGCGGAACGGCCGCATGCCGCGCGGGCCGAGCCGGGTGATGTCGTGGCCGTCGAAGGCGACGGTGCCGCCGGTCGGCTCCAGCAGCCGGACGATCATCCGGCCGGTGGTGGACTTGCCGCACCCGGACTCCCCGACGAGGCCGAGGGTCTCTCCCGGCCACACGTCGAAGGTGACGCCGTCCACGGCCCTGACCCCGTTCCGCCTTCCGAAGGTCATCCGCAGGTCCCGTACGGACAGCAGCGGCGTGGACCGGGGCCCCGCTTCCGGCGCCGCGTCGGGTACGGCGTCCGGCGCGTCGGCCGGCCGGACGGGCGACGTCCCGGTCATCGCGGGCCTCCAGGGGTTTCGTCCAGGTGGCAGGCCGTACGGTGGACCGGCCCGGCCGGGGGGCCTTCCGGGTCCACCAGCCGGAGCACGCGGCCCGCACGGACCTCGTGAAATTCCCGGATCCCATGGAGCTCGCGGAGCTCGCGGAGCTCGGGCGCCTCGGTGACGCAGGCGTCGTCGGGGGTCGCGGCGTAGCGGGCGCAGCGGGGATGGAACCGGCAGCCGGACGGCGGCGCGAGCAACGACGGCGGGCTGCCGGGGATGGCCCTCAGCCGCTCCTTGGCCGCCGGTCCCGCCACGCCTCCGCCCGGCACGCCCCCGCCCGCCGGGCCCACCACGAGCCTGCTCGCCGTACCCCCGTCCGCCGGACCCGGAGAGCCCTCGCCCGCCGGATCCGGAGAGCCCTCCGCGACTCCGGCCGGCAGGCGGGGGGCGGAGGCGAGCAGCCCCTGCGTGTAGGGGTGCCGGGGAGACCTGAAGATCTCCCGCACCGGGGCGTGCTCGACGGTGTGGCCGCCGTACATCACCAGGACCTCGTCGGCGACCCGCGCCACGACGCCCAGGTCATGGGTGATCATCATGACGGCGATGCCGCGGTCCCGCTGGATCCTCCTGATCAGTTCGAGGATCTGCGCCTGCACGGTCACGTCCAGGGCGGTGGTCGGCTCATCGGCGATGAGCAGGTCCGGCTCGCAGGACAGGGCCATCGCGATCATCACGCGCTGCCGCATGCCGCCGGAGAAACGATGGGGGTGCTCGCCCGCGCGCCGCCTCGGCTCGGGGATGCCCACCTCGGCCAGCATCTCCACCGCGCGTTCCCGCGCCACCCGGCGCGAAACGCGCAGGTGCAGCCGGTACGCCTCGGCGATCTGCTCGCCGACGGTGTAGAAGGGGTGCAGGGACGACAGCGGATCCTGGAAGATCATCGCCATCCGCCGGCCGCGCAGCTCGCGGAGGCGGGAGGCGGGCGCGCCCACCAGCTCCTCGCCGTCGAAGACGATCGAGCCGGAGACGGCCGCCTCGTGGTGCAGGCCCATGATGGCCAGCGACGACACCGACTTGCCGGAGCCGGACTCGCCGACGACGCCGAGCGTGCGGCCCCGGTCCAGGTCGAAGCCGATCCCGTCCACCGCGGTCCCGGCGGGGAAGGCGACCCGCAGGTCTCTCACTCGCAGGATCACGCGTACCTCACACGGGGGTCGATCACCGCGTAGACGAGGTCCACGCCGAGGTTGGCCAGGGTGATGAAGAACGCCGCCAGCAGCGTCACGCCGAGCACGACGGGCTGGTCGGCCTTGAAGATCGCGTCGTAGGTGAGCTGGCCGACGCCGGGCAGGCCGAAGACGTGCTCGGTGATGACGGCCCCGGCGAGCAGCCCGCCCAGGTCCATGCCGAAGATCGTCACGATGGGGGTGAGCGCCGAGCGCAGGCCGTGCTTGGTGACGACGGTCCGCTCGTACAGGCCCTTGGCGCGGGCCGTCCTGATGTACGGCTCCGCCATCGTCTCGATCATCGAGGCCCGGGTGAGCCGGGCGTACATGGCGGCGTACAGGCTGGCGAGCGTCATCCAGGGCAGCAGCAGGTTGCCCGCCCAGGCGGCCGGGCCCTCGGCGAACGGCCGGTAGTCGGGGTAGGGCAGCCATTCGAGCCGCTGGACCAGGATCAGCAGCAGCATCATCGCGGTGAAGTAGACCGGCGCGGATGCGGAGGCCAGCGTGGCGGCCATGAGCGAGCGGTCGAGCGTGGTCCCCCGGCGCAGGGCCGCGACCAGCCCGACGGCCAGGCCGCCGGCCAGCCAGAGCACGGCCGAGCCGAGGGCCAGCGAGGCGCTCACCGGCAGGCGGTCGGTCAGCAGGTCCCAGACGGGCAGCGCGTTCTGGTAGGAGTAGCCGAAGCAGGGGACCGAGCACTCCAGCGCGGCCGGGCCGTCGCCCAGCGTCCGGCCGGTGAAGATCCCGGCCACGTAGCCGCCGAACTGCTCGTACACCGGCCGGTCCAGGCCCATCTGCGTCCGCACCAGCGCCACCTGCTCCGGGGTGCAGGTCTTGCCGCAGGCGTGGGTGGCCGGGTCGGAGGGCAGCACGTAGAAGACGGCGAAGGTCACCGCGCAGATGACGAGCAGCACGCCCGCCACCGCGGCGAGCCGCCGCAGCAGGTAGCGGGTCATCGGCCGCCTCCCTTCGGGTCGAGGGCGTCGCGCAGCGCGTCGCCCAGCAGGGTGAATGCCAGCACGGTCAGGAACAGGCAGACGCAGGGGATCATGAAGTACGTCGGCGCGACCTGGTACCAGAGCAGCCCGTTGTCGATCATCTGGCCCCACGAGGGGGTGGGCGGCCGCACGCCGACGCCGAGGAAGGACAGCGCGGCCTCGGTGCCGATGTTGGCCGGGATCGCCAGCGTCGTGTAGACGAGGATCGGCGCGGCGATGTTGGGCAGGATCTCCCGCAGCAGGATGTGCGGTCCCCTCGCCCCGTTGACCCGCGCGGCGTCCACGAACTCCCGGTGCCGGACGCTCATCGTCTGCCCGCGCACGATGCGCCCGACGTACGGCCAGCTGAACACGCTCATGATCAGCACGAGCAGCAGCACGCGGTCGGTGCCCGGCGCGATGGACAGCAGGGCCAGCATGAAGATCAGACTCGGGAAGGACATCACCAGGTCCATGATCCGGCTGAGCACGGTGTCGACCCTGCCGCCGAGGTATCCGGCGACCAGGCCGACCGCGGTGCCGGCGAGCACGGTGACGGCCGTCGCGGCGACCGCGATCAGCAGCGACACCCGCGCGCCGTACACGACGCGGCTGAAGACGTCGCGCCCGTTGCCCGGCTCGACGCCGAGCCAGTGCTCGGCGCCGATCCCGCCGAAGTCACCCTTGGGCACCCCGCCGAGCGCCTGGTCGATCGCGTTCTTGTCGAAGGTCTCGGGCTGCCAGCCGTTCAGCCCGGTCAGCAGCGGGGCGGCGAGCGCCGCCACGACGAAGACCGTCACGATGGCGAGGCCGAGGAGCGCGGCCGGGTCGCGCCGGAGCCGCTCGTAGGCGATGCGCCCGGGGGAGCGGCCCCGGACGGCGGGGGCCGCGACGGCCGTCGCGACCCCCTGCGGTGCGGCGGTGGTCACTTCCTGATCCCGAGGGTGGCGTAGTCGAACTGGCCTGACCAGATCAGGTGGCCGAACGCGCCGCCGACCTTGGAGCCGGTGAGCAGCGGCTTGCGGATCCAGAGCAGCGGGATCATCGGAGCCTTCTTCATGATCTCGGCGTCCAGGCCGACCCAGGCGCGGTCGGCGGCCTTGAGGTCGGTCATGGCCCGGATCCCGTCGATCCCGTCCATGGTCTCCTTGTCCCGGAACAGGGACACGTTGCCGCTGTTGCCCTTGTCGGTGATGGTGCGGCCGTCGAAGAGCATCGGGATGAACGAGGATCCGGACGGGTAGTCCTGGCACCAGCCGTACAGGGCCAGCCCGTCGAACTTGGCGGTGTCGCCGATGGTGTCGTAGTAGACCGACGGGTCGAAGGTGCTGATCTCGGTCTCGACGCCGACGCGCTTGAGCGACTCCTGGATCGCGGTGGCGGCCCCCTTGTCGCCGGTGGAGGCGTACAGCGTGATCCTGACCGGCGTCGCCACGCCGGACTCGGCGATCAGCGCCTTGGCCTTCGCCACGTCACCGGTCGGCGGGATCTTCAGGGTGTCCTGCGGGACGCCCGCGGACAGCGACGGCGGCAGGTAGGCGGTGGCGACCGTGCCGGCGGCCGGTCCGCCCTTGACGGTCTGGTACGCCTCCTTGTCGATCGCGTACTGCAGGGCCAGGCGGAACCTCGGGTCGTCGAAGGGCGCCTTGGCGGTGTTCATGGCCAGGGTGTCGGTGCAGCCCCGGATCTCGTTGTGGAAGCGCGCCTTGACCTTGGGGTTGGTGAGGATCTTGGCGAAGCTCTCGCCGTTGACGTCGGCGTAGGTGACCGCGGTCCGGTCCTCGCCCTGGTCGGCGATGAGCCGGTCCACGATCACGCTCTGCCGCAGGCCCTGCCTGACGACGACCTTGTCCGGCAGCGCCTTGCGGACCGGGTCGGTGGCGGGGTCCCAGTGCTCGTTCCGGCTGAGTACGAGCTGCTTGCCCCGGTCGTAGGTGTCGATCTTGTACGGTCCCGAGGAGAAGACGCGGTTGTCGTACCGTGCCTTGGTGTCCCTGCTCCGGGGCACCGGCGCGAAGGTCGGCAGGGTGGCGTAGTACGGGAACTCGGCGACGGGGCGGTTGAGGTGGAAGACGATCGTCTTGTCGTCGGGCGTCTCGATCGACTTCAGCGGGCCGTCCCGGTAGGGGCCCCGGTACTTCTCGCCGCCGGTCAGGACCAGGCGGGCGTAGTTGGGGCCGCCGGGCAGCTCGGGGGCGAAGGACCGCTCCACGTTGTACTTGACGTCGGCGGCCACGATGGGGGAGCCGTCCTCGTACTTGAGGCCGTCCTTGAGGGTGAAGGTCCAGGTCATGCCGCTGTCGGACATCTCGCCGACGGTGGTGGCGAGGTCCGGGACGATCTGCAGGCTGGCCGGTCCCGGCTCGGACCGGTAGGTGACGAGGGAGCGGTAGAGGTAGCGCAGGCCGAAGTCCATCTCCGGCATCGTCCAGTTGCGGGTCGGGTCGAGGTGGGAGAAGTCCTGGTTGGACAGGATCGTGAGCGTCCCGCCCCTGGTGGCCTCACCGGCCGGGGGCTGGGAGCCGTTCCCGGAACGCCCGGCGGCGGGCGTCCCGCCGCTGCCGCAGGCCGCCGTGCCGAGCAGCACCGCCAGCGCGAGAAGGCAGGGGGCCGCCGTGGTCTTCACGGACATGTGTCACTCCACGTCGTTGTGGGGGGAGAGCGCGAGTGACACGTAACATAGTAATGTGAAATATTACCGGCAATAGTGCGTTACCGATCCGTAATTCGCCCGATCCGGTGTTCCCTCCGTTTCCCCGGTCCCGACCGGCGGCTTTCCCGCTCCCGGGATCCGCGACCTCTCCGGTCCCGTCCGGTGGCTTTCCCGGTCCTGGACCCCGCGACCTCTCCGGTCCCGTCCGGCGGCTTTCCCGCCCTCCGGTCCCGCGGTTTCCCGTTCTCCGCCCGATGGCTTCCGGCCCCCGGCCGGACAACCCCGGTCCGGCCGTCAGATGAGCGGATGCACCTCGGGATGGGCGTTCCACCAGCGCCGGAACAGTGGATTGTCGTCCACGTGGTCGGTGTAGGCGTCGGCGAGACCGCGGTACAGCTCCGCCGCCTGCTCGGTGCCAAGCCGGTCCCGGCGCCAGGCCACGGTCAGCTTGGCGGTCTGCGGCTGACCGGCGAGCGGGCGGACGACCGTACCGGGCGCGGCGGGCCAGGTGGGATCGACCAGGCGGACCCCCAGGCCCGCCGCCACCAGCGGCCGGCCCGCGCCGCTCGGGGCGTCGTAGCGCACGTCGGGCTCGAACCCGGCCGCGCGGCAGGCGGCGCGCAGCGCGGCGAGCGAGCCGTCGTCGGCGCCCGGCGGGCTGATCCAGTGCTCGTCCCGCAGGTCGGCGAGCCGTACCTCCTCCCGTCCGGCCAGCCGGTGATCCGCCGACAGGGCGACGAATATCGGATACCGGGGGACGAGCGTACGGCCGGTGACCGGCGCCGTCAGCGTGACGTCGAACCCCTCGACGATGCCGAGCAGGGCCACGTCGAGCTGCCCCTGCGCGAGCGCCGTGGCCAGCACCGTCGCCGAGGGTTCGATGCGCAGCGAGATCTCGTGCCCGGGAAGCCGCTCACCGATCCGGTCGACGATGCTCCCCACGCAGGACAGGTGCGCGCAGCCCAGCCGGAGGGTCTGCACCGCGGTGGGGACGCGCAGGTCGCCGAAGAGCGCGTCCACCTCCGTCAGCACGATGCGGGCGCGGGCGACGACCTGCCAGCCCAGCGGGGTCGGCTGCACCCCGGAGTGGCTGCGCACGAACAGCGCCCCGCCGACGATCTCCTCGACCCGGCGTAGCTGGTTGGTCATGGCCGGCTGGGACAGGCCCAGCCGGGCGGCGGCGCGGGTGACGCTTCCCATCTCCGCTATCGCACAGATCGTGCGGAGATGCCTGATGTCGAGCTCCATAGCCAAGAATTATGTGACGGCTGATGACCATCGCATGAACTTCCCGAGCAAACTGCGACATAAGCGCGCGAACCGGTGAAGGCACCGGGACGCGGGACCCCATAGCGGGGAGCCGGCGCCGTCCTGCGGCGACGGCCCGCGCCCGGTCACGAGGCCACGGGAGACGTGCTCCCCGGTCCCTTCCGGGAGCGGAACCCCCCGAAAGGACGGCGACCCCCCCGACCCCGTGGGCCGCCTGCCCCTCACCACCTCGCCCCGGCTGACCGGGCCGATCTCGCGCGCCGTCGTGAACACCCCCCGGAGGTTCAGTTGTCGATCAAACCACCCCCCGGCGAACTCGGAAAGCGTCTGCGGTCGCTGCTCACACCCGTGTTCGCCCTGGGAATCGTCCTCCAGCCGCTGGCGGCGTCCCCCGCCTCCGCCGCGGCCCCGGTTCCCGCGATCGCCGCCCCCGCCCCCCGCACCGCCGACAAGCCCCCGCCCGTCGGCGTGGACGCGGCCGACGACGCCCGGCACGCGGACGCGTCCTCACGGAAGGTCGAGGCACGCCCCCCGAGGCCCGCGTCGGACGACGCGCTGCGGCGCACCGTCGACAAGCCCGCCCGCACGTCGGAGCATCCGCGCCCCTCGGCGAAGTCGTCGAAGACGGCGGCAGCCGCGGCGGCGTGCAACGCGAGCGACTTCACCAGCAGATCCGGCAGCGCCCTCGTCCAGCAGATCAAGTCCTCGACCACCGACTGCGTCAACACGCTGTTCAGCCTGACCGGCGGTGACGCCTACTACGCCTTCCGCGAGTCGCAGATGGCCAGCGTCGCGTACGCGCTGCGCGACAACGCCGTCAACTACCCCGGTGACAACAGCACCGGCACCGCCCAGCTCGTGCTGTACCTGCGCGCCGGCTACTACGTGCAGTGGTACGACTCCGCCACCGTGGGCACCTACGGCCCCACGCTGCAGACCGCCATCCGCTCCGGCCTCGACGGCTTCTTCGGCAACTCCAGGGCCTTCACGGTCAGCGACGCCAACGGCGAGGTCCTCGCCGAGGCGGTCACCCTGATCGACAGCGCCCAGCAGAACGACCGCTACCTCGGGGTCGTCAAGCGCCTGCTCAACGGCTACGACAGCTCCTACGACGCCCACTGGTGGATGCTCAACGCGGTCAACAACGTCTACACGGTGCTCTTCCGCGGCCACCAGGTCCCGGCGTTCGTCACCGCGGTCCAGGCCGACCCGAGCGTCCTGGACACCCTCAACGCCTTCGCGACGAGCCACCTCTCCCTGCTCGGCACCGACCGCAGCTACCTCGCCTCCAACGCCGGCCGCGAGCTCGGCCGCTTCCTGCAGCACACCGCCCTGCAGGCCAAGGTCCGGCCGATGGCCAAGGACCTGCTCTCCCGCAGCCGGATCACCGGCCCCACCGCCCCGCTCTGGGTCGGCGTGGCCGAGATGACCGACTCCTACGACAAGGCCAACTGCTCCTCCTACGGCACCTGCAACCTGGCGCAGACCCTGGCGGTCAACGTCCTGACCATCAACTACACCTGCAGCTCCAGCATCAAGATCCGGGCCCAGGACATGACGTCCACCCAGCTCGCCGACAGCTGCCGCAGCCTCACCAGCCAGGACGCCTACTTCCACAACCTCGTCAAGGACGGCAACCGCCCGGTCTCCGGCGACAACAACACCACCATCGAGGTCTGCGTCTTCGACTCCAGCACCGACTACCAGACCTACGCCGGCGCGATGTTCGGCATCGACACCAACAACGGCGGCATGTACCTGGAGGGCGACCCGTCCGCCGCCGGCAACCAGCCGAGGTTCATCGCCTACGAGGCCGAATGGGTGCGGCCGGCCTTCCAGATCTGGAACCTCAACCACGAGTACACCCACTACCTCGACGGCCGCTTCGACATGTACGGCGACTTCAACGCCAATGTCACCACGCCGACCATCTGGTGGATCGAGGGCTTCGCCGAGTACGTCTCCTACTCCTACCGCGGGGTCGTCTACGACGCCGCGATCACCGAGGCGGCCAGGCGCACCTACGCGCTCAGCACGCTGTGGAACACCACCTACTCCCACGACACCACCCGCATCTACCGCTGGGGCTACCTCGCCGTGCGGTACATGTTCGAAAGGCACCCCGCCGACGTCACCACCGTCCTCGGCTACTACCGCACCGGCAACTGGAACGCCGCCCGCACCTTCCTGACCGGCACCATCGGCAGCCGCTACGACAGCGACTGGCAGACGTGGCTGGCGGCCTGCGCGTCCGGCTCCTGCGCGGGCGGCGGCAGCGGCAACCAGACGCCGAGCGCGAGCTTCACCTTCACCGCCACCGGCCTCGCCGTGAACTTCACCGACACCTCCTCCGACCCCGACGGGACCATCGCCTCCCGCCGCTGGGAGTTCGGTGACGGGACGACGGCGACCACGGCCAACCCCTCGCACACCTACGCCGCCGCGGGCACCTACCCGGTGAAGCTCACCGTCACCGACAACGCGGGCGCCACCGGGACGAGCACGCAGCAGGTCACGGTGACCACCGGCGGAAGCAGCACCCCGGAGTGCACCGCCTCCAGGACCGACGAGCTGGGCAGGAACTGCCAGCGCAGCAACGTGTCGGCGACCGCCGGCGACTACGCCTACTTCTACCTCAACGTCCCCGCGGGCACCACGAAGCTGACCATCACCTCCTCCGGGGGCACCGGGAACGCCGACCTCTACTACAGCTCCGCCTCCTGGGCCACCACTGCGAACTACACGGCCCGGTCGGCCAACGCGGGCAACGCCGAGACCCTGACCGTCAACAACCCGCCCGCCGGCTACGTCTACATCAGCCTCCACGCGGCGCAGACCTTCAGCGGAGCCACCCTGAAGGTTCAGTACTGACGCCGGTACTGACACCCGCCTGAACCCCGCCGGGACCGGAACCGCGCCTCCGGCCCCGGCGGCCCGCCCGATCGGCCCGCCCGCCCCCTGCCGGGGCGTGCGGGCTCCGGCGGTGACCACGGCCCTGTCCGGAGGCAGGCGAATGGCCTGCCTCCGGACAGGGCACCCGAAACGGCTGAGGAGGTTCTCAGCGCCTCTCAGCGAAACCAAAGGCGCGGTGGAGCAGACTCCGAGGGTTTCTCCCCGGTTCGCGGAGGTTCGCGTGAAGCAGCGTTTCGACGACCGAGCGGTCGTGTCACCGCTCGGATGGTGGCGGCGGTGGGCGTCGTGGGCGGGTCACGCCGCGAGCGGGACGGCCGCCGTGTACGGCGGTGCGCTGCTGGTGGCCATATTCATGGGGTATCGGTCGTTCCTCGGCGTCACCGACCTCGGCCTGCCCGACGTCACGGTGCCGGGTGCGGTCGTGCTGCTCATCGGGTCCGTTGTCGCGGCCGCCACCGTGTGCCCGTGGGGTGCACGGTTACCACCCGGTGCCGTCTCAGCGGGGGCATGGGGGGTGGCGGCGCTGGCCCTGGTGGGGAGCTGCTGGGTGCTGCTCGACCTGGTCCAGCTGGTCCTGACCGGCGCCGTCACCGACCGGCACGGCGACAGCGACTGGGTGACCTTCGCCGAGCGGTCATGCCTGGCCGGAGTCGGAGCCCTGTTCGCGGCCACCGCGCTGGCGCACGCCCGTCGCAGCGCCGGCGTCTGCCCCCGGTGCGGCCGGGCGCATCCGCCGCGGACGTCGGGACGGCGGCATCCCGCACCGCACGCGGCACCCTCCGCGGTGCGGTGGATCGCCTACATCGGCTGCTGCGCGTTCCTTCCGTACCTCCTCCTGCACGTCCTCGGCGCGGCCGGTGTCCCCGGGATCGAACCCAACGGGTTCCGGCCGACCTGGTCCATGGTGCTGGCGGGAGCCGGTGGCGTCGGGCTCGCCGTGTTCCTGCTGCTGGGACTCGTCCGGCCGTGGGGCATGGTCTTTCCCCGCTGGACGCTGTGGCTCGCGGGCAGACGGGTGCCCCGGTTCCTGCCGTTGGCACCGGTCTGGGTGATCGCCCCGACCCTCGCCCTGTACGGCGTCGGGAGCGGAATCCTCGCGGGCGCGGGTCTTCTCAGCGACGACCTGTTCGGCATCGGCGGAGCGGCGTCGCTGGCGTTCGGCGGATACGGCTGGGCACTGGCCGTCGCCGCCGTCTCCTATCAGCTCCGGACCCGGCCCCTGTGCGTCCCGGCGGAAACGGCCACCGTCTGACAACCTCGGAGGGCCGTGCGCGTCGCCGCGGAGATCCCAGGGGTGGATATTTAAACGATGGCACTCACTTTCGGCATCAAGTGAAAAATATGGCGAATGCATTGATTGTTTTTTGTCCGCTGCGAGAGGCATGATCGGTGTAGTAGTTATTATTTCGTTATAATTTTCGGCGGTAGAGATTCTGCGGATGGCATGTGCGTCCTGACGGTGTGTCACCTCGCTTTCCGGAGGGCTCATGCGACGGGTTCCGGCTTCCCCCAAAGTGTCCTCGTGGCCGTCGGACACCTTCGTCGCGCGACTGCCCACAGAGGCGAGACGGACGTTGCTCGACCTTGGAACGGTCCGCACCTACCCGGCCGGCCACACGCTCATCCGTCAGGGCGAGCCGGGCAGTGTCGTCTTCGTCATCGTCCATGGTCTGGTCAAGGTGATCGCCTCCACCGAGAACGGCACGGAGTCATTGCTGGCCGTACGGGTCAGGGGAGATGTGATCGGTGACATGGCGGTGCTGGACGGCTCGGCGCGTTCGGCGACAGTGACCACCTGCGGGGTGACCTCCGCCAGGCTGCTCAAAGGGGAGGTCTTCCTCGGCTACCTGCGTCGCCATCCCTCGGCAGCCCTGGCTCTGAGCGTGCTGATGGGGGACCGGCTCCGCTGGGCGAACCAGCGGCGACTGGAGTCCGCAGGTTACGGCAGCGACGTGCGCCTGGCCCGGCTGCTGCTGGCCGTGGCCGCCCGGCACGGTCACCGGGTGCTCGAGGGCGTGGATCTGGGTGTCCCTCTCACCCAGGTGGAGCTGGGTGACCTGATCTGCGCGAAGGAGAGCACCGTACACAAGGCCCTGCGCGAGCTGGCGGAACAGGGGCTGGTGCTGCGGGTCGGGCATCGACGGGTCGTCATCAGCGACCTCCCCGGACTCATGGCCTTCGCCGACATGGATCCGCTTTCGCCGAATAATCCGCCCCCGAAGGCGTACTAATCCGGGTTTCCCGCCGTCGATCCTCCGCACACTCGGCACAGGCGCGCGACCACGCGGCCACGGAGTCAGGAGGAGACATGATCGACCAACGGGAACACCGCCTGATGATCACCTCGGACGTCGAGCGTTACGGCGACCGTAACGACGGCGACCAGGTACGGCTGCAGCGGATCCTCAAGGGGGTGCTCGACGTCGCCGCCGTCACCGCCGGACTGGAGCCGGACGAATGGAAGCGCCAGCCCCAGGGAGACGGGGAGTTCACCGTCCTGCCGCCCGGCACCGACGTGCCGACGATCCTCGGGTCGTTCGTCACCGCCCTCGCCGAGAACATCGCGTCGGTCAACCGGGGGCGTTTCCGCCTGCGGATGCGCCTGGCGGTGCATCACGGACCCATCCATGTGGACGGCGCCGCCGGCTCACCGGGCGGTCATGCCGTACAGTCCGGGCGGATGGTGGGGGCCGACGCGCTGCGCGCCGCCATGGCCGCGTGTCCCGAGGCGGATCTCGGCGTGATCGTCTCGGAGCGGGTCTTCGACGACTACATCGGGCAGGGGTACGGCGGACCCTCCGCCGAGGGGTTCCGACTCGTCCGCGCCAAGGACAAGACCGATGAGTACCGCGCCTACCTCCACCTGCCGGGGCACAACGTTCACCGGCTCCGCGAACTGGACCCCCATGACGCCGAGCCCAGGGTTTCGGAGGGAAGCGGGGAGCCGCAGAATCCTCAGGACAGGGACGGCCGCTCCGCGGACCGGGACCTGCACGGTGGCAACATCGTGAGCGGTGACAACCACGGCGGGCTGACCATGGGCGGCGACAACCACGGAACGGCCGTCAACGGCGGTGAGCACCACCACGGGGACCGTTCCGGGGTCACCAACCACATCAGCGGCAACGGCACGGCTTACTCGGCCGGCCGGGACGGCTATTTCGGTGATGCCCCCCGACGCAGGAGGCCGTCGCGATGACCGAGGCCACCTCTGGTGAGGACAGCGGCCCCGGCGACATCACAGAGGCCGGCTGGGACAGCGGCTGGACGACATGCCGCGCACCGACCCGGAGATCGTCTGTCGGTGGAGCGCCCACGCCGAGTTGGCTCTTCCTGAGGATGCCAGGCAGGTCAGACGCGATCACCTCAGCGCGATGTACCGGATCGAGGCCAGGGCGCTGGAGACGAGGCAGCGGGTGAAAAAGCTCCGGGAGGGCGGTGAGGTCTGGAAAGACCTGCTGAGGGAGGCTGGTACCGACCCCCTTGCCCGTTACGCCGTACGGCTGGCCGCCGGCGCCGAGGACGGGGAGATCGCCGACACCGTCGAGCAGATGCTCGACCAGCGCCGCAAGGACGCGGACGACTTGCTCCTCCTCGTCGCGAAGATCACCGAGGCGCAGCGGACGGCCGACGTCCATGAGATCGTCCTTGCCAGTGACGAGGCGCTGCGGACCGCCTTCAAGCGGCTCGGGATCCCTCTGCCGCAGAGTGATCCCGACGCCATGTTCGGCTCTCTCGACGAGGTCAGCCGGTCAGCGCCGTCAAAGCCAACCAGGCGACGGTGGCGACCGGCATCAGGACCAGCCAGGGCAGACCGCGTCTGATCCGCTCGTGTTTGGCCGTGGCGATGTCGGCGAACGTGGAGATCAGTGTCCACACCTCCCGCTGCTGCCGCGCCGCGTCGGTCGAGCCTGGTGGTCCGGGCCGGTGTATCAGGCCGAACCTGGTGGGGACGTCGGGGCCGAGCAGGCGAGGGCGAAGGGCGGCGAGGAGGTGGTGACCGGAGACCAGGCATCCGGTCGCGAAGACCACGGCCACCACGACCACGGTCACCGCCGCCGGTGTCCCGGTCGCCCAGATCTCCCGTACGGCGCCGGCCTGGGTGGCGGCGATCGCGGTGAACCCGAGATGGACGGTGGAGACGGTGGCCGCCTTGGCGTCGGCCTGCTGGACATAGCCGTGGAAGATGGTCAGTGCCTGCAGGGCGACGGTGAGCGACTCGGCTGCGCTCAGCTCGTCACGGGGTGTGCGTCGCGCCATCTGGGCCTCCGGAGGCGGTGGTGTCGGGACACCCCCAGCCTCCGTCGCGCCCATAGATGGGAACCCGTACTTTTACGGGCTTACCAGGTTTTTCAGGTTCCGTGAGCGAAGGCCCCGTACGGCGAGCGCCCCCTGTGAACGGGAGACACGAACGGCCGGTGTCGCCCCGGCCTACCTGTTGCGGCGGCGGGTGTCGGCGACGTACTCGTCCACCACCTCGCGGGTCGCCCGCAGCGCCGCCTCCGAGGTCTCGAAGGTACGCTGGGCGATGCCGACGAAGATGCAGTCGACGATCAGCAGCTGGCTGATCCGGCTGGCCAGCGCGCCGGGCCGGAACGCGGTCTCCCGGCCCGCCGAGACCAGGACGTGGTCGGCCAGCTCCGCCAGCGACGAGCGCGGGTTGTTGGTGATCGCGACCGTGGCCGCGCCCGCCTTGTGCGCCACCCGCATCGGCGCCAGCACGTCCGGCGTCTCCCCGGAGGTGCTCACCCCCACCGCCACGTCCTGCGGGCGGAGCAGGGCCGCGCTGGTCAGCGCGAGGTGGGAGTCGGTGAACGCGTGGCCGGACAGGCCGATGCGCATCAGCTTCTGCTCCATGTCGACCGCGACGAGCCCGGAGGCGCCCACGCCGTAGACGTCCACCCGGCGGGCCGCGGCGACGGCCTCGATCACCGCGCCCAGCCGGTCGGGGTTCAGCTGGGCCGAGGTGTCGGCCAGCGCCTCGGACTCGGCCCTGGCCACCTTGGCGATCACGTCGGTGAGCGGGTCGTCGGGTCCCAGGTCGCCGGGGACGAGCCGCTCGGGCTCCTCCCTGGCCACCGCGGCGGCCAGCGCGAAGCGGAGCTGGGAGTAGCCGGCGAAGCCCAGGGCGCGGGCGGTGCGCACGATCGTGGCCTCACTCGTCCCGGAGACCGCGCTGAACTCGGTGATGGTGCTGCGTGCGACCATGCCGGGGTCGTCGAGGATGAGGCGGGCGATGGCCTGGGCGGCCGGCGTCAGCGACGGCAGGACGGCCCGCACCGTGGCCACCAGGTTCCCCGGTGTGGGGTCGTCATGGTCGTTCATCGATTACCTCCAGCGTGGAGACCCGGTTCTCAGGCCGGAGGTCACCGCCCGGCTCGCCTCTCCTGTCGGGATCAAGCCTATTGTCCGCAGGTCAGCTGGAGAGCGACGATCCGGGCTGAAACCCGGGAAATACCGTGGGTCGCGATGTGGACGGCGCCGGCGGGCTCTCCGGGCACGCCGGTCTCGACCACGATCGCGTCGGGGCGCAGCCGTACGGCGCGGGCCAGGATCTCGGCCGCCCACGGCTGACGGTGGGCGTCGTGCGTCACCAGCACGAGCGGGCGGCCCTCCTCGCCGCCCTCGCCGAGGTCGGGCAGCTCGGGGGAGTCGGGGGTGACGGTGTGCCCGGCGGTGCCCGGCATCAGCTCGGTCATGGCGCCGAAGATGCCGGTGGGCGTGCCGGGGGCCACCGCGAGGTTGAGCCGCGGGGCGATGTCCACGATCAGCGGCGGGCGGGTGAGCGGGAGCGCGGGCGCGAGGCGGGCGTCCCGTACGGTGACCCGCAGGGCGGCGCGGGCGGCCTCCATCCCCAGCTCCCCGGAGCCCGTCCCGAGGTCGCCGGAGGCCTCCTCGCGCTCCCCGGCCACCTTGGCGCGGGCGGCGGCGTTCGCGGCGTGCCAGGCCGCCAGGTCCAGCACGCGCGCCGCGGCCTCGGCCAGTCGCTCCTCGGCCAGCTCGCCGCGGCGGACGGCCGTCACGATCGCGTCGCGCATCGCGAAGACGCTCTCCCCACCGGGGGAGGAGGTGCCCACGCAGATCGCGTCGGCCCCGGCGGCCAGGGCGCGGACGGCGAGCTCGCCGGGCGGGTGCAGGGCCGCCACGGCGCCCATCTCGATCGCGTCGGTGACCAGCATGCCGTCGAAGCCCAGCTCCTCGCGGAGCAGCCCGGTCAGGATCGGGCGGCTCAGCGTGGCGGGGCGGTCGGGGTCGAGGGCGGGCACCAGCAGGTGACCGCACATGACGGCCCGGACGCCGCTCTCGATGGCCGCCCGGAACGGCGGCAGGTCCCGTTCGCGCAGCAGGTCGAGGGAGGCGTGCACGGTGGGCAGCGCCAGGTGGGAGTCGGTGACGGTGTCGCCGTGGCCGGGGAAGTGCTTGGCGCAGGCGGCCACCCCCGCGCCCTGCATGCCCCTGACCCAGGCCGCGGTGTGCCGGGAGACCAGCGCGGGGTCGCCGCCGAAGGAGCGGATGCCGATCACCGGGTTGCGCGGGTCGGCGTTGACGTCGGCGTCGGGGGCGTAGTCCAGGGTGATCTCGGCCGCGGCGAGCATGCGGCCGATGCCCCGGGCGACCCGCTCGGTACGGCCGGCGTCGTCGGCCACGCCGAGCGCGAGGTTGCCCGGCCAGGAACTGCCGGCCGCCGCCTCCAGGCGGGTGACCGCGCCGCCCTCCTCGTCGACCGCGACGACCACGTCCGGGTTCTCCCGCCGCAGGGCGGCGACCAGTTCGGCGGTCTGCGCCGGGCCGGTGATGTTGCGGGCGAAGAGCACGGCGCCGCCGAGGCCCTCACCGAGCGCCCGCCGCAGCCACTCGGGCGGCTCGGTGCCGTCGAAGCCGGGCTGGAGCACCGTCATGGCCATCCGGGCCAGGCCGGGGTCGCCGGAGGACCCGCCGGGCCGGCCGGGACCGCCGGGGGACGTGCTGCCGGACATGTTCTCGCTCATCGCCACCTTCTCACCGGGACTCACCGGGACTCACCGGCTGTCCTGGGCAGGTTACACATCCATGACACTTTCTTTCATCTTCATTGCTTCAAAAGTAGATTTCTGCCATCCTCGCCGTCGAGACCCCCGCGATCGACCCCGTGTCCGGCCGAGGGCGTCGGCGGCGGCAGCGGGTCCGTGAGATGCGGCTCCGTGACCCGTCCGCCGCGATCCGGCCGAAGCGGGTCACGGGCGAACACCCCCTTGGAGTCCGCATGAGCTCACCCACCCGACGCACCGTCCTGCGCGGCCTCGCGCTCGCCGCCGCGGCGAGCGCCGCGCCCCTGCCCGCCTTCGCCTCCTCCGCGTCCGCCGCGTCCGCCCCCGACGGGTACGTCCCGCCGCTGCGCCAGATGCGCGGCATGTGGATCGCCTCGGTGGTCAACATCAACTGGCCGTCCAAGCCCGGACTGACCGTCGAGCAGCAGAAGGCCGAATACCTCGCCTGGCTGGACCTGGCCCAGGTCCGCAAGCTGAACTCGGTGTTCGTGCAGATCCGGCCGACGGCCGACGCCTTCTGGCCCTCGCCGTACGAGCCGTGGTCGCAGTACCTGACCGGGACCCAGGGGCAGGACCCCGGCTACGACCCGCTGGCCTTCCTGGTGGAGGAGACCCACCGGCGCGGCCTGACCTTCCACGCGTGGTTCAACCCCTACCGGGTGTCGATGCAGGCCGACCCGGCCAAGCTCCACCCCGACCACCCGGGCCGCAAGCACCCCGACTGGATCATCCCCTATGGCGGCAAGCTCTACTACAACCCCGGCCTGCCCGAGGTCCGCGCGTTCGTGCAGGACGCCATGATGGACGCGGTCACCCGCTACGACATCGACGGCCTGCACTTCGACGACTACTTCTACCCGGTCAACACCACCGCCTTCGACGACGCCGCCGCCTTCGCGAAGTACGGCCAGGGCTTCCCCGACCTGGCCGCCTGGCGGCGCAACAACGTCGACCTGCTGGTCTCGGAGATGCAGAAGCGCGTGCTGAGCGCGAAGCCCGAGGTCGCCTGGGGCATCAGCCCCTCGGGCATCTGGCGTAACAGGTCCACCGACCCGCTGGGCTCGGACACGGCCGGCGGGCAGTCCTACGACAACCTGCACGCCGACACCCGCGGCTGGGTCAAGAAGGGCTGGCTCGACTACATCGCCCCGCAGATCTACTGGTACATCGGCCAGTCGAACGCCGACTACGCCAAGCTCGTCCCCTGGTGGTCCGACGTGGCCGCGGGCACCGGCACCGAGCTGTGGATCGGCCAGGCGGCCTACAAGGCGGGCGCCGCCGGCCAGCCCGCCGAGTGGTTCCGCCCCGACGAGCTCTCCAACCACCTGACCCTGAACCGCAGCCACCCCGAGGTGGGCGGCGACATCTGGTACAACTCCGCCGACGTGCGCGAGGACCGGATCGGCTCGATCACCCGGACCGTGGCCGCCCACTACACCCGCCCCGCGCTTCCCCCGCTGCTGCCCAGGCTCGCGCACGGCAGGGCCCCGGAGCGCCCGGTGCTCGTCTGGGCCAAGAAGGAGGCCGACGACGTCGAGCTGCGCATCCAGGCCAGGGGCCACCGGGTGCCGTTCCAGTACGCGATCTTCCGGCTCGACCGCCCGGCACGGCCCGGGGACTTCGACGACGCCCGCAACCTGGTCGCGCTCGTCCCGGCCACCGGCAAGCAGGTGAGCTGGGTGGACGCCGAGGGCGGCCGGAACGCCCACTACTACGTCACGGCCGTCGACCGGGTCAGCCGGCAGAGCGCGCCGAGCGACGTCCGCCGCGTGCACTGAGCCCCGACCGGGGTCCCCGAGGGGACCCCGGGGGGACGCCGCGAGACGCCTCCGTGCCCGTCAGCGTCGCCGGGCACGGAGGACCAGCACCGCGGCGCCGAGAAGGGCCAGCCCCGCCGCGACGGCCACGCCGTACGGCGCCGGCCACCCGGACCCGGACTCCGCGCCGGACTCGACGGACGCGGTGGTCACCGCGGCGCCGGCGTCACCGGTGCCGGACGCCCCCGCGGTCCGGCCGGGCGGTGCCGCCGCGGGAGAGGCGGACGGGGTGGCGGGGCCGCCGGTGGAGCGGGCGGGCGGGGCGATCCCGGACGGAGGGATCCCCGGCGGGCGGATGTCCCCCCAGTAGTCCTCCTGCGGCTCCTGGGCGTCGATGGCCCGCCGGAGGTCGGCGGGGACCGGCCTGACCTTCAGGCTCCCCGGAACGGTGACGGTGCCGATCTCGTAGGGGGAGAACCAGCCCTGTACGGCCTCCACCTTCCAGGTGCCGCGGGGCAGGGACACCGCCACCGCGTAGTGGGCCGGCTCCCGCAGCTCCACCCCGGGGAAGTCGATGCTCTTCTTCCCCTGGGTGAACCTCAGCCCGACCTCGCCCAGATCCGCGCCCTCGTAGGGGTGGGTGCCGTGCTGGAGCATCCAGAAGCCGAGCACGTAGGGGGTCTGGGGGCGGATCTTCCCGGGGACCGGGTCCAGGTAGGTGACGGCCCAGCCGCCCGCGCGGGCGGGGGCCGCGAACGCCAGCACGGGCGCGAGGAGGAGCGCCGCGACGATCAGTATTCGTTTCATGCCTCAGATACCGCCGCCGGCCCGGAGAGGTTCCCGCGCGACGCGGCGGCGCCGGCTTCGATCACCGCGCCGCGCCGATCGAAGCCGGCGCCTTGCTCCGAGGCGCTCCGCGCGGCCGACGCCTCCCGTGCCGCTTCGCGCGGGTCAGACGGACGCGGCGGACAGGATCACGTCCACCAGCCTGTCCGCCGCGTCCGGCCTCCCGTGCGCCCTGGCCCGCCGTGCCATCGCCGCCCGCCGGGCCGGGTCGGTCAGGAGCGGGCCCACCGCCTCGCGCAGGGCGGCCGCCGTGACATCGCCGGTCAACGCCACCGCGGCCCCGGCGTCCTCCAGGTGGCGGGCGTTGTGCGCCTGCTCGTTCCCGGCCGACGTTGCGAGCGGGACGAACACCGCCGGCTTGCCGAGCGCGGTCAGTTCGGCCAGCGTCCCGGCGCCGCTGCGGGAGATCACCAGGTCGGCCAGGGCCAGCACGTCCGGCAGCTCCGGTCCGACGAACCCGGCCAGGTGGTAGCGGCCGGCCGCCTCCGGCGGAAGGGCCGCCGCGTTCCGCCGCAGCGCGTCGACGTGCGCGGAGCCGCACTGGTGGATCACGTTCGCCCGCTGCAGCAGCCACGGCAGCGCGTCACGGACCACGTCGTTGATCTGCTGGGAGCCCTGGGCGCCGCCCGTGACGTACACGGTCGGCAGGCGCCGGTCGAAGCCCCGCAGCCCCAGCGCCCCGACCGCCCTGCCCGCGTCCCCCGACAGCACCTCGGGGCGGACCGGGTTGCCCGTGACGACCCCGAGGGCGCGCACCCCCTCCGGGAGCAGCGGCAGCGACGAGTCCGACGACAGGGCGATGCGCGTCGCCCGCCGCGCGAGCCTGCGGTTGGCCAGTCCCAGCCGCACCGTCTGCTCGTGCAGCACCAGCGGCCGCCGGCACATGCGGGCCGCCAGCCCCGCCGGGACCGCGACGTACCCCCCGGTCGCCAGGACTACGTCCGGCTGGAAGCCCGCGATCACCCTCCTGGCCTGCATGACTCCGAGCGGCACGCGCGCCATGTCCCGGATGTTCGCCGGGGACAGCAGCTTCAGCGGATTGCTCGACCGGCGGATCTTGCCCGTGGCGACCGTCGTGAACGCGATCCCCTCGGCCGGGGCGACCCGTGCCTCCAGTCCCTCCCCGGTGCCGATCCACAGGACGTCCAGCGATCCGCCGTCCGCCGCGAGACGGTCCCGCAGCGTGCGGATCGCGGTCAGGGCCGGATACGTGTGTCCGCCCGTGCCTCCCCCCGAGACGATCAGCCGGAAGGGACGTGAGAGACGAGGAGCGTTGGTCATCGGATGACCCTACTGGCTGCCCGCGCCGCGGAGTGACGGCGGCGGGACGGCGGCGGTGTGCCGGCGGGACGGCGCGGCGACGGTGACAGGACGGCGCGGCGGCGGCACGGCGGCGACGGTGGCGACGGTGGCGGCACGGTGACGGACGGCGGCGGCGAGGCGGGGCCCCGCCCCGCCGAGGTCCCCGGGAGGCTCAGCCGATCAGGCGGCGGTGGGCGGCGAGCGGTTCGGGGACGGTGCCCGGAGCGGCCGCGTGCAGCGCGAGGGCGGCGGCTCCGGCGGCGCTGTCGCGGGCGGTGACCACGGTTCCGGTCAGTCCGGCGCGCACCTTCCCGGCGAGCAGCGTGGGCTCGGTGAGCAGCGATCCGGCCAGCACCAGCGGGCCCGAGACGGGGCCCAGCGCCCCCGCGGTGGCGGTCAGCCGCCGGGCGGCCTCGTCCAGGATCGCCGTGGCCGCGGCGTCGCCGTTCCGGGCGGCCTCCTCCACGGCCGGCGCCAGCCGCGCGAGCCACGCCGGGCCGGACTCGGCGATCCCGGCGTGGACCCGCCGCACGATCTCCTGCGCGGACGGCACCGGCTCAGCCGATCCCGGCCCCGGTCCGGCCTTCTGCGTCGGTCCCGTCGGTCCCGGCCCCTCCGGCGCGCCGCCGGCGAAGCAGCCCAGCAGCGCGGTGGGCGCCGCCCGCCCGTCGACCGAGGCCAGCACCGCCTGTACGGCGCGCCGCCCGATCCACGTCCCCGAGCCCTCGTCGCCGAGCAGCCAGCCGTATCCGTCGGCCCGGCCGGTGAGGCGCCGGTCGTCGATCCGGGCGGCCACCGCGCCGGTCCCGGCGATCAGGACCGCGCCGGACGCCTCCGCGGTCGCCCCGGCGAAGGCGACGAGCGCGTCGGAGACCACCGAGGGCCGTCCGGGCAGGCCGGCGGCCCGCCACGCCTCCGCGGTGACGGCCTCGGTCCGCTCGCGCGCCGAGTCCCCGCCGGCCAGGCCGAACACGCCGGCCGTCACCTCGCGGGGGTCGAGCCCCGCGAGCGCGGCCAGCAGCGCCCCGCGCAGGCTGCCGCCCGGGTCGGCGGCCGACAGGATGTTGGACCCCCCGCCGTATCCCCGCCCGGCGATCTCCCCGGTGACGGTCGCCACCACGCAGCGCGTGCTCGTCCCACCGCCGTCAACGCCGATGACCAATGCCGTCACGGAAGCTCCATCTGTAGCCAATCTTCTTACGGCTATATTGTCGTGAAAAAATCCTGCAAGGAGAAGACGTGCGGGTACTCGGTCTCATCTCGGGAACGTCTCACGACGGCATCGACAGCGCGGTGGTGGACTGGTCACTGGACGGCGACGTGCTCACCGGGGTGGTGGAGCACGTCGGCGAGCGGCCCTACGACGACGCGCTGCGCGCCCGGATCGTCGCCGCGCTGCCGCCCAGCCCGGCCGACATGGGCGAGGTCTGCCGCCTCGACACCCTGATCGGCCAGGCGTTCGCCGACGCCGCCGCCGGCTGCGGGCCGGTCGATCTCGTCTGCTCGCACGGGCAGACGCTCTACCACTGGGTGGAGGACGGGCGGGTGCGCGGCACCCTCCAGCTCGGTCAGGCCGCCTGGATCGCCGAGCGGATCGGTGTCCCCGTGGTCTCCGACCTGCGTTCGCGCGACGTGAGCGCGGGAGGGCAGGGCGCCCCGCTGGTCTCCTCCTTCGACCTGCTGCTGCTGGCCGGGCTGCCCGGCCGCGGCGGCGCCCTCAACCTCGGCGGCATCGCCAACCTGACCGTCCGGGAGGCCGGCCTCGCCTACGACACCGGCCCGGCGTCGGCGCTGGTCGACGCGGCCGTCGCGGCGGCCACGGGCCTGCCGTACGACGAGGACGGGCGGCTCGCCGCGGCCGGGACGGTGCACGAGGGGCTGCTCGCCGAACTGCTGGCCGAGCCGTACTACCGGGCGGCGCCGCCCAAGAGCACCGGCAAGGAGCTGTTCCACCCCGGTTACCTCGACGCCGTCGCCGGGCCGTACGGCCTGGCCCTGCCCGACCTGGTGGCGACGCTGACCGCGCTGACCGCGGAGACCGCCGCCGCGGAGATCCGGCGGCACCGGCTCGGCACCGTCGTCGCCTCCGGCGGCGGGACGCGCAACCCGGTCATGATGGCCATGCTGCACGAACGCGCCGGTGAGGCGCGGGTCGTGCTCAGCGACGAGCTCGGCGTGCCGTCCGGCGCCAAGGAGGCGATCGCCTTCTCCTTCCTCGGCTGGCTGACCGCCCACGGCCTGCCCGGGACCGTCCCGGGCTGCACGGGCGCCTCGGGGCCGCGGGTGCTCGGCAGCGTCACCCCCGGCCGGGGCCCGCTGCGGCTGCCCGAGCCGCCGCCCCGGGCGCCCTCCCGCCTCCGCCTGAAGACCGCTTCCGCGTGAAGGCCGCCTCCGCATGAAGACCGCTTCCGCGTGAAGGCCGCCTCCGCATGAAGACCGTGTGACGACCGCGACCGCGTGACGACCGCTTCCGTACGGCGGCCGGTTGCGTGCCACGGCCGGCCGCCGTACGGCGGTCCCGTCGCGCCGCCGGTCATTTGAGCGCGCCGGCCGTCAGCCCGGCGACGATGCGCCGCTGGAAGACGAGCACCAGCACGACCAGCGGGATCGTGACGAGCACGCCGGCGGCCATCTGGGTGCCGAACGGCGTGTCGAACTTGGCCGCGCCGCTGAACTGCGCGATCCGGACGGTCGCCGTCTGCCGGTCCTCGGCGTTGACCATGGTGACCGCGATGATGAACTCGTTCCAGGTCGCGATGAACGCCAGGATCGCCGTGGTGAAGACGCCGGGGGCGGCCAGCGGCAGCATCACCCGGCGGAACGCCGCCAGCGGCGTGCATCCGTCGATCATCGCGGCCTGCTCCAGCTCGTACGGCATCTGCCGGAAGAACGTGGTGAGGTTCCACACGGTCAGCGGCAGCGCGAACGACATGCTCGGCACGATCATCGCCTGGTAGGTGTTGATCCAGCCGATCGAGGTGAACAGCTTCAGCAGCGGCACGATCAGCAGCGCGCCCGGGAACATCGACACCGCGATGATCAGCGCCAGGATGACGTTCTTGCCGCGGAAGGTCAGCCGGGCCAGCGCGTAGGCGGCCATGACGCCGATCAGCAGCGTGGCGGCGGTGGTCACCCCGGCGACGACGAGGCTGTTGAGCAGCGCCCGGCCGAACCCCAGACCGGGGTCGAAGACCGCCGAGTAGCTCTCCAGCGACCACGGGGTGGGCACCGGTGACTTGTCGTAGATGTCGCTGGTGCGGCGGAAGCTGGAGACGATCATCCAGTAGAACGGCACCAGGCAGTACAGCGCGATGCCGATCATGCCGCCGTCGCGCAGGGCGCCGCGCACGTCAGGACTCCTTCCTTCGGGCTCGCACGTCGCTCAGCAGGTCGGCGCCGAGCAGCCGGACGAAGACGAACGCGATCAGGGCGATGTAGCAGAACAGCGCCGTGCCGTACGCCGAGGCGGGCCCGTAGTGCACGCGCGTCGCCTCGTCCCAGACCAGCGCGGACAGCGTCTCCACGGAGTGCTTGCGCGGCCCGATCAGCACGTACGGCAGGTCGAAGATGCGCAGCGCGTCCATCATGCGGAACAGCACCGCCACCAGCAGGGCGGGTCTGACCAGGGGGAGCGTGATCCGCCAGAACGTCTGCCGGGCCGAGGCCCCGTCCACCCTGGCCGCCTCGTAGACGTCGCCGGGGATGATCTGCAGCCCGGCCAGGACCAGCAGCCCGACGAAGGGCGCGGTCTTCCAGGTGTCGGCGACGATCACGACGAGCTTGGCGTAGACCCCCTCGGCGGTCCACAGGATGTCGGTGCCGAGGAGCGCGTTGGCGACGCCGTCCGTCTGGAAGATCCACCGCCACATGAGGCCGGAGACCGCGGTGGGCACCGCCCACGGCACCAGGATGCTTGCCCGCAGGATCGCCCGGCCGCGCAGCGCCCGGTGCATCACTAGGGCCATGGCGACGCCGAGGACGACCTCCAGCGAGACGGTGGCCACGGTGAAGAGCGTGGTGTTGAACATCGCGTTCAGGAAACGCCCGTCCAGCACGCCCGCGTAGTTGGCCAGTCCGGTGAACCGCTCGCCCTTGATCACGAACCCGTCGGCGTCCAGCGTCTCGCCGCTGGTGTAGAACGACTCCCGCGCCGCGGCGAGCAGCGGGTAGAGCACCACCAGGGCCAGCACGGCCAGGGTGGGGGACAGCATCAGCGCCGCGGTCCAGGACCGGCCGTCGCGTACGGCGCGCTCGGGTCCTCCGGACCGCCGGACGGGCCCGGAGCGCCGCTTCGTGGTGACCGTGGCCACCGCTCACCTCCTGCTGAGGTCGGGGGGTGCTTGCCAGGGACGGACACGGCGGGCGCCGTCTTCCGGAGAACGACACCGTTCTCCGGAAGACCGGGGCCGTTTCCCGGAAGACCGGTTCCGTCCTCCGGCGGGCGCCCGCCGCGTCCGGTGGTTCACTTCAGCAGGCCGGTCAGCGCGGTCTGCAGCTCGGTCAGCGCCTGGTCGGCCGGCTTGGTCCCGGAGACAACGGCGTAGGCCGACTCCTGGATGGCGGCGGTGACGTCGCCGTACTTGACGGCCTTCGGCCGCGGCTTGGCGGCGAGGATGCCGTCCTTCAGGGCGGGCAGGTAGGGGTACTTCTTGATCAGCACGGGGTCGTCGTAGAGCGAGGCGCGGGCCAGCGGGGTGGAGCTGATCAGCGCGAACTCCTTCTCCTGCTCGGCCGAGGTGAGGAAGGCGATGAAGTCCTTCGCCGTCTCCTTGTGCTTCGAGAAGGAGGAGATCGCGAGGTTGTTGCCGCCGAGGGTGCCGGCGCCGGGGCCGTTCAGGCCCGGCAGCGGCGCGACGTCGAACTTCCCGGCGACCTTGCTGGAGCCGTCGGTCTTGCCGGACAGCTCGTACATGTAGGCCCAGTTGCGGTAGAAGAGCAGCTTGCCCTCCTGGAAGGCGTTGCGGCCCTCCTCCTCCTTGTAAGTGATCGCCTCCTTGGGGATCATGCCGCTCTTGAAGCCGTCGGCGATGAAGGCGGCGCCGGCCCTGGCGCCCTCGCTGTCCAGCGAGGGCTTGCCGGACGCGTCGAGGAACTCCCCGCCCGCGGAGTTGACCGCCTCGGAGAAGTTGACGGTGAGGCCCTCGTACTTGTCGAACTGGCCGCCGTAGCAGCTCATGCCCTTCTGCTTCGGCAGCACCCTGTCGCAGATCGTCTTCATCTCCGCCCAGGTCTTCGGAGGCTCGGAGACGAGGTCCTTGCGGTAGTAGAGCAGGCCGGTGCCGGTGTACATCGGCATCGCGTACAGCTTGTCGCGGTACTTGCCGGTGTCGACCGCGGGCGGCAGGAAGCCGGAGACGTCGAACTCGTCGGCCGGCAGCTCGTCGACCCACCGGTTGGCGGCGAACTCGGCGGTCCACACCGCGTCGATGAGGACGATGTCCAGCGAGTCCGACGCGGTCTGGGCGTTCTGGATCAGCTTGCGGCGCTGCTCGTCGGCGCTCTCCGGAAGCAGGACGGAGGTCACCTTCTCGCCGGGGTGCGCGGTGTTCCAGGTGGCGATGGCCTTCTCGGTGGCCTCGGCCTCCAGCTTGCCGCTGGCGAAGGTGATCGGCCCGCGCCCGCCGTCGGCCTGCGGCGCCGCCGCGTCACCGGAGCCGCCGCCGGACCCGCCGGATCCGCCGTCGGAGCCGCAGGCGGCCGCGCCGCCCAGGACGGTGACCAGCGTCAGGCCGAGCACCAGTTTCTTAGCCTGCATGTGAGCTTCCTTCCAGGGTGACGGTTTCTCCGGTGAGCCGGGAGCGTTCGGCGGCCCAGGCGATGAGGTGGCTGTGCAGGCTCTCTCCGGGAGAGGACAGCACCCGGCCGGGGTCGCGGGTGCGGACCGCGTCCAGGAACGCCTCGACGAGGCCCCGGTCGCCGCCGCCGTGCCCGTCCGAGGCCGACGCGCCGCCCTCCGGGACGGTCTCGATCGTCTCGGAGGCGCCGGTGACGAAGTCGTGGACGGTGATCCGGGCACCGTCGCCCTCGATCGAGCCGTGGGTGCCGAAGACCCGCGTCTGACGGAAGTCCAGGGGGGTGAAGGCGGTCATGGTGAACGCCGCGGTCGCGCCGCCGTCGAACTCCAGGTTCACCACTTGGTGGTCCACCACGTCGTTGTCGCAGGCGTAGACGCAGCGGCCGTAGGGGCCGGTCCGCAGCGCCTCGGTGACGCCCTCCGTCGTGACGTCCTCGGTGAGCACCCGCAGCGGCCACTTCTCCCAGGAGGGGTCGCCCACCATGGGCAGGTAGGTGCGCGGCGCCGAGTAGGGGCAGCCCGGCTCGACCGGGCAGTCGAGGCAGCGGTCCGCGGCGCCCTCGGGGCGGTTCCCCGCGTGGAAGTGGGCGAGGCCGCCGAAGGAGGAGACGCGCCTGACCCGCCTGCCGGTCAGGTGGACCAGCCAGTCGAGGTCGTGGCACGACTTGGCGAGCAGCATGAACGTCGACTCGTCGCTGCGCCGCCAGTTGCCCCGGACGTAGGAGTGGGCCTGGTGCCACCAGCCGACCGGCTCCAGGTGCTGGACGCTGACGATCTCGCCGATCCGCCCGGAGTCGATGATCTCCTTCAGCGCCTTGCTGTAGGGCATGTAGCGCATGACGTGGCAGACCGCGAAGATCGACGCCGAGCGTTCGGCCGCGTCGACGATCCGGCGGCAGTCGTCCTCGGAGACCGCCATGGGCTTCTCCAGGAGGATGTCGTAGCCGAGCTCGGCGAACCTCGTCGCCGGCTCGACGTGGTCGGCGTCCTGAGTGGTGATGACCACCGCGTCCGCCTGCCGGGGAAGCCGGGCCAGCTCCCGCCAGTCCTCGTACGGCACGGCCGTCGGGTGTTCGGCGGCGACCCGGGAACGGCGGGCGGCCACGGGATCGGCGACCGCCACGATCTCCGCCCCGGCGGCTGCGGCGTGGCGGGCGTACACGGTCCCCCGGGAACCGGCGCCGGCCAGGGCGAGGGTCACCGCTCGCGTCATGAGTCCTCCACTTATGTAACTCGTTGACGTATGTCGGCCGATGCTAGAATCACTGTCTAGCGGGGTCAATGGGGTGGTCTGGTAACATTTATGAAACGGAGTCTCGTAAGTGGCTGACATGCGTCCGGGGGACCCGTCACTGCTTCGGCGGGTCAACACCCAGATCACGCTCCGGGCGCTGCGGAGACAGGGCGTCGCGACCCTCACCCAGCTGGGCCGCATCACCGGGCTCTCCCGGCAGACGGTCGAGACGGTGCTCGACGAGCTGGGCGGGCGCGGCTGGGTTCAGGAGACCCCGCCGGACGAGGGGGCGATGGGCCGCCCCGCGCGGCGTTTCCGGTTCCGCGCCGACGCCGGCTACGTGCTCGGCGTGGACATCGGGGCCAACAAGATCCTCGCGGCGCTCGCCGACCTCAACGGCGAGGTCGTGGCCGTCGAACGGGTCGCGGTCGACGGTGGGGCGCCGGCTCCCGAGCGGCTGGGGCTGGCGGAGCGGACCGCCCTGGCCTGCGTCGACGGCGCCGGTGTGCCGAGGGGGCGGGTCTGGACGGTCGCCGCCGGCACCTCCGGCATCATCGACCGGTCCGGCAGGGTGTCGCTGTCCATCGTGCTGCCGGGCTGGACCGGGGTCGACCTGGCGGCCGTCGCCGGCCGCTGGCTGGGCTGTCCGGGACTCGCCGAGAACGACGCCAACCTCGCCCTGCTCGCCGAACACTGGCGCGGCAGCGCCCAGCACGCCTCCGACGTCGTCTACCTGCTCGTCGGTCACCGTACGGGAGCGGGTGTCCTCATCGCCGGGCGGCTGCACCGCGGCCGGGGCGGTGGCGCGGGCGAGATCGGCGCCCTGCGCCAGGTGGCCTGGGAGAGCGGGTCCGTCGAGCTGACCCGGGACGCCGCGGCCGACGAGGTCTTCGTGGCGGCCGGGGCCGGCGACCCCGGCGCGCTGCGGATGGTCGACCGCTTCGCCGCGAACCTCGCGGTGGGCGCCTCGGCGCTCGTCCTGGCGATCGATCCCGAGCTCGTGGTGGTCGGCGGCGGCTGCTCGCGCGCCGGGGACGTCCTGCTGACGCCGCTCCGCCGCCACCTCGACGAGCTGTGCCTCACCCCGCCCCAGGTGGCGCTGTCCACCTTCGGCGACGAGAGCGTCGCACTCGGCGCGGTCCGCCTCGCCCTGGACCACGTCGAGCGGGAGGTGCTCGGCCTGTAGGGGGCCTTCGCGGCCGGGTGTCAGCGGTGTCAGCGGTGTCAGCGGTGGCAGTCGCGCCCGCCGTGGTGCCTCTTCACCCGGTGTGTGAAGGACCTGTGGTGCCCGGCGTGCCGGCCGTTCATCCGGATGCCCACGTCCGACCGGTTGCGGGTGATGCTCTCGGCGCTGCCGCGGCCCCGCTGGAGATCGCGGCCCTTCTGCCGGCCGGGGTCGCGTTCCGGGTCCCGGGACTGCGACGACCAGACGCTCCCCGGGACGACCGGGCCGGGCGTGGGCGTCGGAGTCGGGGTGGGCGTCGGGGTCGGCGTGGGGGCCAGGCAGTCCAGGGTGGTGCCGAACTGGAAGTCGTGGATCTCCCCGCCGTTGTTCTGCGCGTCGCCGTGGACGAGGGAGCGGACGATGACGTTGCCTTCGATGTTGGAGGAGTTGAGGTCGGTCAGCAGGGCGTTCGGCGCGTAGATCGTCCCCTCGACGGTCCCGCCCTGCCCGACGGGCAGGGCGATCGACGTGGCGTCGGGGAAGTTGAACAGGATGTACCGGGCCTGCTCCCCGCCGACGCCGGCGAAGTTCGGCGCGACCCAGTCGTAGACGCCGCCCTCGGCCGTCGTGTCCACGACGACCATGAGCGGTGAGGTCGCCGTCGGCTGGTTGTCGAAGATCAGGGTGGAGATGTTGTTCAGGTTCTCGCCGGCGATCTGGATGACGTTGGTGGTGGCCTCCGTCAGGCTGATCCGCACGGGGGAGCCCGGGGGTATCACCCCGCCGGGGAACGGCCGGCCGTTCCCGTCGCGCAGCACGACGTTGTTCTCGCACTCGGCCAGCTCCGCGGACCGCGCCCGGTAGGTCTCGAAGAGCTGCTGGAAGTCGAAGATCGTGGCCGGGCCCACCGAGGCGACGGGCTGGCGGACGTTCAGCTCCACCCGCTTGGGATCCTCGTAGTCCCCCGTGGAGTTCACCCGCGTGTTGGCCGGCACCTGGTTGTTGTCGGTGTCCATGACGACGGAGTCCGCCAGGGAGCCGATCTTGACGTATCCCTGGGAGAGGACCGAGACACGGCCGGTGGGGGTGCTCTGGTCGAAGGCGACCCGGCCGCCCACCACCAGCGCCGTCGGCCGGGCGTCGCCGTCGACGACGTAGGAGCCGGCCGTGGCGAGGGCGACCCGGTAGTCGCCGGTCATGATGAGGTTCCCGCCGATCGCCAGCGTGCCCTCGTTCTCGTTGCTCGTCAGCGTGGCGTCCCCCTCCACCATGACGGTGAAGCCGTTGTTCCCGGCGATCGGGTTGATCGGTTCCATCGCCGAGGCGGGGGCGAGGGCGAAGGCACCCGCGCCGATGCCGCAGGCTCCCAGTCCCAGCCAGTACCTCAGAGCACGCATGAGTTCCCCGTACATGATCCGTCTCTCCGGCCGAGTCTGGAGAGAGGGGCCGTGTCCCGCTCCGCGCCGCGCCGCGCGCCGGGCGTTCCTGGAGGGAACCTGGTGCTCCTCTGTGAAAGATGTGACGTACGTCATGTTCGGGGCCTGTTCCCCAGGGCAGGGTCAAGCGACGTGATGGAGCGCGAAGTCCGGTGGCGTGTGTCGCGGCGGCGCTCGGGAGGACGTCCACCGGCCCTGTCCGGGCGGTAGACGGGGTCGCGGCGTGGCGACAGAATGGGGTCGGGGATGAAGATCATTGGAATCGCGGGCGGCCTGCGTCCGGGAGCGTACGTCGGGAGGCTGCTGGAGGCGTCCGGGCGCGAGCTGCCGGCCTCGGTGGGATTCGACACGTGGGAGGGCCTGGAGGAGGTGCCGCCGTTCGAGGACGGCCCGCTCCCGGGTCCCGTGGAGGAGCTGTGCCGGGCGCTGTCCGCCGCGGACGGCGTGCTGATCGCCGCTCCGGCGCACAGCGACCTGCCTCCCCAGCTCCGTCACGCCCTCGACTGGGCGGCCTCCGGGCGCGGCGGCGCGGTCCTGGTGGACAAGCCGGTCGGCGTGGTGACCGCCTGCCTGCGCCCGTACGAGGCGATCTGGACGCAGATCGAGTTGCGCCGCGCCCTCGGCGCCGCGGGCGCCGTCGTGCACGGCGTGGACCTGCCGGTGTCGCCGGCCGCCGGCCGGTTCGACGAGGCCGGGCGGGTCGCCGACCCGGAGCTGCGTAACCGGCTCCGCCAGGTGCTGCGCCACCTGTGCGCCGCGCCGCAGGGCGCCACGGTGCCGCAGCCGTCCAAGCCCCTGGAGCCGTCCAGGACTCCGCAGCCGTCCGAGGCCCTCCAGCTCTCCAAGCCTTCGCAGGCTTCCAGGCCGTCGGCGATCGCCACCCGGATGGGGTGAGAGCCGCCGGTCCGACGCTCCGCCCGCCGTCCCCGCCCGGCCCGGGGGCGGCGAGGGCGGAGGCCCGGGTGTCAGAGGCCCGGGTGTCAGAGGCCCGGGTGTCAGAGGCCCGGGACGCCCGCGAGGCCGCGTTCGACGTCCAGGACGGTCCGGTGGAGATCCCGGGCGAACGCGCCGACCCGGTCGGGGCCGAACCTGGCCGAGGGGACGGCGATCGACAACGCCGCGACCGCGGTTCCCCGCCCGTCGTGCACGGCGGCCCCGACGGCCGAGACCCCCTGCTCCGTCTCCTCGACGTTGAGGGCGTACCCGCGGGCCCGGACCTCGTCGAGCTCCCGCGTCAGCCTGGCGAGCTCCGCCTCCGTCAGGTCGGGGCAGACCTCCCCGAGCCGGTCCGCGGGCAGTACTGCGAGCAGCGCCTTGCCGCCCGACGCCCGGTGGGCGGGCAGGATCGAACCGCGGCGGTCGCCGACGTGCAGGATCTGCGGTGACTCCGCGCTCGACAGGAAGCGCACCTCCGCGCCCACCCGGATCATCAGGTTGACGGTCTCGTGGACCCGGCCGCAGAGCGCCTCCATGTGGGGCTGGGCGACCTCGCGCAGCCGCCGGAGGGCGGAGCCCCCGACGCCGCCGGCGGAGGAGAGGAACGGCCCCGGCAGGTAGGTGTGGTTCTCGTCCTGCACGGCGAAGTCGCGGTAGACCAGCATCGCCAGCAGCCGATGCGCGGTCGAGCGGGCGATGCCCAGCTCCTTCGCGGCGTCGGTGACCTTGAGCCTCCCCTGGTCGCGCAGCATGTGCAGCAGGAGGAGCACGTTGTCGACGGAGCCCAGCGCGTACGCCGGCTTGTTCTTCATAGAAGAATGCTAGTGCGTCATGCAGAACAGGTCGATAGCTTGAGGCCATGAATCCAAGTGAGGACGCCGCCCTTGGGCGGCTCTACGCCGATTTCGAGGCCGAACACCTCCTTCCGCTGTGGACGCAGGTCGGCGACCTCATGCCCCCGCACCCCCGGCCCGAGGCCAGACCGCACGTGTGGGAGTGGAAGAGACTCCACCCGCTGGCCCGGCGCGCCGGCGACCTCGTGCCGGTGGGCCGCGGCGGGGAGCGCAGGGCCATCGCCCTGGCCAACCCCGGGCTGGGCGGCCGGCCCTACGCCACCCCGACGCTGTGGGCGGCGATCCAGTACCTCGGCCCGCGTGAGGTCGCCCCCGAGCACCGGCACACCCAGAACGCCTTCCGCTTCGTGGTGGAGGGTGAGGGGGTCTGGACGGTCGTGGACGGCGACCCCGTGGCGATGCGGCGGGGCGACTTCCTGCTCACCCCCGGCTGGCGCTTCCACGGCCACCACAACACCACCGACGAGCCGATGGCCTGGATCGACGGGCTGGACATCCCGTTCGTCCACTACATCGACAGCTCGTTCTTCGAGTTCGGCCCGGAGCAGGTCACCGACACCTCGACGCCGCCGTTGTCCCGCTCCGAGCGCCTGTGGGGGCATCCGGGCCTGCGGCCGCTGTCCGGCCTGGACGCCAGGCCGCACTCGCCGATCGCCGCCTACCGCTGGGAGCACACCGACCGCGCGCTCGACGAGCAGCTCGCCCTGGAGGACGAGGGCCACGCCGTCACCGTCGAGCCGGGGCACGCGGCCGTCCGCTACACCAACCCCACCACCGGCGGCGACGTCATGCCGACCATCCGGGCCGAGTTCCACCGGCTCTGGCCGGGCACGCGCACCAGGACCCGGCGCGAGGTCGGCTCCTCGGTCTACCAGGTGTTCGACGGCGAGGGCACGGTGACGCTGGACGGAGTGGAGCACCGGCTCGGCCGCGGCGACCTCGTCGTGGTGCCCTCGTGGTCGGCGCTGACCGTGCGGGCCGACTCGCGGTTCGACCTGTTCCGCTTCAGCGACACCCCCGTCTTCGAGGCACTGCACCAGTTCAGGGAGGAGATCGGATGAGGCTCGCCACGCTGCGCCTGCCGGGCCGTACGGTGGCCGCGCGGATCGAGGGGGACCTGGCCGTGGAGCTGGACGCCGCCGACGTCGGCGAGCTGCTCGCCAGGCCCGGCTGGCGCGAGCTCGCCGCGGCCGGGGGAGGGGCGTCGCACCCGCTGTCCGGAGTCGGCTACGCGCCGGTGGTCCCGCGGCCGGGCAAGATCCTGTGCGTCGGCCTGAACTACCGGACCCACATCCTGGAGATGGGCCGTGAACTGCCGCGGCACCCCACGATCTTCGCCAAGTTCCCCGAGGCGCTGGTCGGCCCGTACGACGACATCGTCCTGCCCGCCGTCTCGTCGGAGATGGACTGGGAGGCCGAGCTGGCCGTCGTGATCGGCGACACGGTACGGCACGCGAGCCCCGAGCGGGCGCGGGCCGCCATCGCCGGCTACTCCGTCCTCAACGACGTGACGGCCCGCGACTACCAGTACCGGACCGTGCAGTGGCTGCAGGGCAAGACCTTCGAGGCCACCACGCCGTTCGGCCCGGTTCTGGTCACCCCCGACGAGATCGCCGGGGACCCGTGGCCGTCGTGCGAGATCTCCTGCGAGGTCGACGGGGAGACCGTGCAGCGGGCCGGCACCGCCGACCTGGTCTTCGGGCCCGCGGAGCTGGTCTCCTACCTGTCGGAGATCCTGACCCTGCGTCCCGGCGACGTCATCGCCACGGGGACCCCCGGCGGGGTGGGGCACGCCCGAGACCCGAAGCGTTACCTGGCCGGCGGAAGCCGGATGGTCACCCGGATCGCCGGGATCGGCGAACTGGCCAACACGGCGCGCCGCGATGGCTGACGCCCGCGACCCCGGCGCCGGGAACCCCGGCGCAGAAGACCCCGGCGTTGAGGACCCCGGCGCGGGGAACCCCCGAACCGGGAACCCCCGAACCGGGGACCCCGGCGTCGGGACGGCCCTGGAGTGGGCCTGCCACGGCACGGTGTTCTTCACGGCCGCCCTGGACACCGCCGACCTGGACGGGCCCACCCCGCTGCCGGGCTGGACCGGCCGCCACCTGGCGGCCCACGTCGCCTTCAACGCCAGGGCGCTGACCCGGCTCGTCCACTGGGCGCGAACGGGGGAGGAGACCCCGATGTACCCCGGCGGACCTGAGGCGCGCGACACGGAGATCGTCGAGGGGGCCGCGCTGGAGCCCGCCGAGCTGCGCGGGCTGGTCGCCCGGACCGCGGCGGAGCTGGAGGCGGCGCTCACCGGGCTGTCGGACCTCCAGTGGCGGACGAGGGTCGTCACCGCCCAGGGCCGGACCGTCCCGGCGACCGAGATCCCGTGGATGCGGAGTCGCGAGGTGTGGGTGCACGCCGTCGACCTGGGCGCGGGCGCGAGCTTCGACGACTTCCCCCCGGAGTTCGTGGACGCGCTGCTGACCGACGTGATGGAACTGCGGCGCCGGCGCGGGCAGGAGCCCTCGCTCACCCTGGCGCCCGTCGACCGCGACCGGACCTGGAGCGCGGGCGAGCCCTCACCGCCCCTCACCGCGCCGGCCGCGCGCCTCGCCGCCTGGCTGACCGGGCGCGGCGCCGCCCCGGGCGGGGCGCCGCGCGACCCGGGCCGCTGGCTCTAGGAGATCTGGGAGGAGTGGAAGTGCATGTGAAGCGTGCCGACGTGATCGTCGTCGGAGGCGGGATCGGCGGGCTGGCCGCCGCGTACGCCCAGGCCAGGGCCGGCCGCGCCGTACGGCTGCTCGAACGGGCCGACGAGTTCGGCGAGGTCGGGGCCGGGCTGCAGCTCGGCCCCAACGCCACCCGCGTGCTGGCCGGCTGGGGCCTGCTGGACGAGGTCGCGGCGAAGGGGGTGCTGCCGAGGCGGCTGGTCTTCCGCGACGCGGTCAGCGGCGAGGAGCTCACCCACCTGGACCTCGGCGAGGGGTTCCTGCGGCGCTACCGCGGCCCCTACGTCGTCGTCCACCGCAGTGACCTGCACCGCGTCCTGCTCCAGGAGTGCGAGCGCGAGGGAGTGGACCTGGTCGGGGGATGCCACGCGGAACGGGTGGAGCACCTGCCCGCGGGCGCGCGCGTCGTCTGCGCCGACGGCTCCGCGTACGAGGGCGACGTGGTGCTGGGGGCCGACGGGCTGGGGTCGGGTCTGCGGGCGGGGTTCGTCGCCGACGGCCCGGTGGACTCCGGATTCATCGCACACCGGGGCACGGTGCCCGTCGCCGGCCTCGGCGTCCGCCTCGACGAGGTCGTCGCCTGGCTGGGCCCGGACTGCCATCTCGTGCAGTACCCGCTGCGCCGGGGCGCCCTGCTCAACCAGGTCGCGGTCTTCCGCGGCCCCGGCGACCCGGAGGCGGCTTTCGAACGGTGCTGCGACGAGGTGCGCGGCGCCCTGGCGCACCTGTGGCGCGACCGCCACTGGAACATGCTCGACCGGGAACCGGCGGGCACCTGGGTCGACGGCAGGGTCGCGCTGGTCGGCGACGCCGCCCACCCGATGCTGCAGTATCTCGCCCAGGGCGCCTGCCAGGCGCTGGAGGACGCCCAGGTGCTGGCGGAGCAGTCGGCGGGGCACGCCGGCTCGTGGGACGACGCGCTCGCCGCCTACCAGAGGATCCGCGTCCCGCGCACGGCCCGGGTGCAGGCCACCGCCCGCGTCTGGGGCGACATCTGGCACGTCGACGGC
>NZ_JBEZNH010000024.1:0-108712 GCF_040653115.1 Streptosporangium sp. NPDC048047 | reverse complement strand
AAGATCAGCCACTATCGGCGAAGACAGCCAGAGGTCACAAAGTGATGCTGGAGTATTAGGTCCCCTCCCGAGGAGCGACATGGACTTCGAACTGACCGAGGAGCAGCGGGCGTTCCGCGAGACGCTGCGCGCGTTCGTGGACAGGGAGATCGTGCCGGTCGCCGCGGAGTGGGAGCGCTCGGGCCGCCATCCCGCCGAGATCGTCGAGACGATGAAGCGGATGGGTCTGTTCGGACTGTCGGTCCCCGAGGAGTACGGCGGGCTGGCGGCGGACATGGTCTCCTTCGCCCTGGTCTTCGAGGAGATCTCCCGAGGCTGGATGGGGGTGGCGGGCACGATCGGCTCGCACTCCCTGGCCTGCTCGATGATCGCCCGGTACGGCACCGCCGAGCAGAAGGCCGCCTACCTGCCGGACCTGGCCACCGGCGCCCGCCGTACCGGTATCGCGCTGACCGAGCCGGGCGCCGGAACCGATCTTCAGGGCATCACCACGACCGCCCGCCGCGAGGGGGACCACTACGTGGTGCGCGGCGTCAAGACGTGGATCACCAACGCCCGCCACGCCGACCCGCTGCCGGTGCTGGTGAAGACGTCCCGGACCGAGCCGGCGCACCGGGGCATGTCGGTGCTGCTGGTGGACGCCTCCGCCGAGGGCTTCACCGTGGGCCGGGACCTCCCCAAGCTCGGCTACAAGGGCACCGAGTCGTGCGAGGTCGTGCTGGACGACGTGCGGGTCCCGGCCGCGAACCTCCTGGGCGACGTCGAGGGGCGCGGCATGCAGCAGGTCCTGTCGGGGCTGGAGCTCGGCCGGATCAACATCGCGGCCCGCGCGGTCGGCGTCGCCCAGGCGGCGTACGACGCCGCGCTGGACTACTCCCGGCAGCGCGCCGCCTTCGGGCGGCCGATCGCCGACTTCCAGGCGATCCAGCTCAAACTGGCCGACATGGCGACCGAGATCCAGGCCGCCCGGCTGCTCACCTACTGGGCCGCCACCCGGGCCGACGCGGGGGAGCGGGCCGACATGGAGGCGGGCATGGCCAAGTACTTCGCCTCCGAGGTCGCGATCAGGGCGTCGCTGGAGTCGATGCGCGTCCACGGCGGGTACGGCTACTCGCCGGAGTTCACGGTCGAGCGGCTCTACCGCGACGCGCCGATGATGGCGATCGGGGAGGGCACCAACGACGTCCAGCGCATGGTCATCGCCCGCGCGCTGATCTCCGGAAAGGGCCGGCTGGGCTGGTAGGGCCGGTACGGCGGGGCCACCCGGGACCGGTACGGCGAGGCCGCCCCGCTCCCGCGTCGTCCGCCGGGCTCCGGCCGGATCACCCCGCTTCCGCGTCGCCCGCCGGGCTCCGGCCGGGTCATCCGGCTCCGGGCGGGGTGCGGCGTGAGGCGCCGGCTAGGACCTGTTTTGTGGATCTTTCCGCCTACTGCGGTCGCCCAGGTGGCCCCTCGCCGCGTTGTCGCCCTGCCCCACGGAAACGCTCCGCAGGCTCCGCGTTCTCCGCGGGGACCCCGGAATCGCGTCACCCATAGCTCCGCTATGGCCTCCTCCTCCGCCTTGCGAGGGACCACCTGACCGATCCTCGCCACGGCGAAGATCCACAAAACAGGTCCTAGGCCGTCCGGCTCCAGACGGCGGCGTGCGGGGTGAGGCGGTCGAGCTGTTCCAGGAAGTACTCGGCCGTCGTGGCGGCCATGGCGCGCAGGGCCGGGATGCGGGCCTTGATCCGCTCGGTGTGCGCGGGCCGCTCGTCCCACACCCGGTCGACCTCGGCCAGCAGCGGGCCGGCGGCCTCCCTGACCACGCCCCGCAGGGCCGGCGCGCCGATCCGCTGGGCGAAGTCGAAGACCTTCCCCGCGTACGGCAGCGGCAGCAGCGGGACGCCGCGCATCGCGGCGAAGATCAGGAAGTGCAGCCGCATGCCGACCGCGAGGTCCAGGTGCCGGGTCAGGCCGAGGATCTGCCGGGGCCGGTAGTCGCCGTGCAGCACCCGGCAGCGGCCGGCGGCGTTCATGTGGGACACCACGGCGTGGGAGTGCCGGATGTCGTCGCGTTCCATCGGCACGAAGACGACGTCGGCGTCGAGCCGGTTGACCAGGAAGTCCCCGAGGTGCGCGAGCAGTTCGTGGTATCCCTGCACGTCGAGGTGCTCGGCGGCGCAGCCGGGTTCGCGCACGTTCATGCCGACGAGCCGCGTGCCCTCCCTGATGCCCTCGGCGCGCAGCATGTCCCGGCCGAACGGCTCGGGTTCGAGCAGCAGGGCGGGGTCGGCGGTGACGATGATCGGGGACATCACACCGGCCTCCTCCAGCGCCAGCCGGGACTCCTCGTCGCGGACGGTGACGGCGACGGCGGAGGTCAGGGTCTCCCGCGTCATCGTGCAGTCGGTGCGGGTGGTGAGCGGTCCGGCTCCCAGGGCGTAGGTGAAGACGGGGACGTCCCGTTCCAGGGCGAGCTGGGCCACCCGCAGGTAGCGGCGGGCCTCGGTGTCGTAGAGGATGCCGCCGCCGCCGAGGACCAGCATGTCCAGGCGGGCGATGACCTGGGAGACGGGTTCGCGGCTCATCCCCTCCCATCCGGTCACCTCGACGCCGGGGTAGTGGGCGTGCGTGTAGCCGGGGCAGCGGGAGAAGACCAGGGGGGTCACGTCGGGACGCTCCCGCCGGATGCCGTCGAGGATGCTGGTCAGGATGGCCTCGTCCCCGAGGTTGCGGCCGCCGTACGAGCCGAGGATGCCCACGGTCGGCCCCCGAGCATCGTTCATATTTATCCCTTCTTTCATCATTTAGGGATTTATGTCCTTTTTCAACGTGAGTACCCCGTGCGGAGGACCGTTACGCCCTGCCGGGGGAGACTCCGTACGGCCCGGCGAGGGGACGAACAGTAGTAATTTCATCCCATGCGACTGGGCGTTCTCGACATCGGTTCCAACACGGTGCACCTGCTGGTGATGGACGCCCATCGGGGCGCCAGGCCGCTGCCCGCCTACTCCCACAAGGAGGAGCTGCGGCTCGCCGAGCACATGGAGGACGGCGAGCGGCTGTCGGAGGCCGGGGCCGAGCGGCTGCTCAAGTGCGTCGAGCACGCCGTGCGGATCGCCGAGGACAAGGGCGTCGAGGACCTCATGGCCTTCGCGACCTCCGCCGTCCGGGAGGCCGCCAACGGCGAGGAGGTCCTCGGGCGGGTCAGGGCCGCCACCGGGGTGGGTCTCGAGGTGCTGTCCGGCCAGGACGAGGCGAGGCTGACGTTCCTCGCGGTGCGGCGCTGGTTCGGCTGGTCCTCCGGCCGGCTGCTGGTGCTGGACATCGGCGGCGGGTCGCTGGAGATCGCCTCGGGGATCGACGAGCAGCCGGACGTCGCGGTCTCGCTGCCGCTGGGCGCCGGGCGGCTCACCCGCGGCCGGTTCACCGCCGACCCGCCCCCGCCCGCCGAGGCGCGGGAGCTGCGCCGGCACGTGCGGGCGGAGATCGCCCGGGTCGTGGCCGCTGCCACCCGGTACGGCCGGCCCGACCACGCGGTGGCCACCTCCAAGACCTTCCGCCAGCTCGCGAGGATCGCCGGGGCCGCGCCCTCCACCGAGGGGCTCGGCGTCCGCCGGGTGCTCAGGCACGCCGACCTGGTGGAATGGGTGGGACGGCTGGTCGCGATGAGCGCGCGCGAGCGGGCGGCGCTGCCCGGGGTGTCCGAGGGGCGGGCGCCCCAGCTCCCGGCCGGGGCGATCGTCGCCGACGCGGCGATGGACCTCCTGGGCGTCGGCGAACTGGAGGTATGCCCGTGGGCGCTGCGCGAGGGCGTCATCCTCCGGCGGCTGGACGCGATGCCGGAAAGCTGAGGGTGAAGTTTACTCTCCCTTTGACCGGTAAGAGCGAATGAGTATGAACAGCGCTCAGGCAGAGGTGGAAGGCGCCGCGCACAGGGCGGCGAACAGTCGGACGTTGGAGAGGCTGACCCGGCTCGGACTGGCCTGTCGTGGCGTCCTCTACGGACTGATCGGTTTCCTGGCCCTGCAGATCGCCTTCGAGGGCGGCAGCGGGGGCAAGGAGGCCGACAAGACCGGCGCGATCGAGACGGTGGCCGAGCAGCCCTTCGGCACGGTGCTGCTCTGGCTGATGGTCGCCGGCTTCGTCGCGCTGACCCTCTGGCAGCTGTCGGAGGCCGTCATCGGCCGCGGCGAGACCAAGGACCGCGTCGAGTCGGTCGCGCGCACGGTGGTCTACGGGCTCATCGTGGCGGCACTGGTCAGCACGCTGCTGAAGGGAGACCCGGGAAGCTCGACCGACAAGAGCTCCCACGACCTGACCGCCAAGGCGATGGACCTGCCCGGCGGGCAGTTCCTGGTCGGCCTGGCGGGGCTCGGGCTGATCGCCCTCGGCGCGTACTGGGCGTACCGGGGATGGAAGAAGAAGTTCCTCAAGAACATGCGCACCGGTGAGATGCCGCCGAAGGTGCGGAACCTGGCCGAGAAGCTCGGCATGGCCGGCTACATCGCCCGGGGTGTGATCGCCGCGGTCGCCGGCGTCTTCGTCATCCAGGCCGCGGTCACCTACGACCCGGACAAGGCCAAGGGGATGGACTCGACGCTGCGCGCCCTGGCCGACGCCCCCGCGGGCCCGTGGCTGCTCGCCCTCATCGCGATCGGCCTGCTCCTCTTCGCGGTCTACTGCTTCTTCGAGGCGCGCTGGCACCGGGTGTAGCGCGGCGGACGCCGGGCGGGGAGCGCGCCACCGGCGTTTTCCCCGGAAGGCCGCATCCGTCTGGGACGGATGCGGCCTTCTGGTGTCCGGGAGGCGGCCATGCAGGCGGCGGCCCTCCTGGCAAGCCCGACCTGACTGTCCGGTGGGCCATCGGATTCCTACTTTTGTGAGACATCTCCCTCTTGGAGCGTCGCGTCCTCTCAGTGCGCGGACCACCTCGGAGGGGGCCAGATGGACGTCTCATCGGAGTACGACGGCGGCGAATGGGTTCTCCGCCTGGCGGGTTCTCCCGACCAGGTGGTGCGGGCACGCCGCCTGGTGTCGGTCACGCTCGGGCGCGACCACCCGCTCCACGACGACTGCGTGCTGCTGACCAGCGAGCTCGCCACCAACGCGATCGTCCACTCCCGGTCGGGGAGCGGCGGGGCGTTCACCGTCACCGTCGCCTGCTCCGCCTCGGGGGTGCGGGTCTGCGTCCAGGACGAGGGGTCGGCGGCGGCGCCGTGCGTGTGCCGCGCCCCGGCCGACGCCACCGGCGGCCGCGGCCTGCCGCTGGTGGAGGCACTGGCGCACCGCTGGGGCCTGGTCAGGGAGGCCGGGTCCAACCGGGTCTGGTTCGAGCTCGTGCTGGAGCCGGCCGCGGTGCCCGAGCCCCGGCTGGCCGGCGTCCGCTGACCTCGACGGCCGCCCGGCGAAGGCGCGGCCGGCGGCCCGGATCTCACACGGGCACTCCGCCCCCGGCCCGGCCTCACCCGGGCATCCCGCCCCCGGCCTTCACGCGGACGGCCGTTCCGCACCCCGCACGGCCACCCCGGCCGTCACACGGACAGCCGGCACAGCCCCTCGGCCAGGGCCCTGGTGGTCAGCCGGGTCCGGCTCTCGCAGCCCAGCTTGGCGAAGATGTGCTCCAGGTGGGTGGTGACGGTGCGGACGCTCAGCACCAGCGCCGCCGCGATCTGCGGGTTGGAGTCGCCGAGGGCGACCCGGGTGATCACCTCGACCTCCCGCGCGGTCAGCTCGTACGGCGGCGCGCACGGCCGCTCGGCGATCACCGCCCCCTGGAGGGCGCCGTGCGGCCCGACCCCGGCGCGCATCAGCCGTACCTCGTGCCAGCATCCGGTGGCGTCGAGCCAGAGGCCCCGCCGGTTGAGCTCGCGCGAGTCGATGAACTCCCGGGCGAGCCCGGCCATGGCGGGCTCGGCGGCGACGGCCGCCGAGTGCGGGGCGCCGGCGACGTCCCGGCGGTCGCCGTTGCGGTCGAACGCCGCCGCGCGGAAGCCCGGCGGCACGCCGACCGGGTTGACCACGCAGCGGCTCAGGTCGGTGACGTGGGCCAGGACGGGGGAGACGGCGCCGATCAGCGTGCCGGTCCCGGGGGTGAAGGCGGCGGGGTCGCGGGCGTTCAGGTGGAGCAGGCCGGTGTACCGGCCGTCTCCGCCGCCCTCCGCCAGGAACAGGGGCGCGGTCAGCCCGGAGCGCCAGCCGTACGGTTCCAGGTGGCGGCGGAAGTAGCGCTCGGTGCCGGGGGCGCCCATCGGCAGCGGCGTCCGCAGGTCCATGGCCCGGCGGTAGGGGGCGAGGCGGGCGTACTCCTCCGCGGCGTCGTCGTCCGTCCGGGGGTGGCCGCCTGCGACCAGGCTGCGGTGCCGGCCGGTCACGGGGTCGTAGGCGACGAACTCGTAGGCGTCCAGGGGGACGACCTCGCGCAGGGCGCGCATCGCGCCGGCCGCGCCACCGCGCCCGGCGATCTGGAAGCCCACTTCGGTGAACGCGTGGAGGTGGCGCGGGCTCAGGGTGATCTGATCCATGTCTCCTCCACGCACAGACTGCCGCAAACCAACCTAAATAGGAAGTACGTAAGTTATCTGATGCGTCTTCTGCGCCCTTCTGAGCTGTTCCGGCCGCGCACCGGGCCCCGGAGGCGCTCCCGGTGCGCGGCCGGACGGTCAGGCGGCCAGCAGGCGGTCCAGGACGCGGACGCCGAACTCCAGGCCCTCGACGGGGACGCGCTCGTCCACGCCGTGGAACATGCCGTAGTAGTCGAGGTCGGGGGAGAGCATCAGGGGCGCGAAGCCGTACCCCCTGATGCCGATGTCGGCGAAGGACTTGGCGTCCGTGCCGCCCGACATCACGTACGGCACCGGCCGCGCCGCCGGGTCCTCGGCGACGAGCGCCTCGCAGAGCCGGTCGAAGAACGGCGAGTCCACCGGCGCGGAGGGGGCGTCCTCGAAGCTGACGAACTCGCGGGTGACCTTCGGGCCGAGCAGCCGGTCGATCGTCTCCAGGAACTCCTCCCGGTATCCGGGCAGGAAGCGGCCGTCCACGTGCGCGCTCGCGGTGCCGGGGATCACGTTGACCTTGTAACCGGCCTCCAGCATGGTCGGGTTCGCCGAGTTGCGGATCTGCGCCGCGAACAGCGCGCCGACCGAGCCCAGCCGGTCGGCCTCCTCCTCCAGCCGGTCGAGGTCGATCGGCTCGCCCAGGATGTCGCCCAGCTCGGTGAGCAGCGCCGCCACCCCCGGGGTGAGCCGCACCGGCCAGCGGTGGGCGGCGATCCTGGACAGCGCGTGGCACAACTCGGCCACGGCGTTGTCCTTGGGCGGCTTGGAACCGTGGCCGGCGACGCCGGTCGCGGTGAGCCTCATCCACGCGGTGCCGCGCTCGCCCACCGCGACCGGGTAGATCCGCGCCCCGGAGGGGGCCTGGACGCTGTAGCCGCCGGACTCGCTGATCGCCTCGGTGCAGCCCTCGAACAGCTCCCGGTGCCGGGTGGCCGCGTAGCGCGCGCCGTACTCGCCGGTGGCCTCCTCGTCGGCCAGGAAGGCGAGCACGAGGTCCCGCTTCGGCCGCACGCCGCGCCGGGCCCAGTCGCGGACCAGGGCGAGCGTCATGGAGACCGTGCCCTTCATGTCCACCGCGCCCCGCCCCCAGACGCAGCCGTCGGCGACCTCTCCGGAGAAGGGGTGGACCCGCCAGTCGGCCGGTTCGGCCGGGACCACGTCCAGGTGGCCGTGGATCAGCAGGGCCTCGGGCGAGTCGCCCGGGATGCGGGCGACCACGCTGGTACGGCGCTCGGCCGACTCGAACACCACCGGCTCGACGCCGGCGTCGGTCAGCAGCTCGGCGACGTGCTCGGCCGCCGGGCGCTCGCCCGAGCCGGGGTTGGTGGTGTCGAACCTGATCAGGTCCGAGCAGATCTGGGCGACCTCGTTCATCGAAAAAACTCCCCCGAAAGTGGATTATTGGTGCATACCCTTAAGCGCCAGGGGCGGCACCTCGGGTGTCGGGAAGCCGAAGATCAGGCCGTAGAAGGCCAGCTCCGCCTCCAGGGCGGCGACGATCGTCTCCTCGCGGCGCCAGCCGTGCTGCTCGCCGGGGAAGGTGATGTACGCCCACGGCGTGCCCGCGCGGTCCAGCGCCGCGACGAACCGCTCGGCCTGGACCGGGTCGACGATCGCGTCCTCCAGGCCGTGCATGAGCAGCGCCGGGCCGGAGGCGCGGTCCGCGTGCAGCGTGGGGGAGCGGTCCAGGTAGCGCTGCCGGGTCTCGGGCAGCGGGCCGATCAGCCCGTCCAGGTAGCGCGACTCGAAGTCGTGGGTCTCGGCCGCCCAGCCCTCCGGGTCGGTGATCGCGTAGTGGGCCACCGCGCCCCGGAACACCGTGCTGTGCACCAGCGCGGCCGTCGACGTCCAGCCGCCCGCGCTGCCGCCCCGGATCGCGACCCTGTCCGGGTCGGCCTTTCCCGCGGCGACCAGGCCGCGCGCCACCGTCTCGCAGTCGCGCACGTCCACCACGCCCCACCCGCCGCGCAGCCGCTCGCGGTAGGCGCGGCCGTACCCGGTGGAGCCGCCGTAGTTCACGTCGGCCACGCCGATGCCCCGGCTGGTGAAGTAGGCGATCTCCAGGTCCAGGACCATGGTGCTCGCGCTGGTCGGGCCGCCGTGCACGAAGACCACGTAGGGGGCGGGCCCGGTGACGCCGCGCGGCGGGTACACGTGCGCGTGCACGCCGTCGAACGTCACCGCCTCCGGCTCCGGCAGCGCCTCGCGCGGCGGCAGCTCCTTGCGCGCCGACAGCACCTCGTGCCCGCCGGTCCGCAGGTCCACCCGGAAGACCTCGAACGGCGTGTACGGCGAGGCCGCCACGCCCGCCACCACGTCACCCGAGGCCGAGACGGTGGGGTTCCAGTAGGTCGGCGGCGCCTCGACGTCCTCGATCCGCCCCGTCTCCGGGTCCAGCACGCCGAGGCGGCGGCGGGCCGGGGTGCCGTGCAGCAGGACGATCCGGTCGCCCGCGAGCGCGAAGCAGGTGTTGCCCAGCCGCCACGGCGCGTCGCCGCACTCCTCGTCGAGCGGGGCGAGGTTGCGAGGCTCCCCGCCGTCCAGCGGCACCAGGTGCAGGTTCCACCAGCCGTCGCGGTCGGTCAGCGCGTACAGGGCGCCGTCGTCGCGCCACTCGGCCTGGACCACCGACTCCTCGGGCCCGCCCGTCACGACCCGGTACGGCCCGGCCGTACCGGCGGCGTCCAGCGGGGCCACGCACAGCTCGGTGCCGTCCCACGGCATGTTCGGGTGGTCCCAGCCGATCCAGGCGACGTGCGTGCCGCCGGGGGACAGGCGCGGGTTCGCCAGGAAGTGCTGGGCGGAGGCGATCACCCGCACCGGGCCGCCGTCCAGCGGGACCGCCACCAGGTCGCGGCGGGGCCCGGCGGGGTGCGTCTCGCGCACCGCCCACACCTCGGCGCGCCCCGGCGGCAGGTACAGGTCGCCGTAGCGGGCGCCGTCGCCGGGGGTCAGCGGCACCGGGGCGGCGTCCGGCGCGGTGTCCCGGACGGCGTCGGGCGCGGCGCCCGGGACGCCGGCCGGGGCGGAGGCGGCGGCGTCCGGCGCGGTTCGCCCGCCGTACCGGTAGATCCGCTGGTCGGACCAATCGGTGAACACCACGCCGCCGTCCGGCAGCGGCCGCCAGGAGCGCCCGCCGTACTCGATGAGGCGGTTGCGGGAGTTCCAGCCCTGGGGGATCGCGTCGCGCGGCACGCCGTCCGGGCCGCGCCGGACCACGCACCTGCGCCCGCCCTCGTGCGGACGCGGCTCGTCCCACCACACCTCCTCCCCGGAGATCTCGACCCAGAGGGGACGGTCGTCCACCCGGGCCACGTCGACGGGGCGGATGGGAGAGTCGTTCAGCATGATCACCAATTGCCGTCGGAAGGGGGCAGGGAGAAGCCGGGCGGGTGGATCACGTGCGCGATCCCCCCGCTGCCGGACGAGCGGAGCCAGACGTCGCCGAACGCGGCCCGCGGGTAGACCCGGCGCACCTCGTGGTCGCCGGGGGCGGCGGGGTCGTTGACGATCACGTCGCCGTCCGCGGTGAAGCCGGCGACGACCATGATGTGGCCGCCGGTGGAGTAGCCGGAGCCGGGCAGCTCGTGCTCCCGGAACGACTGCGAGGTGATGACCGGGATCCCCGCGCGGACCAGGCGTTCCAGCTCGGCGAGCGAGCGCAGCCGGGTGACGAACCCGGTGAGGCCGTAGCGGCCGGCGTAGGCGACGCCGAACGGCCAGTTGCCGGTGCCCTGGTAGCCGTGGTCGTACATGCCGCGGGCGGCGTGGTCCACGGCCGGGCACGGGTCGTCCGGCGGGACCCAGTCCAGATCGGCGGCGGCGGGCCCGCGGCCCCAGTAGGCGAGCACCATGCTCGTCGAGGCGGGGGCGCACCAGTTGGCCCCGCCGCCGTCCCACTGCGGGAAGTGCCCGGCGTGGACCTTCTGCGACCGGCACGGCACGTCCAGCTCGACGTGCCCGGCCGGCACGGTCCCGGCGTCCGGAGGAGCGGCGTCCGCCGGGGCCGAGGCCATCACCGCGGTCCCGTGGACCCGCGCGCCCGAGCCGTACAGGGTGAACCTGAGCCTGTAGGCCGTCACCGGGCGGGCCGCCACGTAGGTGTCCACGGCGACGTCGCCGTGCTCGTCGCCCTGTCCGGGCAGGGAGGTGCGGTGGATGTCGCCGTCCTCCTCGGCCCAGCGGCCCATCACGTACCAGCGGGTCAGGTCGCCCGACGCGGTGCGGGCCCGCAGCTCGACCTGGATCCAGGACCCCGGCGGGGCGCTCGCCGTCCATGACGGCACCAGTTCGGCGGCGGGGAAGCCGATCGGCGTCTCCTCACCGGTCCAGCGGGCGTACTTCCAGGTCGTGACGGCGTCGCCGAACGGGTCACGGTGGTCGGCCAGGCCGATCTCCTGGGGCTCCACGTCCGCCCGCCGGTGCAGGGCGACGCGGCGCGCGCCGGCGGAGGAGGACATGGTCACGCCGCCCAGTGTTGCCGCTGGGGCGGGTGCGGCGCATCGGATGGTTTACGTATCGCGGGCGCGCTCCCGGTCCACGCGTCACGGATCCGCGTGACGCGGGCGCGCTCCCGATCCGCACGCCGGCGGCACGTCCCCCGGGTTCATGTGCCGCCGGCGTGCCCCCGTCCGGTGGGTGCGTTCCCGGCCCGCGTGTCGCGGGCCGGGATCCGGGCCCGGCTGCCGGATCCCTCCTCACCGCTTTACAAGCTCTCCTGTGCTGTGTATTAAATACTATTTAATGTTCGCCACCCGCCGAGGACGGGTGGACATCGGTGGAAGGAACCGCGCCCCATGATCCATGTGCGGATGCGCCTGATCGGCATGACCTTCGGTCTCCTGGCCCTCGCCGCGGGCACCGCCTCCTGCTCCTCCGGGCAGGAGACGGCCTCCGGCGAGACCACGGTCAAGAAGGACGGGACCGTGAAGATCGCCTATATCCAGAAGCAGGGAGACCAGCAGTACTTCGTCGACCAGGCGAACGGCGCCAAGGAGGCCGCCAAGGGGCTCGGCGCCCAGGTCACCGTGTTCGACGTCGGCGAGGACGCCGACAAGGCGATCAGCGCGGTCGACACCGCGATCGCCCAGAAGTTCGACGCCATCGCCGTCGTCGTCCCCGACCAGCAGATCGGCCCCCAGGTCATCGACCGGGCCCGCGCCGCCGGGATCCCGCTGCTGGCCTCCGACGACGTCATCAAGGACGGCTCCGGCAAGGAGGCCCCGTTCGTCGGATTCGACGGCACGATGATGGGCGAGCAGGTCGGCAAGAAGGCCGCCGAGCTGTTCAAGGAGTCCGGCTGGAAGCCGGAGGAGACCGCGGTGCTCAGCGTCACCAAGCTGGACCTGTCGGTCTGCCAGGACCGGGTCGGCGGCGCCTGGGACGCCTTCCAGAAGGAGGGCGTCACCGGCGTGAAGAAGATCGACCTCGGCGCCGACAACACCGTGACCGGGGCCCAGGACAAGGCCGCGGCCACCGTCACCGCCAACGCCTCCGTCAAGCACTGGGTGGTCTGGGGCTGCAACGACGAGAGCGAGACCGGAGCGGTGACCGCGCTGGCCAACGCCGGGTTCGGCGCGAAGGACGTCATCGGCGTCGGCCTGGGCGCCTACCTCACCTGCAAGGACTGGAAGGCCGGCAAGGAGAGCGGCAACCGCGCGGCGCTGTTCATCAGCGGCACCGAGGTCGGGAGGTCCGCCGCCGGGGCGCTGGTGAAGAAGGTCCGCGGCGAGGCCGAGCTTCCCCCCAGGACCATCGCCAAGACGGAGATGGTCGACGCGGGCACCTGGCAGCAGGCCGGCGTGGTCTGCACCTGACCGGCACGATGCGGTACGACGTGGGAAGACGGCCATGACATCGACCATGAAACCGGCCACGGGCGGCCCGGCCCTCCGCGTGGAGGGCCTGGGCAAGCGGTTCGGCGCCGTGCGGGCGCTGGACGACGTGACGCTCGACGTCCGGCCCGGCGAGGTGCTCGCCCTGATGGGCGAGAACGGCGCGGGCAAGTCGACGCTACTGAAGATCATCACCGGTGACCACCGGCCGGACGACGGCCGGCTGCTCCTCGGCGGGAAGGAGGTCTCCTTCGGCTCCCCGGCCGACGCGCGCCGCGCCGGGGTGCGGGTCATCGCCCAGGAACCCGAGATCATCCCGCACGTCTCGGTCGCCGAGAACGTCCACGTCGGCGCCCTGACGGCCAAGGGCCGCCTGTTCAGCCACCGGGCGCTGGCCGAGCGGACCCGCGCCGACCTGGAACGGCTCGGCTTCGCCGGGGCGATCGACCCCGGCTGCCCGGGGGAGCGGCTGTCGCCGGCCCAGCGCCAGCTCGTGGAGATCCTGCGCGCCCTCACCGGCGAGGTGCGGGTCCTGGCCTTCGACGAGCCGACCTCCTCGCTCTCCGACCACGAGGTGTCGGCGCTGTTCGCGCTGATCCGCAGGCTGCGGGACCAGGGCGTCGCGATCGTCTACGTCTCGCACCGCATGCAGGAGATCCTCAGGCTGGCCGACCGCGTCGCCGTGCTGCGGGACGGCCGCCTGGCCGGCGTGCGCCCCGCGGCGGAGACCGGCGAGGACGAGCTCGTCCGGATGATGGTCGGCCGCGACCTGTCCGCCATGTTCCAGCGGGAGCGCAACCGGCCCGGCGAGCCCGTGCTCACCCTGAACGGCGTCACGACCGACGACGTCACCGACATCTCCTTCGAGGTGCGCGCCGGGGAGGTCGTCGGGCTCGCCGGCCTGGTCGGCGCCGGGCGCAGCGAGCTGGCCCGCGCCGTCGTCGGCGACCTGCCGATCCGCTCCGGCGAGGTGCTGCTGGAGGGCCGCCGGCTGCGGCCGCGCTCCCCGTCCGACACGGTGCGCGCCGGGATCGGGCTGGCCCCCGAGGAACGTAAGGCCCAGGCGCTGCTGCTGCACCGCTCCGTCCGCGACAACGTCTCACTGGCCGTGCTGGACCGGCTGAGCCGGTTCCACCTGGTACGGCGGGCCGCCGAGCGGGCGCTGGTGCGCGAGTACGCCGACCGGCTGCGCGTCAAGGCGCCGTCCGTGGAGACGGAGGTGCGCCGCCTGTCCGGCGGCAACCAGCAGAAGGTCGTCCTGGCGCGCTGGCTGGCGAGGAGGCCCAAGGTGCTCATCCTCGACGAGCCGACCCGCGGCGTCGACGTCGGCGCCAAGGCGGAGATCTACTCCATCATCGACCGGCTGGCGGCGGACGGCGTCGCCGTGCTCGTCATCAGTTCGGAACTACCCGAGGTGCTCGGCCTGGCCGACCGGATCGTCGTCATGCAGAACGGCCGCGTCACCGGAGAGCTGGACCGGCGCCAGGCCGGCGAGGAGCAGGTGCTCGCCCTCGCCATGGCCGACCAGATCACCAGTGAGGGAGCGGGGCAGTGAGTCAGACCCGGGTGGAGGCGCCCACCGCGGCGCCGGAACGGCGTTCGGCGGTGCGCCGGGTGCTCGACGGCGCGGGCGTGCAGAACATCAGCCTTCTCATCGCGCTCGTGCTGCTCGTCGCGCTGATCGGCGCCCGCGAGCCGGTGTTCTTCGGCACCGCCAACCTCAAGACGATCGGCACCGCCGTGGCGATCTCCGGCCTGCTGGCCATCGGCCAGACCATGGTGATCATCCTCGGCGCCCTGGACATCTCCGTCGGCTCCGTCGCGGGCCTGGCGTCCGTCGGCTCGGCGATGATCTTCACGGCGACCACCGGGAGCGCCCCGCTCGGCATCCTGGGCGCCCTCGTGATCGGCGCGCTGTGCGGGCTGGTCAACGGGTGCGTCATCGTCTACGGCCGGGTCAACCCGGTGATCGCCACCCTGGCCACCCTGGCCGCGTTCAAGGGCGTGGCGCAGCTCGTCTCCAACGGCCGCGCGCAGGGCTACACCGGGAGCGACCCGGTCTTCGTCTTCCTCGCCCGGGGAGCCGTCGCCGGGATCCCGACGCTCATCTGGGTGCTGATCATCGTGGCGCTGGCCGTACACGTGCTGCTGAAGTACACCGACATCGGCCGCAACATCTACGCGATCGGCGGCAACGACATCGCGGCCCGGCTGGCCGGGATCAACATCAACCGCTACATCCTGGGCGTCTACCTGGCGACCGGCGTCATCGCCACCCTGGGCGGCGTGCTGATCACCGCCAGGACCGGCTCGGGCCAGCCGATCTCCGGCTCCGAGGGACTGGAGCTGGAGGCGATCACCGCCGCGGCGCTCGGCGGCTGCGCCATGCGCGGCGGCAAGGGCGCGGTCAGCGGCACCCTGTTGGCCGTGGTGCTGCTCGGCGTGCTCACCAACGGCATGACGCTGCTGGGCATCAACCCCTTCTGGCAGAACGTCGCCAAGGGCCTCCTGCTGGTCGTGGCCGTGGTCATCCAGCAGGTCCGCAGCGGCGAGCGCCGCGTGGGGCTCCCGGCGTGAGCGGCCCGGCCTCCGGGGCGGGCGGCCAGGTCCCCGGGACGAACGGCCCGGCCTCCGGCGTGGACGGTCCTGCCTCCGGCGGCGGGACCTCCGGCGCGGGCGGGCGCTTCGAGGGCAGGGCCGCCGTCGTCACCGGCGGCGCCCACGGCATCGGCGCCGCCGTCGTGCGGCGCCTGGCCGCCGAGGGCGCCTCGGTGGTCGTCGCCGACGTCGACGACGAGGCCGGCGGGCGGCTCGCCGCCGCGACGCCGCGGACCCGCCACGCCCGCTGCGACGTCTCCTCGCCCGAGGACTGGCGGGCGCTGCGCGAACTGGTCCTGGACCTCCACGGCCGCCTGGACGTGCTGGTCGGCAACGCCTACACGCTGCGCGCGGGAGCCGCCCACGAGGTTGGCCTGGCGGACTGGAACGCCCAGCTCGCCGTCAACCTCACCGGCCTATACCTCGGCGTCGCCGCCTTCGCCGGGGAGCTGCGCCGCTCGCGCGGCGCGGTCGTCGCCGTCTCCAGCGTGCACGCCAACTTCGGCCTGCCCGGCCGGCCCGCCTACGCCGCCTCCAAGGGCGGCCTGCTGTCCCTGTCCCGCCAGCTCGCGGTGGAGTACGGGCCCGAGGTCCGGGTCAACGCCGTGCTGCCGGGCCCCGTCCTCACCGCCGCCTGGGACGGCGTCGACGAGGCCGGCCGGGAGCGCAGCGCCCGCGCCACGGCCGCCGGACGGCTCGGCGCGCCCGAGGAGGTGGCGGCCGCGGTGGCGTTCCTCGCCAGCGACGAGGCCTCCTACGTCACCGGCGCCTCGCTGACCGTCGACGGCGGCTGGAGCGTCGTCAAGGACTCGGACTGATCGAAGGACCCATGCGCATCACCTCACTCAAGACCTACCCGGTCGCCCCCCGCTGGCTGTTCCTGCGGATCGACACCGACGAGGGGATCACCGGCTGGGGGGAGCCGGTGGTCGAGGGCCGGGCCGCCACGGTGGCGGCGGCCGTCGAGGAGCTGTCCGACTACCTCATGGGCGCCGACCCGCTGCGCATCGAGGACCACTGGCAGGTCCTGACCAGGGGCGGTTTCTACCGGGGCGGCCCGGTGCTGTCCAGCGCCGTCGCCGGGATCGACCAGGCGCTGTGGGACATCGCGGGCAAGACGTACGGGGTCCCGGTGCACCGCCTGCTGGGCGGCCCGGTCCGTGACCGGATCCGCGTCTACAGCTGGATCGGCGGCGACACCCCCTCCGACGTCGCCGAGGCGGCGCTCGCCCAGGTCGAGGCGGGCTTCACCGCGGTCAAGATGAACGCCTCGGGGGCGCTGCGGCTCCTGGACACGCCCGCCGAGACGAAGGAGATCGCCGCCCGGCTCGCCGCGGTGCGTGAGGCGGTGGGCGACGGGGTCGACGTCGCACTCGACTTCCACGGCCGCATGACGCTGCCCATGGCACGGCGGGTCCTGCCGCTGCTGGAGCCGTACCTGCCCTTCTTCGTCGAGGAGCCGGTGGTGCCCGAGCTGACCCGTGAGCTGGCGGCGGTGACCGCCTCGACGAGCATCCCCATCGCCACCGGCGAGCGGCTGTACTCCCGCTGGGACTTCCGCCCCGCCCTGGAGGCGGGCATCGCGGTGGCGCAGCCCGACATCTCCCACGCCGGGGGGATCTCCGAGACCCGGCGGATCGCCGCGCTGGCCGAGGTGCACGACGTGTCCCTCGCGCCGCACTGCCCGCTCGGGCCGATCGCCCTGGCGGCCAGCCTCCAGGTCGGCTTCGCCACCCCCAACCTGCTCATCCAGGAGCAGAGCCTCGGCATCCACTACAACGAGCACGCCGACCTGCTGGACTACCTGGTGGACCCCACCGTCTTCGCCTACGCCGACGGCCACGTGCCGCTGATGGACGCCCCCGGGCTCGGCATCGAGGTGGACGCCGCCGAGGTGGAGCGCGCGGCGGCCCGCGGCCACCGCTGGCGTTCGCCCGTCTGGCGGCGCGACGACGGGAGCCTGACCGAATGGTGAGCGTGCTCGGGGGCCCCGGCGGGTTCCGCGTCGCGGTCGACGTCCGGCGCGGCGGCCGGTGGGACTCGCTCACCGGCCCCGGCGGGCGCGAGTGGCTGTGGTCCCGGCCCGACCCGCGGCGTGCCGGGGTGACGCCCGGTGCGGCCTTCGTCGACGTGGGCGGGGTCGAGGAGTGCTTCCCCACCGTCGTCGGCGAGCCCGACCACGGCGAGGTCTGGGCGCTGCCGTGGACCGGCGACGCCGCCGAGGCCGCCGTGGAGACCGGCGACTACCGCCTCTCGCGCCGGATCACCGCCGGGGAGCGGATCACGGTGGACTACGAGCTGCGCGCGAAGCCGGGATACCCGTTCGTCTGGGCCTTCCACGCGCTGCTGGTCCCCGAGCCGGGCCTCCGGGTCGAGGTCCCGCACGGTCACCCCGCCCGGGTGTGGCCGTACGGCGGGCCCGGCCCCCTGACCGGGCGCTGGCCGCGCCCCGCCGGGACCGGCCGGTTCGACGTGCTCGGCCCCGACGACGGCGGCGCGGCGTTCTGCCTGCTGCCGGGGCTGGCGTCGCTGCGCGTCACCACGGGGGAGGCGGCGCTGCGGTTCGGCCTGGAGAGCGAGCACGGCCCCGTGGGGTTCGGCGTCTGGCGGAACCTCGGCGGATACGCCTGGGACGGCGGCCCGCCCTACCGCAGCTTCGGGGTGGAGCCTATGCTCGGCGCCGTGCATGATCGCTCACAGGCGGCGGACGGCGAGACGGCGGCCGTGCCCGCCTCCGGGAGGACGACCTGGCGGGTGGTCGTCGAACATGGCTGATCACCACCTGCGGACGACAGGAGAGCGGGAGGCATGAGGAGATATCCGGACCGGGGGATGCACGGCCGGGTCGTGGACGGCGTCGGGCTGCGCGTCGTCAGGGGCGAGCTCGTCCCCGGGGACACCCTCGACATGGACGCCCTCGCCGTCGAGTTCGACGTCAGCAGGACCGCGATCCGCGAGGCGCTCAAGGTGCTGGCGGGCAAGGGGCTGATCGACGCCCGGCCCAAGCGGGGAACGTTCGTGCGCGAGCGGCGGGCCTGGAACCTCATCGACCCGGACGTGCTCCGCTGGCAGTTCGAGGCGTTCACCGACCCGTCGATGCTGGAGAAGCTCGCCGAGATCAGGGCCATGGTCGAGCCGTCGGCGGCCGCCCTCGCCGCCCGTCGCCGCACCGGGGAGGACCTGGCGGAGATGGAGGCGGCGCTGGCCGACATGGAGCGGGCCGACCCCGCCGACGAGTCCATCGTCGACGCCGACCTGCGGTTCCACCGGGCGCTCATCGCCGCGACCCACAACGAGCTGGTGGAGCAGCTCGCCGTGGTCATCGAGATCGGTCTGCAGGCCCGCGACCGCTACGTCCACGGCCACCGCGTGTCGATCAAGCGCGGCTACGAGTGGCACCGCGACGTCGCCGAGGCCGTACGCGACCAGGACGCCGAGGGCGCGCGGAACCGCATGCTGGCGCTGCTCGACGAGGCCACCCGCGACGTCCGGCGGCTGGGCGGCGGGCGGGCCGCCGCGGAGGCCGCCGAAGCCTCCGGCGGAGAGGCCGCCGACGTCTCCGCCGGGGGACCGGCCGCGGGAAGCGCCGCCGCGGGAGGCGTGAGATGACGGCCGAGGTGGTCGCCGACCTCGGGCCGGTGTACCCCAACGGGATCATCGCCCACCCCGGCGGCGACGGGGTGATCTGGACCGAGTCGTACACCCGCCGGGTGGTCCACCGTACGGCCGGCGGCGCGATCCGGGTCCTGCACGTCTTCGACGACGAACGCGCGCTCGTGGACGGCCTGTGCGCCGCGGCGGACGGGCGGCTGTTCGTCACCGGGGTCGGCTCCGGGGCGGTGCACGTCCTCGACGCCGGAGGGCGCGAGACGGCCCGGCTGACCGGCCCGGTGACGCCCACCAACTGCGCCTTCGACGGCGACGCGCTCTACGTGACCGACGGGGGCCGGCTCGGCGACAGCGTCACCGCGCACTCCGGCGGGGCGCTGTGGCGGCTGCGCCTCCCCGGGGCCGAGGGCGCCCCGCTGGAACACGGTTTCCGGTGAGGGCCCCCGCCGTACGGCCATCGTGGGTTCCCGGGGCGGGAGGAGCCGGGACGGCGGCGATCATCACGGCAACAGTGGTCGATTAAATAATATTTAATGAGGTGGGATTGTGGCCGAGGTCGTGACGTACGGGGAGTGCATGCTCCTGATGGTGGCCGAGCCCGGAGTGCCGCTGGCCCGCGCCCGCAGCTTCCGCCGCTCGGTGGCCGGAGCCGAGGGCAACGTTGCGATCGGACTGGCACGGCTCGGCCACGCCGTACGGTGGCTGGGCCGGGTCGGCGCGGACCCGGCGGGCGAGGCGGTCCTCGCCGACCTGCGCGCGGAGGGCGTCGACCTGTCGCACGCGCAGACCGACGAGCGGCACCCGACCGGGGTGCTCATCCGCGACAGCCACCCCGCCCGGGCGATCGACGTGCAGTACCACCGGGCCGGATCGGCGGCCTGCCACGCCTCCGGCGACTGGCCCGGCCCCGGGGCACTGGACGGCGCCCGGCTGCTCCACCTGACCGGCATCACGCCGATGCTGTCGGAGGACACCCGCCGGGCGACCGGACGGCTGCTGGAGCTGGCCCGTGAGCGGGGCGTCCCGGTGTCCTTCGACCCCAACGTCCGCCGCAAGCTCGGCGACGCCGGGCGGTGGCGGGAGGTCGTGGAGCCGCTGCTGTCCCGCGCGGACATCCTGCTGGCCGGCGCGGAAGAGCTGGAGCTCCTGACCGGCCGGCGCGCCGCCGACGCCGTCGCCGGGCTCCGGGCGGACGGCGTCGGCACCGTGGTGGTCAAGAACCCCGACCGGTCGGCGACGGCCGTGACCGCCGAGGGCTCCTGGAACCGGCCCGCCTTCGAGGTGCCCGTGGTGGACCCGGTGGGGGCGGGGGACGCGTTCGCGGCCGGGTTCCTGTCGGCCACGCTGCGCGGGCTCGGCCCGGAGCGGGCGCTGGCGGAGGGCGCCACGGTCGCCGCCCTGACGATCCAGTCGGTCACCGACGTCGAGGGCCTGCCGTCGGCGTCCCAGCGCGACCGCGCGCTGGCCGCGTTCGTCGACGGCGGCGAGACCGTGCACCGCTGAACGGCCGGAACGGAACGAGACGAGGAGAAAACAAAGATGTACCGCTGGGAGATCACCCGCCGGGCCGTCGCGCAACGGGTGATCGGCATCGTCAGGTCCGCGGGCGCGGCCGAGGCGACCGACGTGGCGCGCGGCATGCTGGACGCCGGCCTGCGCACGCTGGAGGTGGCGCTGACCACGCCGGACGCGCTGCGCGCGATCCGCGAGACGATCGCGCAGGCCCCGCCGGACGCGCTGGTCGGCGCCGGCACGGTCCTCGACGAGGCCGCCGCGCGCGCCGCCGTCGAGGCCGGGGCCCGTTTCCTGGTCTCGCCGAGCCTGCACCCCGAGGTGATCCGCACCGGCCACCGGTACGGCGTGCCCGTCATCCCGGGCGCGGCGTCCCCGACCGAGATCGTGCGGGCCCTGGAACTGGGCGCCGACGCGGTCAAGCTCTTCCCCGCCTCCGCGTTCGGACCGGGCTGGCTGCGCGACGTGCGGGCGGCTCTGCCCCAGGCGCCGCTGGTGCCCACCGGCGGCGTCACCGCGGACACCGCGCCGGAGTGGATCGCCGCCGGGGCCGTCGCCTGCGGGATGGGATCCGCGCTGACCTCCGGCGGGCCCGGCGAGACCCGCGAGCGGGTACGGAACCTGCTCGCCGCGCTCCGGGAGGCCGCCGGCCCCGCCGCGGAGTGACGGCCGGCGGCACACCGGTGACGGGACCGTCAGGCGGGTGCGGCGGCCGAGAGCCGCCGCTCGGCCAGCCCGGCGTAGACCGCGGCCCCGTCCGCCAGCACGCCGTCGTCGTAGAACGCCTCGGGCGAGTGGTTGTAGGGCATCCCGCCCGGATCGGCGTCCCTGGGGCAGGCGCCCAGGAAGACGAACGCCGACGGCACCCGCTGCCCGACGAAGGAGAAGTCCTCCGACCCGGTCAGCGGCCGCGGCATGGGACGGTGGCGGTGCTCGCCGAGGAGCTCACGGACCGTCTCCTCCACGTGCCGGGCCTCGGCCGGGTCGTTCACGGTGACCGGGTAGTTCACCACGTACTCGATGTCCGCCTCCAGGCCGTGGGCCGCCGCGATGCCGCGCACCAGCGTCGGCACCGCCTCCCGCACCCGCGCGTGCGCCTCGGCCGAGAACGACCGCAGGGTCACCTCGAACCGGGCCTCGTCGGGGATGACGTTGTCGACGGTGCCCGCGTGGAAGCTGCCCACCGTGACCACCACCGGGTCGAAGACGTCGAAGCCCCGCGTCACCATCGTCTGCAGCGCGGTCACCATCTCGCACGCCGCCGGGATCGGGTCCTTGGCCCGGTGCGGCGCCGAGCTGTGCCCGCCCCGGCCGCGCACCGTGACCCCCAGCTTGTCCGCCGCAGCCATGGCCGTCCCGGCCCTGGAGACGAACAGCCCGTGCGGGATCTCCGCACTGATCACGTGCATGCCGTACGCGGCGACGGGCGGCTCGCCCGCCAGCTCGAGCACCCCCTCGTCGAGCATGATCCTCGCCCCGCCGTGCCCCTCCTCGCCCGGCTGGAACATGAACACCACCGATCCGGCCAGCCGGTCCCGGCGCGCCGACAGCAGGTGCGCCGCCCCGGCCAGCATCGCGGTGTGCAGGTCGTGCCCGCAGGCGTGCATCGCCCCCTCGACGGCCGAGCCGTACGGCAGGCCGGTGCGCTCGGTCACCGGCAGGCCGTCCATGTCGCCCCGCAGCAGCACGGCCGGCCCCGGCAGCGCCCCGCGCAGCACGGCGGTCACCGAGCTCAGCGCCCGGCCCGTGCCGACCTCCAGCGGCAGCCCGTCGAGGAAGCCCAGCACCTTCTCCTGGGTACGCGGCAGGTCGAGGCCGATCTCCGGCTCGCGGTGCAGGTCGTGGCGGAGCCGTACGAGCTCCTCGTGCAGGTCGTGCAGGTCGGCGCGCTGGGACACGGGCGTTCTCCTTCGAATGGCCGGTCTGGGGCCGTCGCGGGGCGGGATCTCGATGATGCACCGCCCACCGCCCCCGTTCCAAGAGCGGTCCCCACGGCCCGCCGCGGTCGCCGGCGCCTGGCCATACAGGCTGAGGTGAACTCACTGGGAGCACCCGGCCTCCGGAGCGCCGTCAGCTCCGCCGGTCAGGCGGTCAGCCGGCTCGCCACAACCGTGCCGTACGGTCGCCGCCGCCGGAGGCCAGCAGCCGGCCGTCCGGGGCGAACGCCACCGCGTAGACGGCCTCGGTGTGACCGGTGAGGACGGCCCCGGCCTTCCGGCCGGCCACATCCCACAACCGCACCGTACGGTCGCCGCCGCCGGAGGCCAACAGTCGGCCGTCCGGGCTGAACACCACCCGGGACACGTAGTTGCGGTGGCCGGTGAGCACGGCGACGGCCTTCCGGCTCGCCACGTCCCACAACCGCACCGTCTCGTCGTCGCCGCCTCCGGCCAGGAGACCCCCGTCCGGGCCGAACGCCAGGGTGGAGACACCCCGGGTGCGTTCGGCCAGGTCCGCGATGGTCTTCCGGCTCTTCACATCCCACAGCCGGACCGTCTCCTCGCCGCCGATGGCGGCCAGGAGACTCCCGTCGGGACTGAACGCCACCGCGCTCACGAAGTCGGCGTGCGGCAGCGTGGCGATGATCCGGCGGGTGGTCACGTCCCACAGTTGCACGGCACGGTCGCCGCCCCCGGCCAGGATCCTCCCGCCGGGGGCGAACGCGAGCGCCGCGCCGGGGCCCATGCCGCCGAGGGAGGCGACGGGCGCGCGGCTCTTCGCGTCCCAGAGCCGCACCGGCACGTCGTCGCCGCCCGCGGCCAGCAGCCTGCCGTCGGGGCCGAACGCCACCGCGGAGACGGGGCCGACGTGGGTGAGCGCCGACGTGCTCCTGAGACCCGCCACGTCCCACAGTCGTACCGTGCCGTCGCCGCCGCCGGTGGCCAGCGTCCGCCCGTCGGGGCTGAAGGCCACGGCGTAGACGTGGTCGGCGTGACCGGTCAGCACGGCGGCCGGGCGCCACGCTCCGGACCCCGGCGGGGCGGTGCCGCCGGGGTCCGGGATGACCGCCGGGGTCGCGGCCGGGCCCGGGGTCCCGGAGCCGGACGGGCCGGGGGAGCGGCCGGTGCGGCCCGCCGTATCCGGGGTTCCGGCGCCGGACCGGTCCGCGGGGGCGCCGGTTCCGGGGGAGGCTCCGGTCTGCGGATCGGCTCCGGTCTCCGGGCCGAGGAGGAGCACCGCGCCCGGGACGGCGGCGGTCAGGACGCCGAGCCCGCCCAGCAGCAGGATCCGGCGCCGGGACGGGGAGGCCCCGGACGTCCGCGCCGGTTCCGGGGGCGTGGTCGTCTTCGGCCGCACCGGATCCGGCGTGGCGGCTCCCGCGTGGGTTTTCGCCCTGGCCGCCGCCTTCTCCAACGGCGCCGGAACCGGGGCCTCCAACGGCGCCGGAACCGGGGCCTCCTCCAATCGTGCGGGAGCCGCCGGCGGAGCCGGAGCCGGAGCCGGAGCCGGAGCCGGAGCCGGGGTCGGGGCCGGGGTCGGAGGCGGTGTCGCGGTGACGGACGCGGCGCCCATGATCGAGGCCAGCGCCCGCGCCGCCTGCCGGGCGTCCGGGCGCCGCGCGGGGTCCCGGCGCAGCAGACTCGTCAGGACCGGAGCCAGCAGCGGCCCGGCGTGCTCGGGCGGGGCGGGCTCGGCGGTGATCAGGGCCGCCAGCACCGCCAGCACGGTCGCCCCGGTGTACGGCGGGCGGCCCTCGGCCGCGGCGTACAGCGTCGCCCCCAGCGACCACAGGTCGGCCGCCGCGGTGACCGGCAGGTCACCGGCCTGCTCGGGGGCCATGAACGCCGGAGTGCCCAGCACCGCGCCGGAGGTGGTCAGGGCGGTCTCTTCGGCCAGGTGCGCGATGCCGAAGTCGGTGATCACCACCCGGTCCCCGGCGAGCAGCACGTTGGCGGGTTTCAGGTCGCGATGCACGATCCCGGCCGCGTGAGCCTCCGCCAGCGCCTCGGCCATCGCCAGGCCGATCCGCGCCGTCCGGACCGGGGTCAGCCGGCCCAGCCGCCTGATCTCCGCCGACAGCGAGGGGCCGTCGAGGAACTCCATCACGATCATCGGGCCACCGTCGCCGGCGACGACGTCGTGCACGGTGACGATCCCGGGATGACTCAGCCGGGCCGCCGCCCGCGCCTCGCGCAGCGCCCGCCGTTCCAGCGTCCGCCGCCGGGCCGCGTCCTCGTGCGGCGGGAGGATCAGCTCCTTGACCGCGACCTCACGGTCCAGCAGCTCGTCGCGGCCCCGCCACACCCGGCCCATGCCCCCGGCGCCGACCGCCTCGACCAGCCGGTAACGCCCCCCGATCATCCGCCCGCCCGCCTCGGTCATGATCCAGCACGCTAGTCCGCCCGGCCCGCGAACGACACCCCCGATCCGGGCGCGGACGGAGCGGGGCTCAGGTCACGCCCGGGGGCCATGCCGTATGCGGTGTCCGGTGGTCAGGCTTCGTCCGGTGGTCAGGCCGGGGAGGCGTCCCGCGTCCGGGGGCGGCGCGCGTCTACCTCGATCTCGATCCTCATCCGGGGATCGGCCAGACCGCACACGAGCATCGTCGCGGCCGGGCGGACCTCACCGAAGTGACGCCGCAGCGTCGGCCAGCAGGGCTCGAAGTCCTCGCGGTCAGGCAGCAGGTACCGCACCCGCACGACGTCGGCGAACGAGCAGCCCGCCTCGGCCAAAGCCGCGCCGATGTTGCGCAGGCACTGCTCGGCCTGCTCGACCACGTCGTCGGAGATCGTCATGGTCGCGTAGTCGAACCCGGTGGTGCCCGACACGTGGACCAGATCCCCGTCCACCACCGCCCGGGCGTAACCGATCTCCTCCTCGAAGGTGGAGCCGCTGAGAATCGCACGTCGTTCCGTCACGGGGAGACCGTACCGCCCGGATCCGGGGCCGGAGGCACGCGGAGACCCCGTCTCACGAGGCGGCGCGTTCCGTGGCGAAGGCGGCGATGTCGGGCAGGGGCGGGTCGTAGTCGCCGGTGGTGTCCACGGTCAACGTCGGCAGCTCCATGCTGATCCAGCCGAAGGCGGCCAGGTCGTGCTCACCCGCCGCGATCGCCTTCAGCAGGTCGTGGTCGGCATGGGCGGCCCGGTGGGCGTCATGGGCGGCGCGCCGGGCGATGCGCTCGCCCGCGAGCGCGGCGTCGACGACGCAGCGGATGACGCGGATCCGCGCGAGACCGGTGAGCGGCTGAAGGTTCGGCCGCCACACCCGGTCCTGGAACGCGGCCTCGGCGACCACGCTGACACCGGCCCGTGTGAGCAGGCCGAGGACGTCGAAGAACACCCTCAGGACCGGCAGGTTGAGCGCCGCGCTCGCCCCGGGGTCGCGGCCGTCGGCGGCGTCGGTCATGCCCTGCTTGATCTCGTCACGGATGATCGCCGGATGGCCGAGCTCCCGGGCGAGCCGGTGGGCCAGGGTCGTCTTGCCGGAGCCCGGAGGCCCGCTCACCACGGTCAGCGTCGGCAGCGTCATGGTGCATTCTGGCACGCCGTACTGTTTTCCCGGCCGAGCGCGGAAACACCGCCGGTACGGTGACCGTACCGGCGGCGCATGCCGGCTCAGCCCATGAGCTTCCCGGCGTCTCCGCCGGAGAGGAGTTCCGATGCCGCCGGAGCCGGAGCCGGAGCCGCAGCCGGAGCCGCAGCCGCAGCCGGCGCGCCGGCCGATGGAAGCCGGCCCCTGCTCGCGGGCGGGTTTTCGTCAGTGGTTCTCTTCGCTCGTCTCGTGGAACAGGTCGTGGGTGGTCCGGGCGGTCGCCGCGCGGGTCGCCCAGATCTCCAGGAGGTCGAGGTCGGTGCAGGAGGCGATCCGGGTGCGGACGTCGTCGGGGACGTCGAGGCCGCGGGCGTTCAGCACCAGCAGGACCAGCCTGGCGGCCTCCTCGGCCTTGCCTTCTGTTCTGCCTTCCGCTTTGCCTTTCGCTTCGCCGTCCGCCATGCCGCGGCCGTAGTGCTCGCGGGCGAAGGGGCTGTAGACGGGCCAGGTGGCAGACTTCATGATCTCCTCCAGGAGGCGCCGCACCTCGGGCGCGGACATGTCGTAAGCGTATTCATAGTAATCCGGAGCGTGTTCGGCGGGCAGCTCGGTGAGCGCCGTGGCGAAGGCCTCGACGACTTTGCGGTCGCGGCCGTGGGCCATGATCGAAAGGGCCGCCAGTTCCGGGTGGGCGGCGGCCTGCTGGGGGTCGGTGATGGCCGGGGGGTCCCGGGGATGTCGCGGCTTCACGTCCTCGGAGAGGAGGGGATGCCGGATTCTCACGTCCCTGGGACGGAGCGGGCGCCGCGTGAGAGATGCGGCGGGTCGATGCCCCAGCTGATGATCCGCCGTGGGCGGATGCGGATGATCGCGCCGGGAACGCGGGCGGCGCTGTCCGCCGGGGCGTCGACGGCCTCGGCGGTGCCGCGGATCTCCAGGCATCGGATGCTCTCCACGCCGGCCGGCATGTCGTCGATGACGACGGCGACCCGCGGGTTCTCCCGGACGTTGCGGTACTTGCGGCTGGCAGCCATGGCGTGGCCGCCGATGTCGAGCGTGCCGGTGGCCGGGTTGTGGTAACAGGACACCGGGTTGACCTGGGGGGAGCCGTCCGGGGCGACGGTGGCCAGCCGGCCCAGCCGCCGGGCGATGATGTAGGCGATCTCGCCTGCGGTGAGGGCCGGGAGGGGGGCCGGGTCCGCGCCGTCCCGATCCGTGTCGGTGCCGGGGGCCGGATCGCTCCCGGGGCCCGGGTCGGCTCCAGAGGCCGCATCGGTTCCGGGGCCCGCGTCGGCTCCGGGGCCGGGGTCGCGGATGTTCGCGCCGCCCCCGGGGCGGGCGTCGTCGCGGGGGTTCACGTCGTCACCAGCGCGATCTTCCCTCGCACGTGACCGGTCTCGATCTCACGATGCGCCAGCGGCGCCTCGTCGAGGGTGAACCGCCTCCACACCGGCACGACCAGCTCCCCTTTCTCGTAGCGGGACACGAGACCGGCGAGCCGGGCGGCGGAGCGGTCGGTTCCGACCCGGCGCACGCCGATCCGCTGTTCGGCCTGCCAGTCGACCAGGGTGATCGCACGGTCCGGCGCGCCGAGCACCTCGACGGAGACGTCGTTGGCCTCACCGCCGACGCAGTCGAGCGCCGCGGTGACGCCCTCGGGCGTCAGCCTCCTGACCCGGCCGGCGAGCCCCGGCCCGTAGGTCACCGGCAGCGCGCCGAGATCGGCGAGGTAGGCGTGGTTCCGCTCACTCGCGGTGCCGATGACGGTGGCACCCCGGGCGACCGCGAGCTGCGTCGCGAACGAGCCGACGCCCCCGGCCGCCGCGTGGATCAGCAGGCGGTCGCCCGCGGTGACGCCGAGCGCGTCGAGCGCGGTGTCGGCGGTCTGCCCTGCGGCCGACAGCACCCCGGCCTCCGGCCACGGCATGGCGGCCGGTTTGCGGACGGCGGAGGCCGCCTGCGCGATGACGGTGTCGGCGTAGCCGACGGCGTCGACGAACGCGATGACCTCGTCTCCTGCGGTGAACCCGGTGACCCCCGGACCGGTCGCGTCGACGACGCCGGCCACCTCGTTGCCCAGCCTCGCCGGGAACACGGCCGGCCGGTATCGGGCGAAATCGCCCCGGCGGTAGGCGGCGTCGAACGGCTGGACGCCGGCCGCCCGCACCCGGACGCGTATCCCGCCCTCCGCCGGTCGCGGATCCTCCGTGTCGATGACGTGCAGCACGTCCGGTTCGCCGTACTCGGTGAACACCACGACCCTCGCCATGCCGTGTCCTTCCTCTTCGATCAGGGGGCGCTCAGTATCAATCGATTAATTGATGATTGTCAATCAACTGATTGATGAATATATTGGCCCGGTGACCATTCAGGAGAGCGGCGGGGAGCCGCCGCGGACGCCACGCCGGCACCGCGCCAGGGGAGAGCGTGACCTGGCCGCCGAGCGGACCCGGGAGAAGATCCTCGACGCCGCCGTGGCCGAGTTCGGCGCCAAGGGCTACTCCGGGGCCCGGACCGCGGGCATCGCCGCCCGCGCCGGGGTGAACCAGCAGTTGATCTCCTACTACTTCGGCGGGAAGCAGGGCCTGCTCGACGAGCTCCGGCGGCGCTGGTCGGCCCGGCAGGACGCGCTCGTGCCGCCGGAGGCGACCTTCGCCGAGTCGCTGGGCGCCCACCTGGACGCGACCCTCGATCAGCCGGACTGGGCGCGCCTCGTCATCTGGCAGGCGCTCGGCGACGGCCCCGGACACGGAGCAGGGGAGTCGGCCGGCGCGTACCGGCGGCGCGTCGAGGACGGCGTGCGCCGCGTCCGCGACCGTCAGCGGGCCGGGGAGCTCACCGGCGAGGTGAGCGCCGAGTTCGTCATGCTGCTCGCGCACATGGCCGCCTTCGCGCCGATCGCGCTGCCGCAGATGGTGCGCGACATCCTCGGCGTCGAACCCGGTTCCGCGGACTACCGGCGGTTGTGCCGGGAGCAGCTCTCCGCCCTGCTCACGCCCCGCGAGGACGGCCCCGGCGCTCCCTGACCGGCCGGGCGGGTGCCCCGTCCGGTCCCGGGGTCCGCGACACCGGGTCGGTGACCCCGCGACACGCCCGGAGAGGGCGTCGGGCTGACGGACGTCCCGGGCCGTACGGTGGCCGAGGCGTGGGCCGTCCTGGACGAGCGGAAGATCACCGGAGTCGATTACCGCTACGAGTTCAACGGGTCCGACCGGCCGTACCCCGACGGTCTCCGCCGTGACCAGGTGAGGCCGGAGTGGTACGTCCACGACGCGGTGGCCGGATCGGACGGACAGGTCATCCTGTTCGTCGGACCGGAGAAGGAGTGAGCGCGTCAGGGTGAGCGCGGAGGCCGTCGGCGACGATGGCGAGGGTGCGGCGGCGCAGCCCGGGGTCCCACCCGGCGTGCATCGCGCCCTGGCACAGGCCGGTGATCAGGGCGATCACCTCGTCGGCGCACGCGTCCTCGCGTACGGCGCCGGCCCGCTGGGCCCGGGTGAGGAGCGCCTCGATGCCCTCTCGCAGGGGCAGCAGGGCATCGGAGACCTGGATCCCGGCGCCCGCCTCGGCCAGCAGGCCGGCGACGGTCCGCTTGTGCGCGGCCTGTTCCACCGTGCGCTCCATGAAGGCGAACAGCGCCGCGGCGGGGTCGTCGCGGGCCGCGAGGTCCGCGACGTCCCGCGTCAGTTCGGCGAGCAGGTCCTTCATGATGGCCCGCAGCAGGTCCCGCTTGGCGGGGAAGTGCTTGAAGACCGTGCCGACCGCGACCCCGGCCCTGGCCGCGACCTCCTCGGTCGAGGCGGCGGGGCCCTTCTCGGCGAAGACCTCCCCGGCGGCGGCGAGGATGCGGGCCCGGTTGCGGCGGGCGTCGGCGCGCATCCCCCGGCCGCCCGCCGGGTCCGCGGGCTCTCCCGTGGGCTTTCCCGTCGCGGTGCCGGGCTCGGCGGGATCTGTCGGCCGTGATGTCGGCGGGGCCATCGGAACCGTCCTCCTTCCGGGCGTTGACAAAGTGAGTCTCTGCTCACGATTATCAAAGTGAGTCAAAGCTCATCTTATCCGCCCGCCAGGGAGGGGATCCATCATGCCCGAGAACGTGCTGGGAACGGCCGGCGAGCCCGGTCCCGTCGAGGTCTTCGAGGCCGCGCGGAAGCGGTGGCTGGAGGGCGGCGCCGGCTTCGGCGACCTGCTCGCCGAGGACGCCGTCGTCGAGACCCCGTTCGCCCCGCCCGGCCGTCCGCGCCGCATCGAGGGACGCCGGGAGTTCACCGCCTTCGCCGAGCGGGGCCGGGCCGCGCTGCCCGTGCGGTTCGAGGAGGTCCGCGACGTCGTGGTCCACCGTACGGACGACCCGGGGACCATCGTCGTGGAGTACGAGCTGGCCGGGACGGTGACCACCACCGGCCTCCGCGCCGCCGCGGGCTTCGTCGGGGTGCTCGCCGTGCGCGGCGGGAAGGTCGTGCGATGGCGCGAGTACCAGAACACCGCCGCCATCGCCGCGGCCACCGGAACGCTCCCCGCGCTCCTGGCCGCCTACGGCGACGCCCCGGCGGGCTGACGCGGGAGGCCGCCCGGCGGGAGGTCAGCCTCCGTGCCCGCCGGGATCGTCGAGCAGGCGGTCCTCCAGGTGGGTGCCGTAGAACTCGACCTGGCGGGCCATGATGCCGCGCATCGACGAGCCGCGCGGCACGCCGTAGACGGTGCCGGGGAAGTCGAGCTCGCGCTGGACCTCCCACAGCTCCTCGTGCCGGTCGGGGGAGAACAGCCGGGCCGGGTCGCCGGCCGCGATCCAGCCGATCGGCACGACGGTCTCGGGGGCCAGCCGGGAGTTCACGTGCAGCACGCTGTTGATCCGCAGCTCCGACCGGGTGCCCGCCACCGCCCCGGGGAACAGCGAGGCGCCGGTGGCGACGAACACCTCGTCCTCGACGACCGCCCCGTTGACGTGCGCGTGCGGACCGATCAGCACGGCGTCGCCCAGGACCGCCGGGTGCCCGGCCCGGCCGCGGACCAGGGCGTTCTCCATCACCACCACGTCCGCTCCGACGCGCACCTCGCCGCTCTCGGCGGTGAGCACGGCGCCGTGCAGGACGCGGGCCCGCTCGCCGAGGACGACCGCGCCGCAGAGCACGGCGGAGGGGGCGACGTACGCGGACTCCGGAACCACCGGCCGCGCACCGCGATGCTCCAGCAACATGCCGCCAGCGTAACCGATCATGCTTAACGGTCCCCGGGGGCGCGGCCGGGGAGGGAGACGGGGTCAGAGGCGTGCGCCCGGGGCCGCCGGGGTGAGGTCGATGCGCCCGTCGTCGCAGACCCGCGCGGTGAAGGGGATCGTCAGGTAGGCGGTCTCGTCCGGCGGGATGACCATCAGCCGCGCGGCCGCCGGGCAGGTGGTCTCCCGCCCGCTCGGCACCTCGGTCCAGTGCATCCTGAAGTGGGCGGAGGCGCCGGGCCGCAGGGTCACCCCCTGCGGGCGGACGTTCTCCCGCCGCGGCCTGGTGCGCAACGCGTCGCCGCCGCGGTCGATCATGACCAGGCCCGGGAAGCCGTACACCCGGCAGGTCCCGGAGAACCTGTTGGTGAGCACCAGCGGCGCGTACCGCTGACCCGCGCCCGCGTCCACCCGCCCGACCCGGGCCGAGAGCGCGCCGGTCCGGCAGCGTCCGGGCGCCGCCGTGCCCGGGAGGGCGGCGGCCGCCGCCGGGGCGGCGTCCGCGGGCCGCGCTTCCCCCGCCGTGATCGGCGCGGCGTCACCGGTCGTCGCTGTCACGGCGCCTCCGGCCGCGATCGGCGCGGTGTCCGCGGGCCGTGCTTCCCCTGCCGTGATCGGCGCGGCGTCACCGGCGGCGGTCCCCACCGGGGAGCCGTTCCGCTGGACGGGCGTCGCCGAGCCGCACGCGACCGAGGCCATCAGCACGCCCGCCACCACCATCGAGAGGGCCGGGAGGCGCCCGGCGCCGTTGGATCGTCTCATGCCTCTCTGAGACGTACGGCGGCCCCGACTTGTTCGCCGGGCCGCGAGGACGGCGGGCGCGCTTCGGACGGGCGCCTCCGCCCGCGCCGCACAGGGAGAAGCAGCGAGAACCCGTCTGACCTGGGCGGCCGGTCATCGCCGGGGCGCGGTGCGCGCCCGCCCGGCCTGCCCGGTCCTGTCCGGGGGGTCAGGTTCCCCTGACCTCGGCGACGCCCAGGTCTGTCCCCCGCGCCGTCGTGCGGTCGTGGCCGCCGGGCCGGAACAGGGGTGGCGGCCTCCCCGGGGAGCGGGCGTAGATTGCCAGGCATGCGGACGATCGACTGGGCCGGTGACGCCGTCGAGCTGGTGGACCAGACCCTGCTGCCCGGCGAGTGCGTCGTCGTCCGGGTCGCGACGGTGGACGGCCTCATCGACGCCATCCGGCGGCTGGCCGTGCGGGGAGCGCCCGCGCTCGGCGTCGCCGGGGCGCTCGGCGTCGCGCTCGCGGCGGCCACCGAACCGGACCCGGCCGCCGCCGCGGCCCGGCTGCGGGCCGCCCGGCCGACCGCGGTCAACCTCGCCTGGGGCGTGGACGAGGCGCTGAAGCACCTCGGCGGGGGGTTCGAGGCGGTGCTCGGCCGCGCGCTGGAGATCCGCGACGCCGACATCGCGGCCTGCCGCGCCATGGGGGAGCGGGGTGCTGACCTGGTGTGCGAGCTGACCGGCCGTGACCGGCCGCGGATCATGACCGTCTGCAACACCGGCGGCCTGGCCGCGGTGGAGCGCGGCACCGCGCTCGGCGTCGCGCAGACCCTGCACGAGCGGGGACGGCTGGCCGGGGTGCTGGCCCTGGAGACCCGGCCGCTGCTGCAGGGCGCCCGGCTCACCGCCTGGGAGCTGGGCCGGATGGGAGCCCCGTACCGGCTGGTCGTCGACTCGGCGGGACCGTTCCTGCTGGCCAGGGGAGAGGCCGACGCCGTGCTGATCGGAGCCGACCGGATCGCCGCCAACGGCGACACCGCCAACAAGATCGGTTCCTACGCGCTGGCCCTGGGCGCCCGCCGCGCCGGGGTGCCGTTCGTCGTCGTCGCCCCGGAGTCCACCGTGGACCTGGCGACCCCCTCCGGGGACCGCGTCGAGATCGAGGACCGCGACCCGGAGGAGGTGCTCGGCGTGCGAGGGGTACGGCTGGCGCCGGAGGGCGCGGCCGTGCTGAACCCGGCCTTCGACGTGACGCCGCGCGACCTGATCACCGCCATCGTCACCGAACGCCGGGTCATCCGCCCCGACCGGGGCGAGACGCCGTAGCCGGGCGATCCGTTCCGGCCCGGTGGTTTCGACCTCTCCGGATGTGGAAGTGATACGTCCATGTTCGGGGTGTAACCGTCATTGGCCCCGCATGTGGCGAAGATGCGACTGGTGGTATTTGCGAAACCCGCCCCGCTTCGCGGGACGCTACGGATAACGTCGGTCGCGCGGTACATCGAGCAGTTCGCGTTCCCCCTGGAGACACCTGTGGCCGACATCGTGACCCGCCGCTCATGGGGCGCCCGCGCCCCCCGCGGCTCGTACTCGCGGATCTCCTCCACCAAGGGCGTGAAGGTCCACTACACCGGCGGGCGCGTCGACCCCGGCATCGTCGACGACCACGCCAAGTGCGTCGCCCTGGTCAGGTCCATCCAGAACCAGCACATGGACGGCAACGGCTGGCTGGACATCGGCTACAGCATGGTGGCGTGTCCGCACCGGAAGGTGTTCGAGGGCAGGGGGCTGCACCACCTGCCCGCGGCCAACGGCCCCGGCCTCAACAGCGGCCACTACGCGGTGCTGGGCCTGGTCGGCTCGACCGGGCTCACCAAGCCCACCGACGGCATCCTGCACGCCGTCCTCGACGCGGTCGAGTACCTGCGCGCCGAGGGCGGCGCGGGCCGGGAGATCAAGGGTCACCGCGACGGGTACGCCACCGACTGCCCCGGCGAGCCGCTGTACGCGTGGGTGAAGCGGGGCGCGCCCCGTCCCGGCGGCACCCCCGCCCCGCCGGAGCCGCACCCGGTCTTCCCCGGGCGCGTCCTGAAGTACCCGCCGGTCATGGAGGGCGCGGACGTCCGCACCTGGCAGCGCCAGATGCGCGAGCGCGGCTGGGACCTCGACGCCGACGGCCTGTACGGCGAGGAGTCCCAGCGGGTCTGCCGCAAGTTCCAGGAGGAGAAGGGCCTGCCCGCCACCGGCGCCGTCGACCGCGCCACCTGGAACGCCGCCTGGGAGGAGCCCGTCACCTGACAGGTCCGGACCCCGGCCGGCCGGGGAGGACGGGCGGGGGAGCCCCGCCGCCGGCGGCCGGGACACACCCGGGCGGGGACCCCGGGACGCCGTCATCGGGCCGCGGGGCTTACGATCCCAGGCATGACGGTGCCGCCTGAGGAACTTCGATGGACCGCCGGCTTCCCTCCGGCCACGCGGGAGCGGTGGCGGGAACTGGCGCTCGGGGTCCTGCGCAGGTCGGGCGTGGAGGCGGCCTCGCCCGAGGAGGCGCTGGCCGTGACGACCCACGACGGTGTGACCATCGCCCCGCTCTACGACGCCTCCGACCTGCCCGGCGATCCCGGTCTGCCGGGAGCCGCCCCCTACGTCCGCGGCTCCCGGCCCGGGGGCGGCGGCTGGGAGACGCGGCAGCTCCACGAGACGGCCGACCCCGAGGCGGTGCTCGCCGACCTGGAGAACGGCGTCACCTCGCTGTGGCTCGCCGTCGGCCCCGAGGACCTGCCGCGCGTCCTGGAACGGGTCCGCCTGGAGCTGATCTCGGTCGCGCTGGACGCCGGGGAGCGCACCCGCGAGGCGGCCGAGACCCTGTTCACGCTGGCCGCCGGGCAGGCCGCCCGTGAGCGCCCCGCCGGGAGCGGCCCCGGCGAGCCCGCGGCCGGCAACGGCGGCGGGCCGGCGGCGGGTCTCCTGACCGGCACCCTGGGCGCGGACCCGCTGCGCGACCCGGAGATCGCCGCGTACCTGGCCCGGCGCTGCGCCGCGGAGTTCCCCGGGCTGCGCGCGGCCGTCGTGGACGCCACGCCGTACCACGACGCCGGCGGCGGCGACGCCGACGAGCTGGGCTGCTCCCTGGCCGCGGGCGTCGCGGCGCTGCGGGTGCTGACCGGCGCCGGGCTGGGCGAGGAGGAGGCGTTCGGGCAGCTGGAGTTCCGCTACGCCGCCACCGCCGACCAGTTCCTCACCATCGCCAAGCTCCGCGCCGCGCGCCTGCTGTGGGCCCGGGTCGCCGAGGTGTGCGGGGTGACGCGGAACGCCGGGCAGCGCCAGCACGCGGTGACCTCCTCGGCCATGATGACCGCCCGCGACCCGTGGGTGAACATGCTGCGCACCACGCTCGCCTGCTTCGCGGCCGGCACCGGCGGGGCCGACGCGGTGACCGTGCAGCCATTCGACGCCCGGCTGGGCCTGCCGGACGCCTTCGCCCGCCGCATCGCGCGCAACACCCACTCGCTGCTGCTGGAGGAGGCCCACGTGGCCCGGGTGACAGACCCGGCCGGCGGCTCCTACTACGTCGAGCGCCTCACCCGCGACCTGGCCGAGCGGGCCTGGGAGTGGTTCCGGGAGATCGCGCGCGCCGGCGGCGCGGGGTCGGAGGGCGGGGACGACCTCGTCGCCCGGCGGCTGGCCGCCACCCGGGAGCGGCGCGCCGAGGCCGTCGCGCACCGCCGCGACCCGATCACCGGGGTGAGCGAGTTCCCCGACCCGGCCGAGCGCCCGCTGCGGCGCCCCCCGCACCCGCGTCCCGCCTCCGGCGTCCACTACGCCGGGGAGTTCGAGCGATTGCGCGACCTGGCCGACGCCCAGCCGGTCCGCCCTCAGGTGTTCCTGGCGACCATCGGGCCGGTGGCCGCGCACAACGCCAGGGCGTCGTTCGCGGCCAACCTGTTCCAGGCCGGCGGGATCGCCACCGTGCCGGGCGGCCCGCTGACCGACCCGGAGGAGATCGCCGCCGCGTTCACCGCCTCCGGCGCGCGGGTCGCCTGCCTGTGCTCCGGCGACCGCCTGTACGGCGAGCACGCCGCCCCGGTGGCCGCCGCGCTGCGCGCGGCCGGGGCCAGGAGGATCTGGCTGGCCGGGCGGGGGGAGTACCCGGGTGTGGACGACCACCTGTACGCCGGGTGCGACGCGCTCGGCGTGCTCCGCACGACCTTCGACGACCTGGGGGTGACCCGATGATTCCCGACTTCTCCTCGGTCCCGCTGGACGGCGGTGAGAGCGCCTCCTCGGTTCCACCGGACGGCGGTGGGAGCGCCGCCGGGCCGGCCGTACGGCGTGCCTCCGGAAACGGCGGGGGCGGGCCGGTGTGGGAGACCCCCGAGGGGATCGGGGTGAAGCCCCTCTACACCGCCGCCGACCTCGACGGGCTGGACTTCCCGGTGACCTACCCGGGCGTGGCGCCGTACCTGCGCGGGCCGTACCCGACGATGTACGCCACCCAGCCGTGGACGATCCGGCAGTACGCCGGCTTCTCCACCGCCGAGGAGTCCAACGCCTTCTACCGGCGCAACCTCGCCGCCGGGCAGAAGGGCCTGTCGGTCGCCTTCGACCTGGCGACCCACCGGGGCTACGACTCCGACCACCCCCGGGTGGCCGGCGACGTCGGCATGGCCGGGGTGGCGATCGACTCGATCTACGACATGCGGCAGCTCTTCGACGGCATCCCGCTGGAGAGGATGAGCGTGTCGATGACCATGAACGGCGCGGTGCTGCCGGTGCTGGCGCTGTACATCGTGGCCGCCGAGGAGCAGGGGGTGGCGCCGGAACAGCTGGCCGGGACCATCCAGAACGACATCCTCAAGGAGTTCATGGTCCGCAACACCTACATCTACCCGCCTGGGCCGTCGATGCGGATCATCTCCGACATCTTCGCCTACACCAGTGAGCGGATGCCGAAGTTCAACTCGATCTCGATCTCCGGCTACCACATCCAGGAGGCCGGGGCGACCTGCGACCTGGAGCTGGCCTACACCCTCGCCGACGGCCTGGAGTACCTGCGGGCCGGCGTCGGCGCGGGCCTGGACGTCGACGCGTTCGCGCCGCGCCTGTCGTTCTTCTGGTGCATCGGCATGAACTTCTTCATGGAGGTCGCCAAGCTGCGGGCCGCCCGGCTGCTGTGGGCGAGGCTGGTGTCGGGGTTCGGGGCCGAGAACCCCAAGTCGCTGTCGCTGCGGACGCACTCGCAGACCTCCGGCTGGTCGCTGACCGCCCAGGACGTCTTCAACAACGTGGTGCGCACCTGCGTGGAGGCGATGGCCGCCACCCAGGGGCACACCCAGTCGCTGCACACCAACGCGCTGGACGAGGCGCTGGCGCTGCCGGGCGACTTCTCCGCGCGGATCGCCCGCAACACCCAGCTGCTGTTGCAGCAGGAGTCGGGCACCTGCCGGGTGATCGACCCGTGGGGCGGCTCCTACTACGTCGAGCGGCTCACCGCCGAGCTGGCGCGCAGGGCGTGGGGGCACATCGAGGAGGTGGAGGCGGCCGGGGGCATGGCCGCCGCGATCGACGCGGGACTGCCCAAGCTCCGCATCGAGGAGGCCGCCGCCCGCACCCAGGCCCGCATCGACACCGGGGCGCAGCCGGTCATCGGCGTCAACAAGTACCGGCCCGACGCCGACGAGCCCATCGAGGTGCTCAAGGTCGACAACACCGCGGTGCGGGCCCGGCAGCTCGACAAGCTCCGCCGGCTGCGCGCCGAGCGCGACCCGCGCGCGGTGGAGGAGGCGCTGGCGGCACTGACGAAGGGCGCGGAGGGCGGCGCGAACCTGCTCGCGCTGTCGGTGGAGGCGGCCCGCGCCAAGGCCACCGTCGGGGAGATCTCCGAGGCGCTGGAGAAGGTCTTCGGCCGGCACGCCGGCCAGGTCCGCACGATCTCCGGGGTGTACCGGGAGGAGGTGGGTTCCGGCGTGGACGAGGTCCGCGACCTGTGCGCCGGATTCGAGCGGCTGGAGGGGCGACGCCCCCGGATCCTGGTGGCCAAGATGGGCCAGGACGGCCACGACCGGGGCCAGAAGGTGATCGCCACGGCCTTCGCCGACCTCGGGTTCGACGTGGACGTCGGCCCGCTGTTCCAGACGCCCGAGGAGGTCGCCCGCCAGGCGGTCGAGGCCGACGTGCACGTGGTCGGGGTCTCCTCGCTGGCGGCGGGGCACCTGACGCTGGTGCCCGCCCTGCGCGACGCGCTCGCCGGGCTCGGCGCCGAGGACGTCATGATCGTGGTCGGCGGGGTGATCCCGCCGGGCGACTTCGACGCGCTGCGCGCCGCCGGGGCCTCGGCGATCTTCCCGCCCGGCACCGTGATCGCCGACGCCGCCCGCGGGCTGCTCGCCGACCTGCTCACCCGGCTGGGCCATGGCGCGGACGCTTGACGACTACGCCGCCGGGGTGAAGGAGGGCTCCCGGGCGTGGATCGCACGGGCGATCACCCTGGTGGAGTCCTCCCGCCCCGACCACCGGGAGCTGGCGCAGCGGCTGCTGGCCGAGCTGACCCCGTCGGCCGGCCGGGCGCGCCGGGTCGGCGTGACCGGCGTGCCGGGGGTGGGCAAGTCGACGTTCATCGACGCCCTCGGCGTGCGGCTGACCGGTCAGGGGCACCGGGTGGCGGTGCTCGCCGTCGATCCGTCGTCCACCAGGACCGGCGGCAGCATCCTCGGCGACAAGACGAGGATGGCACGCCTGGCCGCCGACCCGGACGCCTTCATCCGGCCCTCGCCGACCTCCGGCACCCTGGGCGGCGTCACGCGGGCGACGCGGGAGGCGATGGTCGTGGTGGAGGCCGCCGGCTACGACGTCGTGCTGGTGGAGACCGTCGGCGTGGGCCAGTCCGAGACCGCCGTCGCCGACATGGTCGACACCTTCCTGCTGCTGGCCCTGGCGCGGACGGGCGACCAGCTCCAGGGCATCAAGAAGGGCGTGCTGGAGCTCGCCGACGTGATCGCGGTCAACAAGGCCGACGGGCCGGGGGAGGCCGACGCCCGCAAGGCGGCCCGGGAGCTGGCCGGGGCACTGCGGCTGCTGCGCTCGGAGCGTACGGTGCCGGTGCTGACCTGCAGCGGGATGTCGGGCGCCGGACTGGACGAGCTGTGGGCGCACGTCGTCGCCCACCAGGACGCGCTGGCCGCCTCGGGCGAGCTGGAGGAGCGCCGCCGGCGCCAGCAGGTCCGCTGGACCTGGTCGCTGGTGACCGACCGGCTGCTGGCGGCGCTGCACGGGCATCCGCGGGTGGCCGGGATCACCGCCGAGATCGAGCGGGACGTGCGGGCCGGGACGCTGACGCCGTCCCTGGCCGCCGACCGGATCCTGGCGGCCTTCCGCGAGTGAGCGGACCCCGCGGACCGGGCCTGTGAGCCGATGGGCCGGGGACCCGCGGGCCGGGGGCCCGCCGCGACGGCCGGCCGGTCACGCCCGGCGGCGGCACCGTCCGGGCCGGACCTCAGATGACCACTGGATGTGGTGGAATGTCAAGGCGAAAGTTGACATATAGGGGTTTCCGTCTTGTTAATTCGGGGCCAATGCCCGGAGTTGTCGGTACTGATGCAGTTTATGGTTTTACCACCACTTGATCACAAGTAGTGGATCATGTAATGTTTCGCGCCAAGAGTTGCAAATGTCGTAATAGTGCGCTCAGTGAATACCGCAAGGACGGAAAGCGCATGACGGTGCGCGGGAAGGTCGCGCGAGGGCTGCCCTCCGGCAGGTCCTGACCTGTTCCTTCCGCGCGGGAACCGGCCGTGGCGAGGTGGCCGGACCCCGCTCCCGGATCCCGTACGGCTCGCACCGCCATGGGCGGTCTCGTGCTGCGCGGATTCGGGGCGCGGGTGGGGAGACCTTGGCGATGCCGACAGATGTGGCCGTTTCATCCGCTCGACGGGCGAGGTCCGTTCCGATGCACCGGGCCCTTCCGGTCCTGCTCCGCGACCCCGCGGTCGCCCTGGCGGACCTCGCCCGCCGGTCGGGCGGGGAGGTCGTCCGGCTGGGGCTGGGACCGTTCCGGCCCTACCTGGTCTCCCACCCCGACCACGTCCAGCAGGTGATGCGCCTGGAGTGGACGAACTACCAGCGGGTGGGGATGTTCTGGCGTCCCCTGGACCGGCTCTTCGGGCACAGCATCATGGGCGACGGCGAGCAGTGGCACGTCAGCCGGAAGATCCTGCAGCCGATGTTCACCACCCGGTACATCGCCACGATCACCGAGGAGGTCTCCCGGCGCGTCGCCGGCCGCATCGAGGAGTGGGACGACCTCGCCCGGTCCGGGCAGAGCTTCGACGCCGCCACAGAGATGTCCACCATCCTCACCTACATCGTCAACCGGGTGCTGTTCGGCGACAAGCTGGACCGAAAGGACGGGGAGGACATCATCCCCGCCTTCGACACGGTCGCCAACTCGCTCGTCTACCGGTTCCTCATGCCGTTCATGCCCTACACGATCCGGGTGCCCCGCGACCGGGCCCTGGAGAGGGCCGTCCAGCGGATCGACGACGTCGTGTACCCGATCGTGCGCCGTGCCATGGAGCACCCGGACGACAGCACCGACGTCATCTCGATGCTCTGCCGCGCCACCGACGACAACGGCGACCCGCTCACCGCCAAGCAGATCCGCGACGCCCTGGTCAGCGTCTACGCCGCCTCCTCGGAGACCACCGCGATGGTCATCACCTGGCTGTGGCTGCTGCTGAAGGAGCACCCGGAGGTCGAGGCCCGGCTCCAGGCCGAGATCGACGAGGTGGTCGGCGGCGGCCCGGCCCTGCCCGAGCACCTCCCGCGGCTCACCTACACCCGGATGGCGCTGCTGGAGACCCTGCGCATGTACCCGGCGGGCTGGCTGCTGCCGCGGCAGGTCATGGAGGACGCGGAGATCGGCGGCGTGCGGATCCGGCGCGGCTCGACGGTGTTCATCTCCCCCTACGCCACGCAGCGGCTGGACGCGTTCTGGGAGCGCCCGGACGAGTTCGACCCCGAGCGGTTCGCGCCCGCCGAGGGGGAGCGCAGGCACAGGTACTCCTACTTCCCCTTCGGCGGCGGGCCGCACAAGTGCCTGGGCGAGCACCTGTTCTACGTCGAGGCGCCGCTCGTGGTCGCCTCCATCCTCAGCCGGTACCGCGTGTCGGTGCCCACCCCGGGGCCGTACCCCATGGGCTGGGCGGCCTCGCTGCGCCCGAAGCAGAAGGTCATGCTGAAGGTGTCCTTCGCCGGACGCGACCGGGTCGGGGCCGGGCGATGACGGCCGCGCCCGCCCGGGACGCCTGGCCGCCGGCCGCGGAGTGCGGGGCGATCTGCGCCGGGGCCGGCCGCGCCCAGCGGGACATGCGCGGGTGGGCGGCGGCCTACCCGGAACTGTTCTCCGCCAAGCCGTTCGACGCCGCCCTGTACAGCACGCTCTCCCTGGCGATGGCCTTCAGCGGGCCGTGGCTCGACGCCGACCGGCTGCGGATGGCCAACAAGGTCACCCTGTGGGCCTTCGGCCTGGACTGGCTCGTCGACTACGTCGCCGACTCCCGGGAGGAGGTCGAGGGCATCGCCCGGCGCTGCGCGGACGTGGCCGCGGGCGCCCCGCCCATCCCCGGCGACGACCTGACCCGCATGCTGGCGGACATCCGCGCCGAGCTGTCCGCCTCGCCCGCGTACGGCGTGCTCGGGCCGGTCTGGCGCGACGAACTGCGGCGGATGCTGGACGGCATGCTCACCGAGTGGCGCTGGAAGAGCGAGAAGGCCCGGCCCACGCTGGAGGAGTATCTCGCCAACGCCGACAACCTCGGTTTCTCCTTCGTCTTCGCCGCCCACTGGATCCACGTCGCGGACGGCGGGGCGGTGGCGGACGCCGAGCCGCTGCGCGAGGCGAGCCGGGCCGTGCAGCGGGTCATCCGCCTCCTCAACGACCTCGGCACCTACGAGCGGGACGTCGCCTGGGGCGACCTCAACGCGATCCCGCTCGGCGGCGGCCGCGCCGGGATCGAACGGCGGACCGCCGAACTCGCCGCCGACGCCAGGGAGCTCCTGGCCGCGCTGGACGCCCACCCTGAGCTGGCCCGCTACATGGAGCGTCAGATGGACTTCTGCGCCGGGTTCTACCGGGTCGGCGACTACTGGGGGACGCTGTGACCGGCGTCGTGAGCACTACGGGCGCCGTGAGCGCCGTGAATGCCGTGAGCGCCGTGAATGCCGTGAGCGCCGTGAGCGCCGTGAGCGCCGTGAGCGCCGCCGGCCGGCCCGCCCCGGAGACGCCCGGCCGGCCCCACGCCCCCGGCGACCTGCCCGCCGCGGCGCGGGAGCTGGTGGCCGGCCTGCTGGCCGAGCCCTGGGGCCAGGTGTCGCCCTCGCCGTACGAGACCGGCCGGGTGGTGAGCCTGGCGCCGTGGCTGTCCGGGCACGCCGGGCGGATCGACTTCCTGATCGCCACCCAGCGGGGGGACGGCGGCTGGGGCCCTCCGGGCCACCACGGCCTCGTCCCCACCCTCAGCGCGGTCGAGGCGCTGCTGGCCGAGCGCCGCCGGGAGTCCTCCGCCGACCGCGACCTGCTGGCCAAGGCCGCCGCCCGGGGCCTCGCGCTGGTGCGGTCCCAGGCGGCCCCGGGCCGGAAGGAACCGCTGCCGGACATGCCGGCGATCGAGCTCATCGTGCCCTGCCTGCTCTCCCTGATCGGCGGCCACCTCGACGCGGAGGACCCGGACACCGCCGGCCGCCTCGGCCCGGCGCCGGGGCCGTTCCCGGGCGCGGACGGCGCCAAGCTGGCCGCGGTCAGGCGGTGGATGGCCTCCGGCGCGGCCGTTCCGCAGAAGCTGGTCCACGCGTTGGAGGCGGCGGGCCCGGAAGGGGCGGCCGCGCAGGGGATCGCCCCGACGCCGATGACCGCGGGCATGGCGGCCGTGGGCGCGTCGCCCGCGGCGAGCGCCGCCTGGCTGGCCGCGGCCCCGCCGGGCGCCGGGCCGGAAGGGGACGCCCCGGCGGGCGGCCCCGGGAACGGCGCGCGCCCGCCCGGCGCGGCGGCCCCGGTGCGGCGGTACCTGGAGGAGGTGGTGTCGGTCTCCGGCGGGCCGGTGCCGTGCGCCCTCCCCATCACCGTGTTCGAGCGCGGCTGGACGCTGAGCTGGCTGCTGCGCGCCGGCCTCCCCGTGGAGGCGCCGCCGGAGCTGGCGGCGAGCCTGCGCGAGAGGCTGGGACCGGACGGGATCGCCACCGGGCCGGGGCTGCCGGCCGACGCCGACACCACCTCCGTGGCGCTGCACGCGCTGGCGCTGCTCGGCGAGCCGTGCGAGCCCGAGGGGCTGTGGCCGTTCGAGCTGGACACCCACTTCTGCACCTGGCGCGGCGAGGAGGGGATGTCCCCGACGACCAACGCCCACGTGCTCGACGCCTTCGGCGAGTACGTGCGCCGCCGCGGCGGCGAGCCCCGGCACGCGGCCGTCGTCGCCAAGCTCGTCTCCTGGCTGCGCGACCGCCAGGACGGCGAGGGGAGGTGGACGGACCGCTGGCACGTCTCGCCGTACTACGCCACGGCCTGCTGCGCGATCGCCCTGGCCGAGTTCGGCGGCCCGGAGTCGCGGGAGGCGGTCGGCCGGGCCGCGGAGTGGGTGCTCGCCACCCAGCGCCCGGACGGCTCCTGGGGCCGCTGGGAGGGCACCGCCGAGGAGACCGCCTACGCGCTGCAGACCCTGCTGCTGACCGGCGCCGCCCGCGGGCGGGAGCCGGCCGCGGCACGGCGGGAGCGGGACGCGGTACGGCGCGGCCGCGAGGCGCTGCTGGCCGCCCGGGATCACCGGCCGCCGCCGCTCTGGGTCGACAAGGACCTCTACCTGCCGGTCGCCATCGTGCGGGCGGCCGTCCTGGGAGCGCTCCACCTCTCCGGGAGGGAGTCGGGGGCCATGCCGGAGTGAGCACCGGAAAAACCACTGGTGAACCTCTCGAAAAGGACAGACGGGCATTTTTGCTCATGCCTCGCCTTGAGGGTATTTGGGGATATTGCTAGGGTTTGGCGGGTGCATTGGGGATGTAGCACTTATCCCTGCAAAGCGGCGACGGCGACGTATATGTGCTGATCGGTCCGCGACGAAACAGCCATTTTTCTGCTTTTTTCCGGGGTTGATGCTATGCGCGTGCGTGATCCACGCCTGCGGACCAAGGTGACGGCGCTGCTGGTATCACTTGTCGCACTCTGGGCGTTCACCGCGTGGGTGACCGTCCGGGACGGCGTCAACATGCTGGGCGTTGCCACGCTCAGCACCGAGGTGGCCGACCCCGGCGAGCAGCTCATCGTCGCCCTCCAGGCCGAGCGCCGCCTCACCGCGGTCACCCTGGGCAGGGCCGGCGGGCCGCGCCAGCGGCAGCAGGCGCTGGCCGCCCAGCGCGGGCGCACCGACGACGCCGCCGCGAACTTCCGCACGCTCACCTCCGGCCGCGCCGTGGAGCTGCTGGGAAGCGACACGCTCGGCAGGCACATCGGCGAGGTCCGCCGGCTGCTCGACGACCTGACCGCCGCGCGCGGGGCGATCGACGACGGGCAGATGGACCGCGCCCACGCGGTCGCCATGTTCACCGGCGCCGTCGACGCGGTCTTCCGCGTCTACGACTCCATGGCGACGCTGGACGACGAGGAGATCGCCGGAGACACCCGGGCACTGATCAGGATGAACCGGGCCCGCGACCTCCTGGCCCAGGAGGACGCCCTGGTGGCCGGCGCCCTGACGGCGGGCCGGCTCACCGGCGCCGAGCGCGTCCAGCTCACCCAGCTCGTCGGCAACCGGCAGCTTCTGGTCACCCAGTCGATGGACGAGCTGCCCGCCTCCGACCAGGACGCCTACCGGCGGCTGTCCGAAGGGCAGCAGTTCACCCGGCTGCGCTCCCTGGAGACCCTGCTGATCGGCAACGACCAGGCGGTGTCCTCCGGGCTGATCGACGCCCAGCAGTGGAGCGCGGTCGCCCAGCCGGCGCACTCCCGGCTGGCCGAGGTCGTGCTCGCCTCGGGCGCCGGCGTGGTCGAGCGGTCCGGACCGGTCGCCACCGGCGTCATCGTCCGGCTGGTCCTGGCCGGAGGACTCGGCCTGCTCGCCGTCATCGCCTCGATCGTGCTGTCCATCACCACCGCCCGCGCCCTGATCCGGCAGCTGGAGAAGCTGCGCGACGCGGCCCGGGAGCTCGCCGACGAACGGCTTCCCTCGGTCGTCGAGCGGATCGGCCACGGCGAGGAGGTCGACGTCGCGGCCGAGGCCCCCGAGCTGGAGTTCGGCAGCGACCAGATCGGCCAGGTGGGCCAGGCGTTCAACGCCGTGCAGCGCACCGCCATCAAGGTCGCCGCCGAGCAGGCCCAGCTCCGCCGCGACATCGCCGACATCCTGCGCAACCTCGCCCGCCGTACCCAGTCGCTGGTCCACCGCCAGCTCAGCGTGCTGGACGTCATGGAACGCCGGGAGAACGACCCGCAGGAGCTGCGGGACCTGTTCCGGCTCGACCACCTGGCGACCCGCATGCGGCGCTACGCCGAGAACCTCCTGGTGCTGGCGGGCGCCTCACCCGGCCGCGCCTGGCGCGACTCGGTCCCGATGATCGACGTGGTCCGCGGCGCGCTGGCCGAGATCGAGGACTACACCCGGGTGGACGTGCTGCCCCTGGGCGACGCCGAACTGGAGGGGCGCGCGGTCGGCGACGTCATCCACCTGGTGGCCGAGCTCGTCGAGAACGCCGCGTCCTTCTCCCCGCCCTACACGACCGTGCAGGTCAGCGGGGGCGTCGTGGCCCACGGCTACGCCCTGGAGATCGAGGACCGGGGCCTGGGCATGAGCACGGAGGACATCGCCGCCGCCAACGAGCGGATCGCCAACCCCCCCGAGCTCAAGCTCGCCGGCAACGCCCGCCTGGGCCTGTACGTGGTCAGCCGGCTGGCCGAGCGGCACGAGATCCGGGTGGCGTTCAAGACCTCGCCGTACGGCGGCACGACGGTCGTCGTCCTGATCCCCCAGGAGCTGGTGAGCGAGGGCGGAGAAGGCGGGAACGGCGGGCGGGACAGGCCCGGGGACGCCGGTATCCCCGCCGACGTCACGATGGAGAACGCCGTACGGGTGCCCGAGGCGGTCTTCTCCGCCGCCCCGCGGGCGGGACTCCCCGCCGGGCCGTCCCTGGCGGATCCCTCCTCCGTGCCCGACCCCTCCTCCGCGCCGGGCCCCGCCTTCCGGGAGAGCCCCGCCCGGGAGGCCGTGCGCCGGGCCGTCGGGGCCGTCGGAGCCGCCCCGGCAACCCCGGCCGCTCCGGCCGGCGTCGAGGATGACATGGACGGCGGAGCCGGCGGATCGGCGGCGCGCCGTACGGCCGCCGCCGCGCCCGCCACGCCCGCGGCGCCGCCGCTCCTGCCGCCGCCCGACACCAGCCACACGCCCGGCGGCCTGCCGCGCCGCGTCCCGCAGACCAACCTCGCGGCCCCCCTCCAGGAGGAGCGCCAGTGGTCCGCCGAGCCCGCGGAGCCGGCCGAGCCCGGCGAGGGCGAGCCCTCGCCGGACGCGATCCGCGCGGCCATGGCCTCCTTCCAGGCCGGCACGCGCCGGGGCCGGTCCGAGGCCGCCCAGCTGCTCTCCGAAGAGGACGATCCGGCCGGCGGCCCGTCGCGGGAACGAGACCGATGACGGTTCCGTGACGACTCCGATCCGCGTCGGCGTCGGGGGCCGCCGCGGCGGGTGATTTACCGCCCTTTCAGCAGAATTAAGCAGAAAGAGGACAACGAGTGGTGCAGGGAACAGGATCTTTCACCGACCTGGCCTGGTTGCTGGACGACCTGGTCGCGAGGGTGGAGGAGGCCGAGCACGGCATCGTCTTCTCCACCGACGGCCTGCTGCTGGCAGCCTCGCGGGGGTTCGACCGGGCCGACGCCGAGCATCTGGCCGCGGTGGGGTCGGCGATCCAGAGCCTGGGCCGGGGGGTCAGCGACCGCGTCGAGGGCGGCGCGGTGCGCCAGACCATCATCGAGATGCGGTCGGCGTACCTGATCGTGACCGCGGCCGGGCAGGGGGCCTGCCTGGCGGTGCTCTGCGCCCACCAGGCCGACGTCGGCCTGGTGGCCTACGAGATGGCCATGCTCGTCACCCGCGTCGGCCAGTACCTCACCTCACCCGCGCGCTCCGACCTCGCCGGGGACGACGGTTCGTGATGCCCGCCTCCGACGAGCATCCCGACACGCAGTGGGTGGGGGATGACGCCGGCGCGATCGTCCGGCCCTACGTCCTCACCCGCGGCAGGACCGAGCCCACCCGTGGCCGGTTCGACCTGATCACCCTGGCGGTGGCCGTGGGCCCCGCCCACGCGGGGGCGGGCGGTCTCGATCCGGAGTGCCAGGCCATCGTGCGCTTCTGTCACCGGCCCCAGTCGGTGGCGGAGATCGCCGCGCACATCAACCTCCCGGCGGGCACGGTCCGCGTCCTGCTCAGCGACCTGCTCGACCAGGGACTCATCGCCACGCAAGAACCTCACTCGGAGACGGACATGCACGACGAGAAGCTCTACAAGGCGGTGCTGGATGGCCTCCGTGCGCTCTGACCGCGAAGCGGGGCGCGTCACGCTGCCCAAGGCGATCAAGATCCTGGTCGCCGGAGGCTTCGGAGCCGGCAAGACGACCCTGGTCGGGTCGGTGTCGGAGATCGAGCCGCTGCGTACCGAGGAGACCCTGACCCACCAGGGCATCGGGATCGACGACCTGTCGGGGGTGGAGGGCAAGAAGACGACCACGGTCGCGATGGACTTCGGCCGCATCACCATCGGCGACGACTACCGGCTGTACCTGTTCGGCACGCCCGGCCAGGAGCGCTTCTGGTTCCTGTGGGACGAGCTGGCCCTCGGCGCGCTGGGCGCGGTCGTGCTCGCCGACACCCGCAGGCTGGCCGACTGCTTCCCCTCCCTCGACTACTTCGAGCGGCGCGAGACGCCCTTCATCGTCGCGGTCAACTGCTTCGACGGCGCCCGCCGCTACGACCTCGACGAGGTACGGCTCGGCCTGACCCTCCACGAGGACATCCCCATCGTGATGTGCGACGCCCGCCGCCGGGAGTCCGGCAAGGAGGTCCTGATCACGCTGGTGGAGCACGCGATGCGGATGCGTCTGGGCCCGGCGCCGAGCAGCCGCTGAGCCGGGCTCCCGGCCGCGCGGCCCCCCAGGACCGCGCGGCGCCGGCCACCCCTGGCCGGGGCCGCCGGAACCGGAGGAGGATCGGCCGTTATGGGTTGGCTTCTTTCCCTCTAAGTAGTGATAAATCCTCCCAATGAGTGTGACGGGGCCGTGGCGGTCCGTGTCCGGGTGCCACGATGACGGCGATCGTCAGGCGCCTTCTCACGGGGAGAAACGATGTGTCACGACCCACTCCTGCCGCCCGCCGTCGCCCGGGCCACCGAGGAGTACCGCCGGCTGCTGGCCGAGCACGGCGTCACCTGGGGTGAGAACCCCATCTTCTACGTCAAGTCCATGGCGACCGACGCCTACCTCATGGGCACCGACACCTTCTGGGACGTCTGCCACGCCATGGTCGCCGCCCGCCACCCGGAGCTGTCCCCCCAGGAGCGGCGCACCCGCCTGGTCCGGCTCGACATGGACGAGATCGTGCGCGGCGTCCTGGACGGCCGGGTCCGCGACAACCTCGCCGCGCTCCGCCTCACCCCCGGCGGCCACACCCTGGAGGCGCTACCGCAGGCCGTGCTGGACGACCGGCCGCTGCGCACGACCCTGCTGCTCGACTCCGCCCGCGACGAGAGGACCACCGTCACGGTGGACGGCGAGACCTGCGAGATCGCCCCGCGCGGGGCCCGGCTGGTCGGGATCACCAGCGCGAGCGAGGTCGTCGCCGACGGCCGCCGCGTGGACCTCTCCGCGCTGACCCGCCCGGCCGCCGCCGCCCGCCTGCGGCTGCGCGCCGGGTTCCCCTGCCGGTGGAGCGTCCACGGCGGGCACGAGCAGGGCTGGTACCCCGAGGGCGTCCCCGCCCGCCGCGACTACCACGTGCTGCCCTACTTCCACGGCGACGACGTCGTGCTGGACGTCCCCGCCGAACCCCTGACCGTGCGGGTGACCCGGGGCATGGAGTACGGCGCCGCCCAGGTGGAGATCACCCCGGCGGCCGGCGAGGAGACCCTGGTCGAGCTGACCCCCGAGCGGCTCTACGACGCCGCCGCGCGCGGCTGGTACGGCGGCGACATGCACGTCCACCTCAACTGGGCCGGGGACATGGTCGGCCTGCCCGAGCACGCCGCCGCCATCCAGCACGGCGAGGACCTGCACGTGCTCAACCTGGTCGCCGGGAACGTCTCCACCCCGCGCGTCTACGACTCCGAGGCGCTGGGGCACTGGGCGGGACAGGACCTGCCGTGGTCGGACGCCACCCACCTGGCCAGGATCGGCGTCGAGTACCGCAACGACCTGCTCGGCCACCTGTACGCCTTCGGCGTCTCGGCCCCGCCGGAACGGTTCCACACCGGCTTCGCCGGCGACGCGGACTGGCCGCCCAACGCAGCCGGCTGCGAGGAGCTGCGCCGGCTCGGCGCGCTGCTGGGCTACAGCCACCCCTTCCACGCCGCGGTCACCGACGCCGACGGCCCCGAGGCGGGCCTGGCCTCGGGCCGCAACTGCACCGCCCGGGAGATCGTCGCCGACGCCGCCCTCGGTCTGGTCGACAGCCTCGACGTGCTCAGCCAGACCACGATCACCGGGCCCGCCGCGATCTACCGGCGGCTGATCGGCGCGGGCAACCGGCTCGCGGTCACCGCGGGCACCGACGCGATGATCTCCTTCGCCCGGCGGGGCAACCAGTCCAACCCGCCCGGCTGGGCCCGCGTCTACGCACGGGTGGACGGGCCGCTCACCGCGGCCTCGTTCGCCGAGGCCGTACGGCGGGGCCGGACCTTCGGCACCACCGGCCCCTGGCTGGAGCTGTCGGCCGGCGGCCGGGGCCCCGGCGACACCCTGGACCTCTCACCCGGCGACCGGATCCCGATCGTCGTGCGCTCGATCGGCCCCGAGGTGGAGCGGCTGGAGATCCGTACCGCCGACGGCGTCCTGGCCGAGGGACCGCCCGGCGAGCTGACCGCGGAGCTGGTCGCCGGCGACCCCACCTACGTCGTCGCGGTGGCCGTCGGAGGCCCGCACGAGCGCTCGCTGACCGGCGAGGGCGTGTACGCCCACACCAGCCCGGTCTACCTCGACGTGGCGGGCCGCCACGTGGCCAGGCCCGAGGACGTCCGCTGGTGCCTGGACTGGCTGGACGGCCTGGAGGCGATGGTCCGCGACCTCGGGGTCTTCGACCGCCCGGGGCAGCTCGACGACCACCTGGCCCTCTACGAGCGCGCCCGGCGCGTCTACCGCTCCCGCCTCGCCGGCGGCTGACCGCCCGGCCGGCGGCTCCCGGCCCCCGGCTCACTCCCGTCCCGGCTCACCCCCGCCCCGGCGCCGTCCGCCGGGGCGGGGACCCTCCGGACGCCGGGCCGTACGGCGGTGCCCTCCGGGACGACACCCCCGCAGGCTCGCTACGCTGAGCCGGGTGATGTACCGAACGGGGCTGGCCGCCCTGCTGCTGGTGGCGCTGGCCGGGGGCTGCGGCTCCGGGAGCGCCGTCAAGGACGTCGGCACGGTCTTCCACGGGAGCGTCGGCAGGACCGTGGACGTCCGGGTCGCCCCGGGCGCGCGCTTCGCGCTGGCGGTGGACGACGACCGGCCGGCCGGTGACGACTGGGAGATGGGCGACCTGCCCGACGTCGCGGTGGCCTCCTTCATCAGCGAGGAGTCCGGCCCCGCCTCCGGCGCCGCGGGTCCGGCCCGCTACTTCGTCTTCAACGCCAAACGGCCGGGCACGACCACCGTCACGATCTCCAACTGCCGCCGCTGCCCGGACGGCCGGACGCCCCCGGACGACGTGAGCAGGCGCGCCTCGGGCGACGCCCTCTTCCGGATCGCCGTCGGCTGACGGCCGTACGGGAAGCCGACGGCCGGCCGTACGGGAAACGGTGCGGGAGGACGGTGATACGGCCGGCAACGTGGGAAGGCGAGGGGCCGCGCGGGAAGGCGAGAGGCCGTACGGGAAGGTGGTGCGCATGAGGGGCATGAGGGTCAGGCCATGGCTGAGCCGGCTGGACAGGAGGCTCTTCGCCGCGGTCGCGGGGGCGCACCTGCCCGGCCTGGAGCGTTTCGTGCCCGCGCTGTCCCGCGCCGCCGACAACTCGCTGCTGTGGGCCGGACTGGCCGGGGCGCTGACGGCCACCGGGCGCCGGCCGCTGCGCCGCGCCGCGACGCGCGGCCTGCTCGCGATCAGCCTGGCCAGCCCGCTGGTGAACCTGGTGGGCAAACAGATCTTCGGCCGCACCCGCCCCTCGGCCGAGGGGCTGCCGCTGGAGCGGCTGATCCGCATGCCGGTGTCGACCTCGTTCCCCTCCGGCCACTCCGCCTCCGCCGCCGCGTTCGCCACCGCCGTGGCTCTGGAGGCGCCCGCGGCGGTCGCGGTCCCGATCTGCGCGCTGGCCGCGGGGGTCTGCTTCTCCCGCGTCTACACCGGCGTCCACTACCCGGGCGACGTGCTCGCCGGGGCGGCCACCGGCATGGCGGCGGGGCTGGCCGTCCGGCGGCTGTGGCCGGACGCGGCCGGGGACGCCGCCATTGACGTGCGATGATCTAGCAGGCGATAGTGGGACAGGTGACCACCCCCCGGCTGCTCTCCTGCGTCGTGATCACTGCCCTGGCCCTGTGCGCCTGCACCGCCGGCGAGCGCGAGCCCGCCGCCGGCCCGCCCGCGACCGGCGGGACGGCCTCCTCTCCCGGAACGCCGGCCCCCGTCGCGCTGACCGCCGACGCGTACCGGAGCGAGCTGGACAAGGCGCGCGGCCCGGTGCGCGACGCGCTGCGGAAACTCGCCGCGGCCGACGGGCCGAAGAGCCTCGACGGGCGGCTGGAGCGGGCCTCGACCACGGTGAACGACGCGGTGACCCGGCTGGCTGAGCTGACGCCGCCCGCCGAGGTCAGGGCCGGGCACGACGCCTACCTGACGGCGCTGCGCCGGTTCGCCGCCGCCTTCGACACCGCGCGTCAGGAGGCGCAGAACCAGGAGGTCTGCACCGGCCCGGCCGTGCTGACCAGGATGGAGCGCGAGGACGAGCTGCCGGCGGTGCGCGAGGCCGCGCGCTCGCTGAGCGGGTACCCCGCCGACGTCGTGCCGGTCAAGGCCGCCGCGCAGCGCACCCGCCGCCTGCCCAACGGCCGCTACATCCGGTCCGAGAGCCGCACCGGGCGCGGCTACCTGGAGCTGCGCAACGGCAACCGTCAGGACGCCGTCGTCGTCCTGGTGCGGGGGAAGAAGAAGGCCGTCACCGTCTACGTGCGCAAGAAGTCGAAGTTCAAGGTCCGCGGCGTGCGGGACGGCGGCTACAAGGTCTACTACACGCTCGGCGACGACTGGGACTCCCGGGCCCGGACCTTCACCAGGTCGTGCGCCTTCGAGCGGTTCGACAAGGCGCTGCGGTTCCGGACCACCTACACCGCCACCCAGATCAGCTGGAAGAACTGGACCCTCACCCTGAACCCCGTCGTCGGGGGCAACGCCCGCTCCCGGAAGGTCAAGCCCGGTGAGTTCCCGGCCTGATCGGCCTGACCGGCCTGAGCGCCCCCGGGGCGACGGGGGACGCGCTCGTCCTTCCGGGGCGCGCCCGCCCTCGCCGGATCGGGGAGGGCGGGCGCGGCGGCCGGGGACGAGCGGGCCGGGGCCCGTGACGGGCCCCGGCCCGGTGCCGTCCGCGGCCGGTCAGGTCGAGAAGAGCATGCCCACCCAGCTGCGCTGGCGGTGGTGGCCGTAGTGACCGTGGTGCGGCGCGCCCCAGCCCGGGGCGCCGTGCGGCGGCGGCGGGGGAGGCGGCGGCGCGGAGTGGTGCTGCTGGGACCACTGGCTCTCGACGCGGGTGAGGGTCTCCAGCTCGCCGTAGTCAAGGAAGATCCCTCGACAGCTCTCGCACTGGTCGATGTGGACGCCGTTGCGCTCGTAGGTGCGCATCAGGCCCCGGCACTTCGGGCACTGCATCTGGCTGATCTCCTTGTTGTTCGCGTTTCCTTGGAGTATCCACAACCTACTGCGCGGATGCGCCGTGGCAGGCGTTTCTGGCCCTGGCAATCTTCTCGCACGTGTCGAGGAGGGCGTGCTCGACCTCGTCCAGCGGCCGGCCCGCCCGATCGGCCTTGTCGACCGCGGCCGCCGCGAGCTGCACGGTCATCGCCTGGGCGGGCAGGTCGAGCCACGGCCACGGGTCGTCGCCCCCGGCTCCGGCGGCGCGTCCCCCGGCCGCCCGGTAGGCGGCCAGGAAGCCGTGCCAGACGGACGGCTCCAGCAGCCCGGCCGCGAACCACGCCGCGGGCCGCGCCAGGTCCCAGGCCGGGTCGCCGGTCCCCATGTCGTCGACGTCGATGAGGATCCACTCGCCTCCGGTGCGGACGAGCTGGCCCATGTGCCAGTCGCCGTGGGCGAGCGAGCCCGCGACACCGGCCGCACCGGCCGCACCGGACCGGCCCGGGAGGCCGGCGGCGCGGGGAGTGCCGGGGAGGCCGGGAGCGCCGGTGGAGTCGAGGGGGACGCGGGGGCCGGGCAGCTCCGCGGCGGGAGCGGGGAGGTCTCCGGGGGCGATCCGAGGGGCGGCCGGGGAGGCCGGGGAGACGCCGGGAGGGCCGGGCAGGGGCAGACAGGCCAGGGTGCGGCGCACCAGGTCCGCGGCGGGGGAGCGGCCCTCCAGCCGGGCGACCGTCGCCGCGACCCGGGCCGGTCCGCCCGCCGGGGGCAGCGGGGGCAGCGCCCGCGCCGGTACGGCGTGCAGCCGGGCCAGCAGCCGCGCCGCCGCCGTCCACGGGGCCGCGTCCGGGTCGCCCGGGTCCACCGGGGTGCCCGCGGGCCACACGGTGACGAGCCTGCCGTGGACGGCGGTGACCTCCTCGGTCACCGGCCCGAGCACGATCCCGCGCAGCGCGGGGTGGGCCGCCGCCCGCACCCGCAGCTCCAGCGGCTCCCGCCGCGTGCCGGGACCGTGCGCCTTGACCACGATGGACCCGGCCCGGACGATCACCACGTCCGGCCGGGTCGGGACGACCTCGGCGGGGCCGTCGCCGTGCCGCTCGGCCAGCCGCCGGAGGTCGTCGATGAGATCGTCGCTGTCGTTCACCCGCCAAGTGAACCACCGGTCACCGGTCCCGCCGCACCGGAGCCGGAGAGCCCGGTGCGCGGTCCGGGCCCCGTCGAGCCGGAGCCGGGAGCGCGCCTCACCGGAGCCCGAGGGCGCGTCGTACCGGAGCCAGGAGGGCGTCGTGCCGGATGCCGGGCACGCCGAGCCGGAGCCGCGCCGTGACGTGCCGCGCGGCATACAGTGCGGTGCATGAGGATCGGATTCGCGGTGCCGGTCTCGGGGTCCTGGGCGACGCCGGGCAACATGACGCGGGTCGCCCGCAGGGCCGAGGAGCTCGGCTACCACGAGGTGTGGACCTTCCAGCGGCTGCTGTATCCGCGGGGGCACCCGATGGGCCCGGTGTACCGCAGCGTGCACGACCCGGTGGTCACGCTGGCCTATCTCGCCGGGGTGACCTCCCGGATCCGGCTGGGGGCGGCGGTGCTGAACATGCCGTTCGCCTCGCCCGCGCTGATGGCCAAGCAGCTCGCCACCCTGCAGGCGGTGTCGGGCGGGCGGCTGGACGTGGGGCTCGGGCTGGGATGGCTGCGGGAGGAGTTCGTCGCCTCCGGCGTGCCGTTCGAGCTGCGCGGCCGGCGGGGGGAGGAGTTCCTGTACCTGCTGCGCAGGCTCTGGGCGGAGGACGTCGTCGAGCACCGGGGGGAGTTCTACGAGCTGCCGCCCGTGCACCAGGACCCGAAGCCGCTCACCCCGCCGCCGATCCTGCTGGGCGGGGGCGCGGAGCCGGCGCTGCGCCGCGCGGGGCGGCTGGCGGACGGCTGGATCAGCGCGAGCCGGGAGGACCTCGACGACATCGATCAAAAAATCTACATTGTAAAGGAGGCGGCACGGGAGAACGGACGCGACCCCGAGGCTCTGCGGTTCGTCACACGATGCGTCACCCGGGTACGGCCGTCCGGCGAGGCGGAGAGGACTCCGATGACCGGCTCGTTCGAGGAGATCCGGCGGGACGTGGCCCGCCTGGAGGCCAAGGGCGTCACCGACGTCTTCCACGACCTCAACTTCGACCCGGAGATCGGCTCGCCGGACGCCGACCCGGTGGAGTCGATGCGCCGCGCCGAGGCGGCACTGGAGGCTCTCGCGCCCTGACCTGCCCGTCTCCCGGTCGTCGGGCCCTGGTCGGCGCCCCGTCCCGCCGCACCCTGTGTTCCCTGGTTTCCTCGTTGCTCCCGGCCCTCGGGGCCCGGTCCCGGCGTGCGGGTCGCGCCGCGTCCCGACCTCCCGCGAGCCGCTCGCACCTCTCCTGCCATCCTTGTCCCATTGGACTGTTCGAAGCCCGATGTCATGGAAGATGAGGGAACGGTGGAGATGCGCAAGCCGATCGAGTGCTGGCTGTCGGACATGGACGGGGTGCTCGTCCACGAGGGGCAGCCGGTGCCCGGAGCCGACGAGTTCATCCGGCGCCTGCGCGATTCCGGCAAGCGGTTCATGGTCCTGACCAACAACTCCATCTACACGCAGCGGGACCTGGCCGTACGGCTGCGCGCGGCGGGGCTGGACATCCCGCCGGAGGCGATCTGGACGTCGGCGCTCGCCACGGCCCAGTTCCTCACCCTGCAGCGGCCCGGCGGCTCCGCCTACGTGATAGGGGAGGCAGGGCTGACCACCGCCCTGCACGAGGCGGGGTACGTCCTGACCGACATCAACCCCGACTACGTGGTGCTCGGTGAGACCCGCACCTACAGCTTCACGCAGATCACCCGGGCCATCCGGCTGATCGAGGGCGGCGCCCGGTTCATCGCCACCAACCCCGACCCGGTGGGCCCGTCCACCGAGGGGTCGCTGCCGGCCACCGGCGCGGTCGCCGCGATGATCACCAAGGCGACGGGGGTCTCGCCGTACTTCATCGGCAAGCCCAACCCGATGATGATGCGCAGCGCGCTGCGGGCCATCGACGGGCACAGCGAGAGCACCGCGATGATCGGTGACCGGATGGACACCGACATCGTCTCGGGCATGGAGGCGGGGCTGCACACGATCCTGGTGCTCACCGGCGTCATGGGCGGTGACCAGGTGGACCGCTACCCGTTCCGGCCGTCCCAGGTGGTCAACTCGGTGGCGGACCTGATCGACATGGTCGAGGCGGGGGGCTGACGGGCCGGCCGTACCTGACGGGGGCTGTCATGTTCCGGTGGCACGCTGGGGCGGTATGACAGACGTTTATCTGGAAGCCGGTCCCAAGAAGGTCTTCGCCTGCTCGGTGGAGTGGCCGGGGTGGTGCCGGATCGGCCGGTCGGAGGAGTCGGCGCTGGAGGCGCTGGCGGACTACGCATCGCGCTACCGGCCGGTCGCCGAGCGCGCCGGGCTGGTGTTCGAGCCGGGTGATCCGGTGGTCGTGGAGCGGGTCCGGGGTACCGACATGACCGACTTCGGGGCGATCTCGTTGATCCCGGAGCTGGACGGCAAGCCGGTGGAGGCGGCGGAGGCGGCGCGGGCCGCCGCGCTGGTCCGGGCGGCGTGGGAGCTGTTCGACGAGGCGGCGGCGGTCTCCCCTGAGGAGCTGCGCAAGGGGCCGCGGGGCGGCGGCCGGGACCGCGACAAGATGGTGGCCCACGTGATCGAGGCCGAGCGCTCGTACGCGCGGAAGATCGGGGTACGGCACCGGCCGTTCCGCGACGCGGAGGGTCTGGCGGCGTTGCGGGCGGACATCTCCGCGGTGCTGGCCGAGCCGTCCGGCGGCGGGCCCGTGGTGCCGGGCGGCTGGCCGGCCCGCTACGCCGCCCGCCGGATCGCCTGGCACGTCCTGGACCACCTGTGGGAGATGGAGGACCGCCGGCCCGCCCCGTGAGCGGGCCGCGCGCCGGTGGCCGGGCGGGACGGACCTCGCCTTCCGGGTCAGCCCTTGAGGACGTCGGTGGCGAGGTGGCCCTCGGGCACCCCGTCGATGAGGATGGTGTCGCCGTCGGCGTTGCGGGTGCGCAGCGGCAGGATCTCCCGGTAGGCGGGGGAGTCGTACCAGGCGCGGGCCTCGGCCATGCCGGGGAAGGAGATGGCGATCAGGGCGCCGGGCCAGGCGCCCTCCAGGACCTCGGCGGGCGGGCCGTGGATGACGAAGCGGCCGGAGAAGGGGTCCAGGGTGTCCTGGATCCTCTCGAGGTACTCGGTGATCTCGGGGCCGACCTCGGTCCGGTGCAGGTGGGCGATGGCGTAGGCGGTCATGGTGTCCTCCCGTGGTGGTGACGGCGGCGGGTGCTCGCGCTCCGCCCTCTTCGGTACGGGTCACCACGTTATGAGGGCGGCGGGTGTCCGGAATCCGTCATGCATAGGCAGTTCTCCGGTGCGTCCCGCGCTGGAATCGGTCACCCCGCCCTGCCGTCCTGCCGCGTTCTGCGGGATGCGGCCGTGCCTCGGATGAGGGCCGGTCGGGCGGTGCGGGGGGCGTCCGGTGGCGCGTCGCGCCGCCCGCCGGATCGCCCGGTGCTTCCCGGTCGTCGGCGGGGGCGGTGGCCGGCCGCCCCGGTTCCGGTGGCGTGGCCCGTCTCTGTGGGGCGACAAATCAGTATTTTTAGAAAACTGTGTGCTTGTGTCGCTCATCGAGGGCGACAAAAGACCTTCCATGTCGAAACAGAACGAGAATGAGTTTTGACGTCATGCCGGATATCAAGAAGGGGGGCAGGCGAAGGACGATCCCTGCCCGGGTCATTCGGAAAGGGAAGTCATGCTTCATCGGAACATCCGCGATGCCGGGCTGGCGCTGTCCGCCGCGGCGTTGCTGGCCGGAGCCCTCGTCGCTCCGGCGAGGGCCGACGGTCCACGGTCGTTCGCCGGGGAGGGGTTCGCAGGGGCCCTGGACCCCGGCGGCGCGGCGCCGGGCGCCCCGGAGACCGCTCCGGGCGGACAGGGGGACGCTCCGGGCGGGCCGGTCGGGACGGTGCCGGGCGGCCCGGGGGCCGCTCCTGACGGAGCGTCGCCGGGCGGTCCGCAGGCCGCTCCCGGCGATGCCGTCCCGGCTGATCCGGAGTCCGGGCGGAGTGATCCGGAGGCGTCGCCGGGTGAGGTGTCGCCGGACGCCGCGGAAACGCCCGGAAGGGTGGCGGAGAGCGCCCCGAAATGCGTGCGCTACTCGCATTCTTCGGGGATTCTTACGCAGAAGGTAACGGTCCTAAATCTGTGCCCGTACACCGTTTCCTTCTCGATCAGGAAGGTGGGGCTGGACAGTCCTTGCTACATCGTCCGATCGGGAAAGGGTAAATGGTTTAAATGGGCTAACGGGGTCGACTTCCAAGGCATCAGATGGGGCTGCGTCTGACGGCTCGTGGAACGGCGGGGACGACTCCAGGCGACCGTCCGCACGGCCGGCCTCGGCCGTGGCGGCGGCCCCATGTTCCCGCCGCGGACCCGCGTCCCGGCGGAAGCACGTCCCCGGTGGAGGGGAGCCCCGGCTCAGGAGCCGTCGCGGCGCAGGCGCTTGAGCTCCGAGCGCCGCTTCTTGTCGGCGATGCGGCGCTCGACGGCGCCCCGGCTGGGCTTGGTGGGTCGGCGCTTCTTGGCCGGCGGGGTGATCGCCTCGCGCAGGAGCTGGGCCAGGCGCATCCCGGCGGCCTCCCGGTTGCGCAGCTGGGAGCGGAACTCCGAGGCGGTGACGGTGATGACGCCGTTCACCAGGCGGGGGCCCAGGCGCGAGAGGGCGCGGGTCTTGAGGGCCGGGGGGAAGGCGTCGGTGGCGGCGAGGTCGAAGCCGAGCTCGACCCGGCTGTCGGTGGTGTTGACCCCCTGGCCGCCCGGTCCCGAGGAGCGGGAGAAGCGCCAGTGGAGCTCGGCCTCGGGCACGATGACCGAGCCGCTGATCTGAAGCGGACCGGGCATGGCGCTGGCTCCTCATGGCGGGTGCGGGTGGCGGCGGGTTCTCCCCGGGGGAAGGGTTCCAGGATAACCAGCGGCCAAACCCGTCGATCAAGCGATTTATGCCCCCACATGGCGTCGACCGGCGGAAGATGCTCTTGTGGCGCGCCGCCGCTTCCGTCACAGTTGCTTGCGGCCCGGTGACCGCCGGTCGCCGGCGGTACGGACTCCCCGGGCGGGACGCGGACGGACTCCGGCACCGGAGCCCCGGGCGGCCGGGGGCGGACGCGGATCGGTCGAGCGAGGGACGGGGCACGTGGACAAGATCGTCGGTGTGCACGGGATAGGCAAGTACCACTACTACCGCGACGCCGGGAACTCCGTCGCGGGGGCCGCCGCCGCGATGCGCGGCAAGTGGGACCGTTACCTGCACGCCGGCCTGACCGGCGGCCGGCCGTACGGCGGGGAGCGCTACCTCGCCGAGATCGCCTACTACGCCCACCTGCTGGGCGGGCACGGCGACGAGGCGCAGCGGTCCGTGGAGCGCATGGACGCCGGGACGCAGGCCGTCTTCGTCGCCTGGGCCAAGCAGCTCGACGCGGTGGGGGAGGGGCTGACCGGGGCGCTGAACCGGATGACCCGCTGGCTGCTGGGCCGCATGCACTCCGACGCGGCCGGTTTCGCCGGGTTCTTCTGCCCGGACGTCGCCGCCTACCTCGCCGCGGACGGCGGGGTGCGGGCGAAGGTGCGTTCGGCGGTGGCCGAGACGATCAGGCGCAACAGGCCGAAGGCGGTGATCGCGCACTCGCTCGGCAGCGTGGTGGCCTACGAGACGCTGTGGTCCGATCCCGGCCTGGAGGTGGAGCTGCTGATCACCCTCGGCAGCCCGCTCGGCATGCGTGACGTGATCTTCGAGCGGCTGCTGCCCGCGCCGGTCGACGGCTGGGGCGCCCGGCCGCCGGGGGTGCGGCGCTGGGTCAACATCGCCGACAAGGACGACATCGCGGCGATCCCCCCGAGCCTGCGCGCCTGTTTCACCGGGGTGGATGCCGAGACCCTGGTGAACCTCGACCGGTTCGACTTCCACACCGTGGAGAAGTACCTGGGGTGCGGCGCGCTCAACGCCCACCTCGCGCCGTACCTCAGCGTCCCGGCGCACGCCTGAGACCGCGCCCGGCCGTACGGCCTCCTTCGCCGGTCCGCGCCCCCGGCGGTCCCGCCTCGGCCGCCGGATCGGGCCGGTGCCGCTCCGCCGTACGGCGGGCACCCGGTTCGCGGCGCGCGGCGCGCCTGTGCAGCGGCTGTTCACCCGGCCGTGTCCCGCGGGCCACGGCCGGGAAAGCGCGGCGGGCTGCACTGGCGGTGTGGAGCAGAAGCCGACACGCAGAGCGTTTTTGACCATCGCCGCCGCCGGAGCGGGCGGCCTGACGCTCACCGGGGCCGGCCTGCCGGCCCGGACCCTCGCCCGCGACCCCTTCACCCTGGGCGTCGCCTCCGGAGACCCGTCGCGGGACGGGTTCGTGCTGTGGACCAGGCTGGCCGTCGATCCGCTGGTCCCGGACGGGCGGGGCGGGATGCCCTCCCGGGACGTGGACGTCGAGTGGCAGGTCGCCGTCGACGAGCGGTTCGCCAGGGTGGTCCGCCACGGCACCGCGACCGCCCGGCCGGGCGCGGCGCACAGCGTCCACGTCGAGCCGGAGGGGCTGGAGCCCGGCAGGGAGTACTTCTACCGCTTCCGCGCCGCCGGGCACGTCTCCCCGGCCGGCCGGACCCGCACCGCCCCGGCCGCGCTGTCGCCGCTGACGCTGGCGGTGGCCGCCTGCGCCCACTACGAGCACGGGTACTACACGGCCTACCGGCGGCTGGCCGAGCAGGAGCCGGACCTGGTGGTCCACCTGGGCGACTACATGTACGAGTACGCCCACCGGGGCTACACCGCCCTGGGCGGCGCCGTCAGGCGGCACGCGGGGGACAGGTGCGCCACGCTGGGCGACTACCGGCTGCGGCACGCGCAGTACAAGACCGACGCCGACCTGCGGGCCGCGCACGCCGCCGCGCCCTGGCTGGTGGCCTTCGACGACCACGAGGTGGAGAACAACTGGGCGGCCGGCGTCTCCAGCAACGGCACCCCCCGCTTCGCCCGGCGGCGGGCCGACGCCTTCCGGGCCTACTACGAGAACATGCCGCTGCGCCGGGCGAGCGTGCCGCACGGGGCGTCGATGCGCGTGCACCGGCGGGTGGACTGGGGGCCGCTGGCCCGCTTCCACCTGCTCGACACCCGGCAGTTCCGTGACGACCAGGCGTGCGACGACGGCGCCAGGGCGGGCTGTGACGACCGGCTCGCCGCGGGGCGCTCCATGCTGGGGGAGGACCAGCGGCGCTGGCTCCTGGACGGCCTGGCGGCCTCCGGCGCCCGGTGGAACCTCGTGGGCCAGCAGGTCCTGATGGCCCGCAAGGACGCAAGGGTCGGCCCCGGGTCGGAGGTCAACCTGGACTCCTGGGACGGCTACGCCGCCGAGCGGGCCCGGCTGCTGGCCGGGTTCCGCGACTCCGGCGCGGCCAACCCGGTCGTGCTGACCGGGGACGCGCACATGCACCACGCGGCCGACCTGCGGCTCGACTTCGACGACCCCGACTCGCCGAGGGTGGCGGTGGAACTGGTCACCTCCTCGATCTCCAGTGACGGCGACGGCTACCGCGACGAGGGGAAGATCGCCGAGACGGTCGCGGAGAACCCGCACATCTCCTACGTCGACCAGCGGCGCGGCTACATCCTCTGCCGGGTCACCGCCGACGAGCTGAGCGCGGACTTCCGCACGCTCGACCGCATCAGCAGGCGGGGCGCCCCGGCGCGGACCGGGGCGCGGTTCACCGTCCCGGCGGGGCGGTCCGCCCTGGTCTGAGCGGGCCCCGGGCGCACCCGCGACATCCCCGGGATCCGGGTGTCCGCCCGTACGGCGCGCCGCGCGGGTCCCGGCCACGCCTGGCCGCCCGTACGGTGCGTGGCACGGGTCCCGGCCATGCCCCGGGCCGCGGTCGCGTCGAATTCGTTCCGGACAACCCGGAGAATCCGGGTGTTTTTGATGGATGATGCGGCGTATGAGCTACCTCTCCACGAGGCTCGCCGCCGCGGCTCTCGCCGCGGCGACGGGCGGCACCCTCCTCATCCCCGCCTCACCGGCCGCCGCGGCGGCGCCCCCCGTGGCCGCGGCCCGGGCCGCCACCGCCGCGGCCGCCCAGGCCGCCGCCGCTCCCCCCAGGAAGTTCCGTTACGACGTGTACTTCCCCAAGTACACCCACCGGGGCGGCTATCTCACCTACACCATCAAGGTCCGCAACAAGAGCGCCAAGGGACAGCACTACATGGCGCTCACCGGCGACTTCTCCCGTGCCTTCCGCAAGGTCAAGGTGATCGCCAAGCCGCGCAGCGTCAAGTGCTCCGCCAAGGGACGCTCCGTACGGTGCCTGGTCACCTCGCTCGACAAGGGGGACTCGACGACCGTCAAGATCCGGGGCTGGGTGGTCCGCCGCCGCGGCACCGCCGTGGCGAAGTTCGGCGCGGCCGTCACCTCCGACCGCCACACCTCGCTCGGCGCGCTCGCCAAGACGGTCCGCAGCCGCGTCACCGCGACGTCGAAGGTCCGGTGAGGGCGTAGCCGAAGAGCGCGTTCCCGGCGGCGGCCAGGGTCGCCGTCGCCGGACGCCCGTCCGCCCCGGCGCCGGGGCGGACGCGCACCAGCGCGACCCTGCCCCCGAGCGGGGCCGCGACCGCCAGCCCCCTGCCCGGGAGGACGGCCAGCGCGGAGCCGAAGCCGCCGTCCCGGCCGGTGACCAGGGCGTTGCCGGCACGGGTCAGGCCGCCCGAGCGGGTGCCCGCGAGCACCTGGACGGCGTTCTCGCCCGGCACGCCCACCGCCAGCTCGTCGTCGCCGTCGCCGTCGAGGTCCCCGGCGGCCAGCGCGGCGCCGAACCTGTCGAAGTAGCGGGGCTCGCCCCGCAGCGACCGCTGCGACCACGCCTCGGTCCGCCCGGCCCCCGGCCCGCCCGGCGAGCCGTAGAGCACGTCCACGGTGCCGTCGCCGTAGTCCATCGCCCGCTGGTCCCTGGTCAGTCCCTCGCCCGGGACGCCGACCGCCAGGTCGTCGCGGCCGTCGGCGTCGAAGTCGCCGGCGGCCAGGGCCGCGCCGAAGGAGTCCCAGTCCTCGGCCCGGCCGGCGATCCGGGGGCTGTCCTGGGTGAGCAGGCGCGCCGTGCGGCGGCGGACGTCCAGGACGGTCACCGAGCCCTGCCCCCTGGCGCGGACCGAGTCGCCGGGGGCGCCGGCGGCGATCTCGTCACGGCCGTCGCCGTCGAAGTCGCCGATCGCCAGGGACGCGCCGAACTGGTCGGTCTGCGCCTCCCGCTGCCCGACCCAGCCGGTCCGCCGCGTGACGATCCGGGGGGCGCGCCCGGTGAGGCCGTACACCCCGACGCCTCCTCCGCCCAGACCCGGGATGCCGATCACCAGCTCGTCGTCGCCGTCGCCGTCGAGGTCCCCGGCGGCCAGCGCGGCGCCGAACCGGTCGGCGCCGCGCCTGCCGCCCAGGTCGCGGGCGTCGATCACCCGGCCGGGGCGCAGGCCGTCCGGCGAGCCGTGGAACAGCTGCACCACGCCGGAGCCTTCGGCGTCCGGCCGCGAGCGGTCCTCCTCCGAGACGCCCACGGCCAGGTCCGCGCACCGGTCGCCGTCGAAGTCGCCGGCCGCCAGCGCCGACCCGAACGCGTCGCCGGTCTCGGCCTCGCCCGGGACGCCGGGGGAGTCCTGGGTGAGCAGGGTCTTCTCCCCGCGCCCGCCGGGAAGGACGGTGACCGCCCCGGCGCGGGCGCGGCCGCCCACCCGGGTGTACGGCGCGGCGACCGCGAGGTCGGCGCGGCCGTCTCCGTCGAAGTCGGACGGCACTCCGGAGCAGGACCGGGCCGCGGTGCCCGCGGCACCCGCGGGGGCGGCGGCCGCACCGGAGACCACGGGGAGGGCGCCGGAGGCGGCGGGGGAGAGGCCGAGGGAGACCCCGAGGGAGGCGACGACGGCGGAGGCGAGGAGCGCTGCTCTCATGAGATGAATGCTCCGGGAGGACCCGGACATCCGGCTCACGAGGAGATGAAATCCCCGTGGCGGGCGTGGGTACGGGATGCGCTATATCACGACCACGTAAGGTAAAGACCTGGTCAGGGGTGATCGGCTCAGGTAAAGGGCATGTCAGGATTGAGGCCATGCACATCGACCTGGCTGATCTCGACTTCTGGCGTCGTCCGCCCAAGGAACGTCACGAGGCGTTCGCCCGGTTACGCGCTCTGGATCGGCCGGTGTTCTTCGCGGAGAAGCGGGTGCCGCTGCTCCGCTCCGGCAAGGGCTTCTACGCGCTGGTCCGGCACGCCGACGTGGTGGAGGCCAGCCGCAACGCCAGGGTGTTCTCCAGCGAGCCGGGCGTGACCAGCCCCGAACCGCCGGGCTGGGTCAAGCACGTGTTCGGCGAGTCCATGGTCAACATGGACGACCCCCGGCACGCCCGGCTGCGCCGCATCGTCTCGCGCGCGTTCAGCCCCAAGATGCTCGCCGGGCTGCAGGGAGGCATCGAGGCCGCGTGCGCCCGGATCGTCGACGACGTGCTGGCCGAGGGACCGCGCGACTTCGTCACCCAGGTCGCCGCCCGGCTGCCCATCCACGTCATCTGCGACATGATGGGCATCCCCGACGACGTGCGGGCCGCGGTGCACCGGCAGGTGGACATCTCCACCGCCTACAGCGGGATACGTCCCAGCCTGCCGCACACCGTGCGGATGGCCGCACAGAACACCGTCGCTCTCCTCGCCCTGCAGCGCCTGGTGATCCGGCTCGGCCGGGAACGTGCCAGGGAGCCGCGCGGCGACCTGATCTCGGCGCTGGTCACCGCCAACGTGGACGGCGAGAGGCTCACCGACCGCGAGCTGGGATCGTTCTTCGCACTGCTGCTCGTCGCGGGCAACGAGACGGCCCGCAACACCATGGCGCACGGCATGAAGCTGCTCACCGACCACCCCGACCAGCGAAGCGCGCTGCTGGAGGACTTCGACGGGCGCGTCGGCGGGGCCGTCGAGGAGATGGTCCGCCACATCTCGCCCATCATGCAGTTCCGCCGCACCGTCACCCGGGACCACGACCTGCGCGGCCTGCGCCTCCGGCGCGGGGACAAGGTCGTGCTCTTCTACGGCTCGGCCAACCGCGACGAGGCGGTCTTCCCCGATCCCGACCGGTTCGACATCACCCGCGACACCAAGCCGCACGTCGGGTTCGGCGGGCCGGGCCCGCACTTCTGCCTGGGGGCCAACCTCGCCCGCCTGGAGATCCGGACGATGTTCCGCGAGCTGTTCACCCGGCTGCCGATGATCCGCACGGTCGGCGAGCCGGAACTGCTGGTGTCCAACTTCGACAACAGCGTCCGCCGGCAGGCGTTCACCTTCTGACCCGGCGACCCGGCGGCTCTGCGGGGGTCTGCGGGGGCGCGTCGGTGCCGTCGGCCGGTTTTCCCCGCGGGCGGGAGGCCGGACGCAGGGGGAGCGAGGGCCTCACCGCGGACCTGTCCTCCGACGCCGACGGGATCGTCACCGACCATCCCGGTCTGGCCCGGCCGGCGCGCCGCTGAGCGCCGCACCGTCCTCTCCGGTCAGGACGTTGCGGCGGATGGTGCAGAAGGCGGTCACCGCGGCGGCCGCCATCATCACCGCGGCGACCAGCATCGTCATGCGGAACCCGGCGGTGAAGGCCACGGGGTCCCGCAGGGCGTCGCCGGTCAGGCCCACCAGGGGCGGGACCGCGGCGACCGCCAGCAGCCCGCCGGTCCTGGCCAGGGCGTTGTTGACGCCGCTGGCCACGCCCGCGTAGCGGTCGGCGGCGCTGGCCAGCACGGTGGCGGTGAGCGGCGCCACCGCCGCCGACAGGCCCAGGCCGAACAGCGACACCGGCAGCAGCACGCCCGTGACGTAGGAGGAGCCGGGGCCGATCCACGACATCGGCACCAGCGCCGCGCCGCACAGCAGGATGCCGCCCGTCATGGGGACGCGCGGGCCGATCCGCCTGGCCAGCTCGCCCGCCCTCGACGACAGCAGCAGCATCAGCACGGTGATCGGGATCATCGCCGACCCGGCGGCCACCGGCGAGAAGCCGGCCGAGACCTGGAGCTGGACGACGAGCAGGAAGAACACCACGCCCATCGCGGCGTACATGACCAGCGTGACGGCGTTGACCGCGACGAAGACCGGCGAGGCGAACACCCCGACCGGCACGAGCGCGTCCGGCGAGCGCCTGATCTGCAGCCAGACGAACCCCGCGCCCAGCGCCGCGCCCGCCGCCACCCAGGGTGCCGACAGACCGATCAGGCCGTAGGTGATCCCGGCCAGCGCCAGCGCGGCCAGCGCCGCGCCGAGCACGTCGAACCGCCCGGTGGCCCCGGCGTCCCGGCTCTCCGGCACATGCCGTACGGTCACCGCCACCACGAGCGCGGCCAGCGGCAGGTTGATCAGGAACACCCAGCGCCAGCCGGCCGTCTCCACCAGCCAGCCGCCGAGCAGCGGCCCGACGGCCGCCGCGACCCCTCCCAGCCCCGACCAGGCGCCGATCGCGCGGGGCCGGTCCTCGGGCGCGAGGGACGCCTGGATGATCGCCAGCGACCCGGGGGTCAGCAGGGCGCCGCCGACGCCCTGCAGGGCCCGGGCCGCGACCAGCGCCTCCACCCCGGGCGCCAGCCCGCACGCGGCCGAGGCGAGCGCGAACCACACCACGCCGACCAGGAAGATCCGCCGCCTGCCGTACCGGTCGCCCAGTGAGCCGCCCAGGAGGATCAGGCCGGCCAGGGTGAGGGTGTAGGCGTTGACGGTCCACTGCAGGCCCGCCACGTCGGCGTCCAGAGCGCGGCCGAGCGTGGGGAGCGCCACGTTCACGACCGTGCCGTCCAGCAGCGCCATGCCGGAGCCGAGCACGGTGGCGAGGAGCACCCACCGGCCGGCGGCCGAACGGAGCCTGAGATGACCGTTGTCCATGGTTGTCACAATCACCGGGATCCCGCGGTTGTTCCGGCTCGCCGCCGGCCGTTCGCGGCCCGCGGCCCGCGCGGCCGGAAACGGAGACCCGCCGGTCACCCGGCGGCCCCGGAGGGTCACCGTCGATCACCTCATGCCTCCCGGGCTCGCCATCGGTCACCGGATGCTTCCGGGAGGCCCCGCTTCCCCGGTGGGGCGGGACATCGCGACTCTCCGCCGCAGGCACCCTTCCGACGCCGGCGGGAGGCCGAGGTTCCCGGGGTGTCGGTGATCTCTGGTAGGACGTCTCCTGTCGCATACCACCTGACGGGAGCCCCCGAAATGGACCACACCGAGTTCACCGACCGCGTCGACGGTCTCTACGACGGCACCTACGCCGGTCTGCCGATCGCGCTCCCGGACGGCGAAGGCGACCGGACGCCCGCCGCCGACCGGGCGGCGTGGCGGATCGCCGAGGACGTCTACGACTCGGGGGACGGCTTCGAGCAGCGGTTCGCGACGTTCCTGGAGAAGACGGACACCACCGCGGTCAGGGCGCTGATCGTCGGCGGCTGGGAGGACGCCTACGAGAAGGACAGCTCAGGGGTCGTCGACCTGCTCGTCAAGAACGCCGGCCGTCTCCCGGCCCTGCGTTCCCTGTTCCTCGGCGCGATGCCGTCGGAGGAGTGTGAGATCTCCTGGATCCAGCAGAGCGACGTCACCCCGCTGCTGGAGGCGTTCCCGCTTTTGGAGCGGCTGGAGGTGCGCGGGGGCACCGAGCTCATGCTGAGCCCGGTCCGTCACGCCGGCCTCAGGGTGCTCCGGTTCGAGACGGGCGGGCTGCCCGCCCAGGTCGTGCGCGGCGTCGCAGCGTCCGATCTTCCCGCCCTGGAGTACCTGGAGCTGTGGCTGGGCGTCCAGGAGTACGGCGGAGACGCCACCGTGGCGGACCTGGCACCGATCCTGTCCGGCGAGCGACTGCCGGCCCTGCGCCACCTGGGTCTGCAGGACAGTGAGATCCAGGACGAGATCGCCGCGGCGGTGGCGTCGGCGCCGGTGGTCGCACGGCTCACGTCGCTGGCCCTGTCGATGGGCGCCCTGACCGACGCCGGAGCCGAGGCGCTGCTGTCCGGCCAGCCGCTGACCCACCTTGAGCGCCTCGACCTGCACCACCACTATCTGAGCGAGGAGATGATCGAGCGGGTCCGGGCGGCCTTCGCCGGCGTCGAGGTCGACCTGTCGGAGCGGGAGGATCCCGACGACGACTGGCGTTACGTCGCGGTGGCCGAGTGACCCCCTCCGGTCGCCCTCTCCCGGCCTCGACCTCGACCTCGACCTCGACCCGTTTCCGGCCCCGGCCCCGGCCTCGGCGCGGCCCCGGCCCCGACCTCGATCCCGTAAGGACCCCAGGTGACCGAGCACGGTGATCACGCACCGGTCAGGACGGCCGTCGTCGGGACACCCGGCGACCGCAGGGTGACCCTGTTCGCCGCCGCCTGCGCCCGGTACGGCCTGCCCGCGCCCGCGGTCGTCCCGTGGACCCGCGTGCTGCGGGGCGAGGAGATCCGGCTTGAACCGGGGACGCTCGTGCGGATCGAGTCGCCCGGCCAGGACGCCGAGGCCGACGCGTTGCTGCGCGGCCCCGGACGGCCGACCCGGGCCGGCGGAGGAGCCGCCTGGCACGCGGCCCTGACGGCCGGGCTGGAGCGGATCCGCCGGGCCGTCACCCGCACGCCGGGCGCGGTGCTGCTCGCCGACGTCGACGAGATCGCGGTGATGTTCGACAAACGCCGGTGCCACGCGAGGCTGGCGGCGGCCGGGGTGCCGGTGCCGCCCGCCCTGCCCGGACCGGTCGGCGGCTACGCCGAACTGCGCGAGCGGATGGACCGGGCCGGCTGGCGGAGGGTGTTCGTCAAACCCGCCCACGGCTCGTCGGCCTCCGGGGTCGTCGCCCTGCAGGTCGCCGGGCCCAGGATCAAGGCGGTGACCTCGGCCGAGCTGACCCGGGGCGAACCGGCCGGGGCCGTGCCGTACGGGGACGACCGGGCCGGGGACGACCGGGCCGGGGGCGAGCGGGACGCGGCGGAGCTGCACAACTCGCTCCGGGTGCGCTCCTACACGGACGAGGCCGAGGTGGCGGCGATCGTCGACCTGCTGGCCGCCGACGGCCTCCACGTGGAGCGGTGGTTCCCTAAGGCGGGCCTCGGCGGCCGGGTGATCGACCTGCGGGTGGTCACCGTCGATGGCACGCCCACCCACGCGGTCGTCCGTGCCGCCCGTACCCCCATGACGAACCTGCACCTCGGCGGCGTGCGCGGCGACCTCGGCGCGGTCCGGGCGCGGCTCGGCCCGCGGGGCTGGGAACGGCTTCTGGACGTCTGCGCGCGGGCCGCGGCGTGCTTTCCCGGCAGCCTGTGCGCCGGGGTGGACGTGATGGTGGGCGCCGACTGGCGCGGCGTCGCCGTGGCGGAGGTCAACGCCTTCGGCGACCTGCTGCCCGGGCTGACGGGCCTGCCGGGAGGCGCGGCCGAGGGGCTCGACACGTACGCGGCCCAGGTCCGGGCGGTCCTCGCCCGCCACGCTCCCGCCCACACGCCCTCCGGCGCACCCGCGGGCCGTCCGCCTACGGGCCATCCATCCGTGAGCCATCCGTCCACGGGCCGTCCATCCGAGAGCAGCCCGCCCGCGGGCCACGCGGCCTTTTCCCACGTGGCGGTGACACGGTGAGCGGTGACACGGTGAGCGGCGAGAGGGTGGGCGGCGAGAGGGGCGGCCGGGGCGGCGCGCCGGGTGCGATCCGGGACATGAACGCGATCGTGGGCAGCCACGACCTGCTGCTGGTGACGCTCGACACGCTCCGCTACGACGTGGCCGACGAGCTGATCAGGGCGGGGAGGCTGCCCACCCTGGCCCGGGCGCTGCCCGGCGGGCGATGGGAACGCCGGCACAGCCCCGGCGGCTTCACCTATGCCGCGCACGCCGCGATCCTGGCCGGTTTCCTGCCCACCCCGGCCGCGCCGGGACCGCATCCCCGGCTGTTCGCGGCGGAGTTCCCCGGCAGCGAGACGACGGCCGAGGGCACCTGGGTGTTCGACGCGGCGGACCTGCCCGGCGGGCTGGACCGGGCCGGATACCACACGGTCTGCGTGGGAGGGGTGGGCTTCTTCAACAAACTCACCCCGCTCGGCTCCGCGCTGCCGGGACTGTTCGCCGAGAGTCACTGGGAGCCGGCGTTCGGGGTGACCTCGCCGACCTCGTTCGAGGCGCAGATCGAGTGCGCCGAGCGGGCGGTGCGGGGCGCCCGGGGACCGGTGTTCCTGTTCGTCAACGTCTCGGCGCTGCACCAGCCGAACTGGTTCCACCTGCCGGGCGCCACCCGCGAGCACGGGGACGGGCGGGACACTCACGCCGCCGCGCTGGAGTACGTCGACCGGCACATCGGCAGGCTGTTCGCGCTGATGTGCAGCAGGCGTCCGGGCTTCGCGATCGTCTGCTCCGATCATGGCACCGCCTACGGTGAAGACGGATATATCGGTCATCGGATCGGCCACGAGGTGGTCTGGACCGTGCCCTATGGAGAGTTCACGATGGAACAGGGGGAATGGCGATGATCGCCGACGGCTCGGCCGGGGGTGGGCCGTACCAAAGCTATGTCTACGCCTACCCGCACAAAACCGCCTACCGGCCGCTGGACCCGCGCCCGCCGCTGCGGCGGGTGTGGGAGGGCGAGCCGATGGACAGCCTCTCCCTCTACCTGCACATCCCGTTCTGCGAGATGCGCTGCGGGTTCTGCAACCTGTTCACCCGGACCGGCGCGCCGGAGGAGCTCGTCGCCGCCTACCTGGACGCCCTGGAACGCCAGGCCGGCGCCGTACGGGAGGCCCTGGACGCGGCCCTGGACGGCGCCCCCGGCAGTGGTCCCGGCGCTCCCGGCGCCTCCGGCGGTGCTTCCGGCGCTCCCGGAGCCCCGGCAGGTCCGGTGTTCGCGGTCGCGGCCGTCGGCGGCGGCACCCCCACCTACCTGAGCGCGGCCGAGCTCACCCGGCTGTTCGACCTGGCCGAGCGGACCATGGGCGTCGACCTGCGGGCCGTGCCGCTGTCGGTGGAGACCTCACCGGCGACCGCGACCGCCGACCGCCTGGCGGTACTGGCCGAGCGGGGCACCACCCGGATCTCGATCGGCGTGCAGAGCTTCGTCGACGCCGAGGCCCGCGCGGCGGTCCGGCCGCAGCGGCGCGCGGAGGTCGAGGCGGCGCTCGGCCGGATCAGGGAGGCCGGCTTCGAGACGCTCAACCTCGACCTCATCTACGGCATCGACGGGCAGGACGCCCGGTCGTGGCGTCACTCGCTGGACGCGGCGCTCGCCTGGAAACCCGAGGAGATCTACCTCTACCCGCTGTACGTCCGGCCGCTCACCGGTCTCGGCCGCCGCGCCCGTGACTGGGACGACCACCGGCTGGGCCTCTACCGGCGGGGACGCGACCACCTGCTCGCCGCGGGGTACGAGCAGGTGTCCATGCGGATGTTCCGGCTGCCGGCCTCCGCCCGTACGGCGACCTCCGCTCACACGATGACCCCCGCCCGCATGACGACCTCCGCTCACACGGGGTCCTCCCCTCGCACGGCGGCCCCCGCCCGTACGGCGGGCCCCATCCACACGACCGGCTACTGCTGCCAGAGCGACGGCATGGTCGGGCTCGGCTGCGGCGCCCGCTCCTACACCTCCGCCCTGCACTACTCCCACGAGTACGCGGTCGGCACCCGTCAGGTGCGCGCCATCATCGACGACTACGTACGGCTGGAGCCCGGCGACTTCACCGCCGCCAACGTGGGGTTCCGCCTGGGGGACGACGAGCGCCGCCGCCGTCATCTCATCCAGTCCCTGCTCCAGGCCGAGGGGCTCGACCCGGACGCCTACCGGGCGCGCTTCGGAACCGGGGCGACGGCCGACTTCGGCGCCGAGCTCGACCGCCTCGCCGACCGGGGGTGGCTGGAGACGGACGCCTCCGGGTGGCTGCGCCTCACCGCGGAAGGGCTGGCGCACTCCGACGCGATCGGCCCGGGGCTGTTCTCCGGCGCGGTCCGGGAGCTGATGGCGGGATACGAGCCGCGGTGACCGGACGGGAACGCCCCCGCGAACTGCCCGTCCTCACGGTGCACGACCGCGACGCGCACGGCGCGTGTGACCAGGACGCCGCCGCGCACGACCGCGCCGCGCACGACACGTTTGACCAGCACGCCGCGCACGACCGCGCCGCGCACGGCCACGACGCCGGCCACCTGACCGTCCTCTACCGGGGGCCCCTGTCCAGCTGCGACTACGACTGTCCCTACTGCCCGTTCGCCAAGCGCCGCGACGACCCCGCCCGGCTGCGCCGCGACCGGGCGGCGCTGGAGCGGTTCACCCGGTGGGCGGCGGAGCGCGACCACCCCGTCTCGGTGCTGTTCACCCCCTGGGGTGAGGGGCTGGTCCGGTCGTGGTACCGGCGGGCGATGGTCGGGCTCAGCCACCTGCCGCACGTCCGGCGGGTCGCCATCCAGACCAACCTCAGCTGCCGCACCGCCTGGCTGGGCGAGGCGGACCTCGGCACCCTCGCCCTGTGGGTCACCTACCACCCCGGGCAGGTCGCCCACGAGCGGTTCCTCGGCCGGTGCCGCGAGCTGACCGGGATGGGCGTCCGTTTCAGCGTCGGCGTCGTGGGGCTGCCCGAGCACCTGGACCATGCCCGCCGGCTCCGTGACGACCTGCCCGCCGAGGTCTACCTGTGGGTCAACGCCGCCGAGGGGCACTCCTACACCGACGCCGAGGCGGCCGAGTGGACGCGGCTGGATCCGCTCTTCTCCTACAGCCGCACGCCGCACCGCAGCGCCGGGCGGCCGTGCCGTACGGGGGACACCGTCATCTCGGTGGACGGCGAGGGCACCGTACGGCGCTGCCACTTCGTCCCGGAGGTCCTCGGCAACCTCTACGACGGGACGTTCCGGCCGCGCGCCCGGCCGTGCCCGGCGGCCCTGTGCGACTGTCACATCGGTTACGTGCACCTGGAGCCCACCGGCCTCTACGACGTCTTCGCCGGGGGGATCCTGGAGCGCATCCCCGCCTTCCACGGCCGGGCCGGCTGAGATCGGCTGAGACCGGAGGCCGGATCGGGGCCCTCGCCGTCCCGCCGGCCGGTCCGGTCACCCGGAGGAGGCCGCCCGGCCACCGCGACGTGACGCCGGTCGTCGCCGGGATCCTCCCGCTCCCGCAGGAGCGGGCGGGCGCCCGTGCCGCCGGCCGGGGACGCGGGCGGGCTCAGGTCTCCCTGTCCGGCCGGTAGTCGGCCTCGGCCATGCCGAAGGTCCAGGCCACGCCCTCGCGGGCGGTGCGGGTGGACGGCGGGACCCGCAGCCAGTACCTGCGGAAGGTGCCGTCGGGTTCGGCGGTGGAGTTGACCACCTCGACCGTCGTCACCGGCTCGTCGTCGGGCAGGACGATCCGCCACAGCACGCCGGTCTCGTCGCGGTGCACGGGGACGGCGCCGGACTCGGCGAGGTAGCGGTCGTAGCCGAAGTGCTCCAGCATGACCCGGCGCAGCTCGGCGTTCTCCTCGGCGTCGATCCGCTGCACGGTCAGCGCCGCCATGGTGGCGGCGAAGCCGGCGGGGACCGGCATGCCGCCCCAGGCGTGCACGGCGAACCCGTCGGGGAACGACAGCGCCGGACCGTCGGCGCGGTGCAGGCGCGACAGCCCGTCGCGGTGCAGTCCGGCGGGGCGCTCACACACGATGGCCACCCGTTCGAACGGCCACCACCAGCCCGCCGACCGCGCGACCCGGGCGAGCCCCTCCGTCTCCGGCCGCTCCAGGGCGTCGAACAGCGCCAGCCACGGCGCGTCGTGCTGGCCCAGCACGGCGTCCAGGGTCGAGGCGCGCAGCGCGGCGGCGGTCTGCGACTCCTCCGTGGAGGTGACGCCCTGGCGGATCCGGGCCACCACCCCGTTCACCGGGTCCCAGAGCCGCCCTCCGGTGAGGGACCAGGCCAGCGCCCAGTCCGCCGGGCCCAGGGCGGTGTGCGCCTCCGCCCTGGCGCGCTGCCACGGGACGGTCCGCACCGCGTCGCGTACCGACCGGCCGCTGCCGGGCAGGGCGGCGGCCCGGGCGCCGGCGAGGGGGGAGCCGACCCAGACGATCTCCTCCGGTTCGGTCAGCCCGGCGGCCCGGTAGGCCAGCCGTACGCCGGCCTCCGCCTCGGGGCGGTCGGCGGGCCCGGCCCGGAAGGCGACCTCCTCCCAGCGGAGCGCGGCGGCGGTCAGGGCGTCGGTGAGTTCGGTGGTGACGGTGGTGACGGTCATGCTCGGGGGCTCCTCAGTCGGCGACGACGCGGAAGGCGCCGGGGACGTACTCGCGCTGGCGCTGCACGCGGTACCAGCCCTTGGGCAGGGGGATCGCGGCGTGCTCCTCGTGGACGACGCGGCCGCCGCCGGGCAGGTGCAGGTGGTCGGGGTCCATCGGGCGCGGGCCGCGGACGAGGGTGCCGGGGCCCACCACCGCGTGGGCGTGGCCGGTGGCCTCGCCCAGCGCCAGGACCAGGCGGCCCCGGGCGTCGCGCGGCGCGGACGGCGCGGTCCTGGCCTCGGGCGGCACGGCGTCCTCGTCGACGGGAACGATCAGAATGTCACCCTGGCGGTACATCGGCGGTCTCCTCGCGGTCGGGATGATCGGAAACTAGCCGCCGTCACCGACATTTCCCGGCCGCGCGCAATCGGCCCCGCTCTCACGAAAACCGGTCCTGCCCTCACGAAATCGGCCCCGCTCTCACGAAAACCGGTCCTGCTCTCACGGAAGCGGCCCCGCTCTCACGAAAGCCGGTCCTGCCCTCACGAAATCGGCTCCGCCCTCACGAAAGCCGGTCCTGCCCTCACGGAAGCGGCCCCGCTCTCACGGAAGCGGCCCGGCCCTCACGGAAGCGGCCCGGCCCTCACGGAAGCCGGTCCGGTGTTCTCCCCGGCCCGGTATTTCCTCCGGGACGGAACCGGAACCGGTGGATCCCGCGATAGACCGGAATGTGGATCTCTTCAGGACCAGGCGCCGCGAACCGCCACCGGCCGGCCCCGGCAGCGACGACGCCGAGCTCATGGCGGCCGTCGCGGCAGGGCGGGTGGAGGCGCTGCGGCTGCTGCACCAGCGGCACGCGCCCTGGCTGCGGGCCCGGCTGGCCCGCCGTTGCGCCGACGCGGACCTGGTGGACGACGCGCTCCAGGACACGTTCGTGGCCGTCTGGCGGGACGCGCGCCGCTACGACGCGGCGGGGGGCGAGGCGGCGGCGTGGATCTGGACGATCGCGATCCGCCGGCTGATCTCCGCCCTGCGCCGGGCCGGGGCCGCCGGTTCCGCCCGGACCGCGAGGCTCACAGAACTCGCGGACCTCGCGGGTCTGACGGATTCCGCGAGGCCGGGCGAGGCGCGCCTGGTCACCGAATCCGCCGAGGACGCCGTGCTCGTCGGCGTGGAGCACGGCGACCTCGGCACCGCGATCGCCCGGCTCTCGCCCGACCTGCGCGCCGCCCTGCAGGCCACCGTCCTGGACGGGCTGACCGTCAGGGAGGCGGCACGCCTCCTCGGCGTGCCCGAGGGCACCGTGAAGACCCGCGTCATGCGGGCCAAGGCACAGCTTCGGAGGCATCTGGCGTGAAGGGGTATCTCGCATGAGCGCGCAGTGGCACCTGCCGGCCGGGCTGACCGAGGGCTACGTGGCCGGCCGGCTGGACGCGGCACAGGTGATGTCGGTGGAGAGTCACCTCACCCGGTGCGGGCGGTGCCGCGCGGCGGTGCCGTACGAGCGGGAGTGGCTGGCGGAGAGCTGGGCGGCGATCGAGGACGTGGTGGGACGGCCCCGGCCGCGGCTCGCCGAGCGGGTCCTGCACCGGCTGGGCGTGCCCGGGCACCTGGCGAGGCTGGTGGCGGCCACCCCGGCGCTCGGCCGCGCCTGGCTGACCGCGGTGACGCTGGTGCTCGTCTTCGCCGTCGCCTCCGCCCGCCTCGCCGTCCGCGACCCGGACGCGGTGCTGACGTTCCTGGCGGCGGCTCCGGTCCTGCCGCTGCTGGGCATCGCGTTCGCCTACGGCCCGCGCGTCGACCCGGTCCACGAGGCGCAGGCCGCCACCCCGCTTTCGGGGCCGCGGCTGTTCCTGCTGCGGGCCGTGGCGGTGCTGGCCGTCGCGTTCGCCCTGACCGGCGTGGCCGCGCTGCTGCTGCCCCGCCCGTCCGTGCCGGGCGGCTCCGGCGCGGCCTGGCTGCTGCCCTCGCTGGCGCTGAGCCTGGCGGCGCTGGTGCTGTCCACCCGGGTCTCGCCGCTCGTCGCCGCCGCCGCGCTCGCCGTGGCGTGGTGGGGCGCGGTGCTGGTCTGCGGCGTGGCCGCCGGCGACCGGTTCCTGCCCTTCCAGGCGCCCGCCCAGACCCTGTACGGCGCGGCCGTCGCACTGCTCCTTCCCCTCCTGTACGCGCGGCGCCGCCGCCTCGACCCCGGAGAACACCGTTGACCACGACCATCGACGTCCGGGCGCTGACCAAGCGCTACGGAGCCACCCCCGTCCTCGACGGGGTCGACCTGGGCGCCGGTCCCGGCGTGACCGGGCTGCTCGGCCCGAACGGCGCGGGCAAGACCACCCTGCTGCGCTGCCTGGCCACGACGCTGGCCCCCGACTCCGGTGAGATCCGCGTGTTCGGCCTGGACCCCGCCGACCGGGGACAGCGCACCGCGCTGCGCCGCCGCCTGGGGTACCTGCCGCAGAACCCGGGGGCCTACCCGCACTTCACCGTCTTCGAGCTGGTCGACTACGTGGCCATCCTGAAGGAGATCACCGATCGGCGGGAGCGTCACCGGGAGGTGCGCCGGGTGCTGGCCGAGGTGGACCTGTCCGACCGGGCCGCGACGAAGGTCCGCAGGCTCTCCGGGGGCATGCGGCAGCGCCTGGCTCTGGCCCAGGCGTTGCTCGGCGAGCCGGGCCTGCTCGTCCTGGACGAGCCGACGGTCGGGCTGGACCCCGAGCAGCGGATGCGGTTCCGGGCACTGGTCTCCCGGCTCGGCGAGGGCCGCACGGTGCTGCTGTCGACCCACCAGACCGAGGACGTCGCCGCCCTGTGCGAGCAGGTCGTCGTGATGCGCGGGGGGCGCGTCGTGTTCGTGGGGACCCCGGCGGGTCTCGCCACGGCGGCGTCCGGGCAGGTGTGGCTCTCGGAGCATCCCCCGGCGGCGTCGCGGCTGTTCTGGCGGACCGCCGACGGCCGCTACCGGACGCTGGGGGAGCGGCCGGCCGGCGCGGTCCCCGCCGAGCCGGCCATCGAGGACGGCTACCTGCTCCTCCTCGGCGACGCGGCGGAGGTGACGGCGTGAGGCCCTCCGCCGGTCCGCGGGCGGTGACGGCCTCCGCCGGCCTGCGGGCGCCGACGCCCTCCGCCGGTCTGTGGACGCTGACGGTCTTCGAGACGCGCCGGCTGCTGCGCGGCCCGCTGCTGTGGGGCGCGGCGGCCCTGTGCCTGGGCCTGCGGCTGTACGCGGTCCATGAGTGGCTGCCGGACCTGACCATCGACCCGGTGAGCATGTCGGGCGCCATGCTGCTGCTCGCCGCCGCCGCCATGCTGGCCGCCCACCTCGCCGTCTCCCGGGACACCCGCGAGGGCATGCCCGAGTCCCTCGGCCCGCTGCCCGGCCGGGCGCCGGAGCGGACCGCGGCCGCGGTGGTCGCGGTCGTGGCCGTGAGCGCCGGGATCGCCGCGCTGACGATGGCCCTCTACCTCGCGGCGCGGCTGGCCATGGGGCCGGTGGCCGGGACGTTCGACCCGTACGAGGCGCTGGCGGGGGTGCTGGCGGTGCCGTTCGCCGCGGGGCTGGGCGCGGTGCTCGGCAGGTGGGCGCCCTGGCCGGTCGCGGTGCCCGCGGCGGTCTTCCTGCTGGGAGCGTTCACCTGGCTGAACGGCAACCAGGGCGGCTACGGCGGCTGGTTCCTGCCGGTGGTGCTGTTCCACGGCCCCGACTGGCCGGCCCGGCCGTCCGGTCTGCACGTGCCGTACCTGGTCGCGGCCGTCGTCCTCTTCGCAGCCCTGGCCCTGCTGCGGCACGGGGTTCGGCCGGCGCGGCTGGCGGCGGCGGTGACCGCGGCGGCGGTGGCGGTGCCCGCGGGGGCCGTCGCGACCGCCGCCGCCCCGGGACGGGCGGAGATGAACCCGTCCCTGCCGGTGGGTACGGAGTTCACCGCGCGGCTCGTCCCGGCGCCGGTCCGCGACCGCTACTTCGGGCCGGACTCCCGCAGGTGCGAGAAGCGGGGCGCCGTCACCTACTGCGCGTTCCCCGAGTACGTCTCCTGGATCCCGCTGTGGGCCTCGGCCGTGGAGCCCGTCGTCGAGGCGCTGCCCCCGGCGGCGCGCGGCCGGCTGCCGGCCGTCCGGCAGTACTCCGACAGCTGGTGGATGGCCGAAGATCACGACGAGCGGTTCATCGGGACGTTCATGATGTGGGGGCGGGCCGGCGCGCGGGACGCTCACCGCACGGCGCTCGCCGCCCGGCTGATCAACCGGTTCACCCGGCTGGAGGCCCCGACGAGTGCGGGCTGTGACGGGCGGGGGCAGGCCAGAACCGTCGTGGGTCTGTGGCTTCTCGGCCAGGTCGCGCCGCCGGCGCCCGCCGTGGAGAGCGAGCTGCAGATAGGGGGGTCGCTGTTCGAGCCCCGGCTGTCGCCGCTGGGCGCGGCCGGCTACGGCGCGGCCGAACTGGGCTACGCCCGCGAGCTCCTGGCCACGCCGGGAGCCCGGGAGCGGATCTGGGCGCACTGGGACACGCTGCTTGCGCCGGGCACGACGATCGAGCGGGCGCTGCCGCTGCTGGGACTGCGCCCGGCTTTCGCCCCCGAGCCGGTCAGGGGGACGCCGTGCTCGTGATCCGCCTGGTGCGGCCGGTGCTCAGCGCGACCCACTGGACCCCCCTCGCGGTCGCCGCCGCCCTGTCCCTGCTGATCATCTCGATGGTGGACACCGGCGCGGGTCTGGGGTGGGGGACGGCGTTCACCCTGCTGCGGATGACGGCGGTGCTGCTGGGCGCGGCGGCCGCGTTCACCGTGCCCGACGTGATGGACGCCGACACCGCCGCCACCCCGGTGCCCCGCCGGGTGCGTCAGGGGCTGCGCTGCGCCCTGGGCGCACTGGGCGCCGGGCTGGTCTGGTCGGCCGCCTGCGTGGTCGCGGTGGCCAGGCTGCGCGCGGGAGACGAGCTGAGGGTGCCGGGGATGGCGGTGGAGGCGGCGGTGTGCGCCGCGGTGGGGCTGCTGTCGGCGTCGGTGGCCGCCCGGCTGCACTCGGGGAGGGTGGCCGGTCTCGCCGGGACGGGCGGCCTGCTCGCGACCGTCTCGGTGAGCCTGGCGGCCCGGGGTCCGTACTGGCCGTGGCTGTATCCGCAGGAGGACAACTGGGAGGTGGTGCACCACGGCTGGCTCGCGACGCTGGTGGTCGTCACGGTGCTGCTCGGGCCGGCCTGCGGTGATCTGCGCTCGCGGTTCAGGCGGCCGGTTCGGCGAGGACCGCGCGGCCGAGGCCGGCAAGCACCTCGGTGGTGAGCCGGAAGGCGAGCCTGGCCTCCTGGACGATCCGCCGCCGCTCGTCCTCGTCCACGGGCAGGGCGTCCAGCCGGGCGCGGTACTCCTTCCTGAAGCGGGGGATGCTGCCGACGGCGTCGAAGCGGTAGGCGTCGGCGCCGCCGTCCTGCCCGTAGCCGTAGATCCGCCGCAGCTCCCTCCGGATGAACTGCCCGCCCGACAGGTCGCCCAGATAGCGGGTGTAGTGGTGGGCGACGTAGCCGCCCGGCCAGGCGGCGGTCCGGTCGATGCGGGCGACCAGGGCCAGGGTCGGCGCCGACGGTTCGATCGCGGTCCGCCAGCCGGGGCCGAGGATCATCTCCAGGTCGCGCGCCGACGCCTCCTCCCGGTACAGCTCCGGCAGGACGAACGGCGCGGCGACCGGGTCGTCCGCCAGGGCCCGGGAGACGCGGTCGAGCGCGGCGTGGACGAAGTGGTTCTGGGCGACCATCGCGCCGTAGCCCTCCGGGCTGAGCCGGCCGGCCAGCAGCGCGACGAGATAGTCCTGGTTCTCGGCCGCGGCGTGGTCGTCCCGGGTGGCGTTCCTGAGCACTTCGGAGAACGGTGCCTCGATCGGTATCACTCCGTGGTGGAAGGGGCTTTACGTCGGCATGGACTCCCCAGCCTCACAAAGCCCATCAAACCCGTCAAACTCACGCCGATCACCCGGGTCCGGCGCGCCCGCCGCGGAACCACCCGACTCCCCGGTCCGCCCGTCACGGGCGTTCACCCCTCGGCCGTCCTCCCGCCGCGGAACCGTCCCCCCGCACGGGTGACGAGCGCGACGAGGGTCAGCAGTACGGCCAGCAGCGGCAGCCAGGCCAGCCGGTGCGCCAGCCAGGCCGGCCCGGTGGGTGTCTCCACCAGGCCGGGCACACCCCCGAAACGCAGCGCGGCCAGCGCCGCCGCGGCGAGGACCGTCTGGTGCCACAGGAAGACGGTCATCGCCGACAGGTTCACCAGCGCGACCGCCGCCCACACCCGGGGCCGCCGCGCCAGCCGGGCCAGCGGCTCGCGCACCAGCAGCGCCAGCCCTGTCTGCGCGATCCCGAAGCAGACCACGGCGAGCGTGGGCGGGCCGAGGTTGGACACCTTCGCCCCGGTGACGCCGACCATGCTCGCCGGATACCCGGCCCAGACGACCAGCGCCGCGGTCCCGGCCGCGCCCGCCGCCAGCAGGCCCGCCGCCGCCCGGCGCGAGGCGAGCGCCCCGCGTGCCCAGGCGACGCCCAGCGCGTACGGCACCAGCCACCCGGCCACCACGTTCACCCATCCCGGCCAGGACGGCCCGCCGGGCCCGAACCGGATCACGTCCGTGGTGAGCACGACGGCGGCGGCCGATCCGGCCACGGCGAGCGGCGCGGCCCGCAGCAGGGGTGTGGCCGCGGTGAGCGCGGCGAAGACCGCCAGGAACCACAGCGGCCCGGCCGTGGGCTGCACCAGCGACCTGACCGAGCCGACCGGCATGCCGCCCAGTGCCAGACCGGCGGCGGCGCCCGCCCACACCAGGACGGGCGGGCCCACCGGCCGCAGCAGCCGCCGCATCCTGGCCCGTGCCCACACCCCGTATCCGGCGGCCGACCGCAGGCTCCGCTCCGCCGCGTACCCGCCCACGAAGAAGAAGACCGCCAGCGTCTGCAGTACCCAGGAGACGGGCGTCAGCCAGGGCATGTAGGCGAGCGGGCTGGAGACGCGGACCGTCCCGCCGGTGCCGGGCGTCCACGCCGTGACCAGCCAGTGGCCGGTGACCACCCCGGCGATGGCCAGCGCCCGCAGCGCGTCCGCCCCGCGGTCCCGGCCGGCCGGGGTGGCGGCCTCGATCCGGGCGGCGACGGCGCCGAGGGGGCCGGTGGCGGGAGGGGTGGCGCGGTCGCGAGCGGGCCGTCGCGCCGATCCGGTGCGGTCAGCCACGGGACACCTCGCCGGTCCGGCCCAGGGCGATCAGGGTGAGGTTGCGCAGCGACTCGGTGCCGGGGTGCAGGTAGCCGCTGTGTCCCACGCCGCCCGCGGCGAACACGCGGGCCCCGAAGCCCGCCCCCGCCGGATCGGGCCCGAACCCCAGCGGACCCAGCCGTACCTTCGGCACCCGGCGCATCCAGTCGCCGCTCCCGCTGCCCGCCCACAGCGGGACGCCCAGCTCCGCCGCGGACGAGACGCCGAGCCCCGGGCTGCCGAAGACGGCGACGCTCTCCACGCCCGACCCCCGCGCGGCCAGGGCGCACACCACCGAGCCGTAGCTGTGGCACAGCAGGCTGACCCGCTTGCCACGGAACGCCGTTCCGGCGAGGAAGTGCCGCAGCTCCGCCGCCCCCCTCCGGGCGGCCCGGTCGGTCAGCGCGCCGACGCTCTCCGTGGCCGGGCTGTCGTAGCCGAGCCAGGCGACCACCGCCAGCCGGGCCCCGGGGTCCAGCGCCCGCGCCTCGGCCAGCACGGTCCGGGCCCCGACCGCCGGCGTGCTGTACGGGTCGGCCCGGCCGCCGTCGAAGTTGGCGGCCGTGGTGTCGGATCCGGGGACGACGACCGCGACGCGTTCGGCCGCGCTCAGGTCGCCGTAGACGCGGACGATCCGGTCGCCGTGGGCGGCGGGGACGGCCGTGTAGGCCAGGGCGGCGGCGACGACCGCGGTGAGCGCGCGACGGGGCATGGGACCTCCGGTCCGATAGGGGGATCGGACAGGACGCTAGGGACCGGAGCCCGTCGCCCGCGTCACCCCGCCGCGCTCACCTGCCGGGTCACCCCGTGGGGGGAGGGGGTCGCACCGGGACCGGTCACGCGGCGTCCCGGGGGCGCTCGCCGTACGAGGTTCCCGCCGGGGGCGTGTCCGGGCGCGCGGTGTCCCGGGGGCCGCTCGCCGTACGAGGTCCCTGCCGGGGGGACGGCGCCCGGCCGCGCGAAGGGGCCCCGGGGTCAGCCGCCGGGGCGGACCAGGCCCGACTCGTAGGCGTAGACGATCGCCTGGGCGCGGTCGCGCAGACCCAGTTTGGCCAGGATGCGGCCCACGTGGGTCTTGACGGTCTGCTCCGACAGCACGAGCTGCTCGGCGATCTCCTGGTTGGAGCGGCCCTGGGCGATCAGCGTGAGCACCTCGGTCTCGCGCTCGGTGATGTCGGCCGGCCTGGCACGCGGGCGGCGCGGCCCGACCCGGGCGAACTCCGAGATCAGCCGCCGGGTCACCGACGGCGCGAGCAGCGCGTCGCCGGAGGCGACGACCCGGACCGCCTCGGCGAGCTGCTGGGCGGAGGCGTCCTTGAGCAGGAACCCGCTCGCCCCGGCCCGCAGCGCCTCGTACACGTAGTCGTCGAGATCGAAGGTGGTCAGGATCAGCACCTTCGGCTTCGGGCCGTCGGCCTCCAGGATGGCCCGGGTGGCGGCCAGGCCGTCCATGACCGGCATCCGCACGTCCATCAGCACGACGTCCGGCCGCAGCTCGGCCGTCCGGGCGACGGCCTCGCGCCCGTCGGCGGCCTCGCCGACGACCTCGATGTCCGGCTGCGAACCGAGGAACACGGTGAAGCCGGTCCGCACCATGCCCTGGTCGTCGGCGATGAGCACCCGGATCGTCATGCGCCGTCCTCCGCGTCTTCCATGATCGGCAGTATGGCGGTGACCGCGAAGCCCTTGCCGACCGGCCCGGCCCACAGTCTGCCGCCGATCATGGAGACCCGTTCCCGCATGCCGAGCAGGCCGTGCCCGGCGTTGCCCGGCGGCCGCTCGCGACCGCCGCCGGCGCCGTTCGCCACGTGGACGCGCAGCTCGTCGCCGGAGCGGGTGATCCGTACCGAGACGGCCGCGCCGGGCGCGTGGCGCATGGCGTTGCTCAGCGCCTCCTGGACGATCCGGTAGGCCGACAGGCTCACCGTCGTGGGCAGCCCCAGCAGGTCGCCGCCGAGCCGGAGCGTCACGGTGAGCCCGGCGGAGCGCGCGGTGGCGATCAGCTCCTCCAGGCGGCCGAGGCCGGGCTGCGGCGCGGTGTCGGCGCGCTCGTCGCCGTCGCGCAGCACACCCAGCACGCGGCGCATCTCGGTCATGGCCGCCAGCGACAGCGCGCGGATCTCCCGCAGCCCCTCCTCCAGCGTCCCGGGATCCCCGGCGGCCTTCAGCGGCGTGGCCTCGGCCTGGATGGCGATCACCGACATGTGGTGGGCGACGACGTCGTGCAGCTCCCGGGCGATCCTGGTCCGTTCCTCCAGTACGGCCTGCGCCGCCAGGGCCCGCTCGCTGCGCCGTTCCTCCTCCGCCAGCCGGCCGGCGGCCAGGCGCCTGGTCCGCACGTTGTAGCCGAGGAGCGCGGTCACGGTGAGCATGACGGCGCCCAGCGCGATCAGGGGGTCGTCGGGCTTGACCGCGAACAGGGCGAGCATCGAGACGAGCCACGCCCCGAGGGTGGTCTCGCGGTCGCAGCGCACCGCCACCGAGTAGACGACCAGCAGGTAGGTGATGACGCCCGAGATGGAGTAGGGCTGGTTGAACAGCCGGTCCACGAAGTGGGCGGCCAGAAGCATGCCGCCGGTGGCCAGTCGCCAGGCCGCCAGCGGCCACCGGTTGCGCAGCGCCACCGGCAGCGAGGAGACGAGCGCGCAGAGGAAGAGGACGTTCTCGTTGATCCCCTGAGCGGGGACACCCGGCCGGGGCGGCATGCCGTTGAGGGTCAGCAGGAGCGAGTAGCCGCCGGCGAACAGGATCCAGGCGAGTACCAGGTCGGCCACCAGGACCAGGTCGACGGTCCGGAACGGCAGCAGTCCCAGGAAGACCGGAAGCCGGGGGCGGAGGCGCCGGGATCGGGGGAACGGCGGACCGGGTTCCCCTTTCACCAGGGCGCGGACCAGCGGCCGGGACAACCGGGGGAGGGCGTCGCGCAGGGGCACCGGCCCAGCCTAGGGAGGTCGCGGACGGCTGTCGTCCCGCCCCGGGGTGATCCGTCGCGTACCTCTCGGGGGTGACCCTTCCCCGAAGCCCTTCGCGGCGATCCCCGGGGAGGTCCGCGCCGGGGGTGATCCCGGCGTGTCCCGCGAAACCGCCCGGCCGGCCCTCGGGCTTCCGAAGTCCTGCGGAGCCCCCGGCGACGGCCGCCCCGAGGCTCCCGGGAGACTCGCCAGAGGAGTCGATTACAGAATTACGATCGCTCACGGCGAACACGCTCAATCCCGGGAACATTTCCACGCTCCCATTAATTGAGTCGATGTAACTCAACCCTTGGAGTGCGCATGAGTGAGAGCTTGATCCTCCCGGTTCTCCCGCTCGACGACCAGGTCGTGCTGCCGGGAATGGTGGTTCCGCTGGACCTGTCCGAGGCCGAGGTCCGGGCCGCGATCGACGCGGCTCAGGCGCTCACCGAGAACAAGGGGCAGGTCCTGCTCGTTCCCCGCATCGACGGCCGCTACGGCTCCGTCGGCGTCAAGGCCGTCATCGAGCAGGTCGGCAGGCTGCCCGGAGGCGAGCCCGCCGCCGTGGTGCGCGGCGTCGACCGCGTCCGCGTCGGCGCCGGCACGACCGGACCCGGCGCCGCGCTGTGGGTGCAGGCCACCGTCATCGAGGCCGTTCCGGCGGGCGAGCGCGCCGTCGAGCTGGCCAAGCAGTACAAGGCGCTGACCACCACGATCCTGCAGAAGCGGGGCGCCTGGCAGGTCGTCGACGCCGTCAACCAGATGGACGACCCGTCGGTCCTGGCCGACAGCTCCGGCTACGCCCCCTGGCTGGGCACCCAGCGCAAGGCCGAGATCCTGGAGGCCGCCGACCCGGCCGACCGGCTGGCCAAGCTGGTCGAGTGGGCGCGCGAGCACCTCGCCGAGCTCGACGTCGCCGAGACGATCCGCAAGGACGTCCAGGAGGGCATGGAGAAGCAGCAGCGCGAGTTCCTGCTGCGCCAGCAGCTCGCCGCCGTCCGCAAGGAGCTGTCGGAGCTCAACGGCTCCTCCCCGGAGACCGAGGAGGAGGACTACCGCGCCCGCGTCGAGGCCGCCGACCTGCCCGAGAAGGTGCGCGAGGCCGCGCTGAAGGAGGTCGACAAGCTGGAGCGGACCTCCGACCAGTCCCCGGAGACCGGCTGGATCCGCACCTGGCTCGACACCGTCCTCGACATCCCGTGGAACACCCGGACCGAGGACTCCTACGACATCGCCGCGGCCCGCGCCGTCCTCGACGCCGACCACACCGGCCTCGACGACGTCAAGGACCGCATCATCGAGTACCTCGCCGTCCGCGGCCGCCGCGCCGCCCAGGGGCTCGGGGTCGTCGGCGGGCGCCGCAGCGGCGCCGTACTGGCGCTGGCCGGTCCTCCCGGGGTCGGCAAGACCTCCCTCGGCGAGTCGGTGGCCCGCGCGATGGGCCGCAAGTTCGTCCGCGTCGCCCTCGGCGGCGTCCGCGACGAGGCCGAGATCCGCGGTCACCGCCGCACCTACGTCGGCGCGCTGCCCGGCCGGATCGTCCGCGCCGTCCGCGAGGCCGGCTCGATGAACCCGGTCGTGCTGCTCGACGAGGTGGACAAGGTCGGTTCCGACTACCGCGGCGACCCCACCGCCGCGCTGCTGGAGGTCCTCGACCCGGCGCAGAACCACACCTTCCGCGACCACTACCTGGAGGTCGAGCTCGACCTGTCCGACGTGCTGTTCCTGGCGACCGCCAACGTGCTGGAGGCCATCCCCGGCCCGCTGCTGGACCGCATGGAGATCGTCACCCTCGACGGCTACACCGAGGACGAGAAGGTCGCCATCGCCCGCGACCACCTGCTGCCCCGCCAGCTCGACAAGGCCGGCCTGACCGCCGAGGACGTCGTCATCGGCGAGGACGCGTTGCGCCGGCTGGCCGGCGAGTACACCAGGGAGGCCGGCGTGCGGTCCCTGGAACGCTCGATCGCCAGGGTCCTGCGCAAGGTGACCGCCAACGTCGCGCTCGGCGCAGGGGAGCTGCCGGTGACGGTGGAGGACCTCGTCCCCTACCTCGGCCGCCCGCGGCACGTGCCGGAGTCCTCGCTCCCGGAGTCCCGCCAGCGTACGGCGGTGCCCGGCGTGGCCACCGGCCTGGCGGTCACCGGCGCGGGCGGCGACGTCCTGTACGTCGAGGCGTCGCTGGCCGACCCGGAGACCGGCGACACCGGACTGACCCTGACCGGCCAGCTCGGCGACGTCATGAAGGAGTCGGCCAGGATCGCCCTGTCCTACCTGCGCTCGCGCGGCGCGGAGCTGGAGCTGCCGGTGTCCTCCCTCAAGGACCGCTCGGTGCACGTCCACTTCCCCGCCGGCGCCGTTCCCAAGGACGGTCCGTCGGCCGGCGTCACCCTGATCACGGCCCTGGCCTCGCTGCTGTCGGGCCGCCAGGTCAGGAGCGACGTGGCGATGACCGGCGAGGTCTCCCTCACCGGCCGGGTGCTGCCGATCGGCGGGGTCAAGCAGAAGCTGCTGGCCGCCCACCGGGCGGGCATCACCACCGTGCTGATCCCGGCCCGCAACGAGCCCGACCTGGACGACGTGCCCCAGGCGGTGCGCGACGAGCTGACCGTCCACACGGTCAGCGACGTGCGCGAGGTCCTGGAGATCGCGCTCACCCCGGCCAAGGTCGCCGACCGCGCCGCGGCCTGACCCGGCTCACGGGCCCCGCCCGCCTCACCCGGCCGGGCCCGCCTCCCGCGGCCCGACCGGCCGCCCGGGGTACGGCCGGCCGCGTGCGGCCCGGCCGGCCGTACCCGTGACGGCCCGCCCTTCCGAGAGGGCGGGCCGTCCGCCGTTCCGGACGGCCGCGGTGGTTCGGCCGGCCCTCCCAAAGGACATAAATGGACGAATTATTCATTCGCTTGAAGGGATGATCCGTCCATGCTGTCATGGGGGCATGCTGTACGGCACGCCTCGGCTGGAGGCCATCGACGACAAGGTCCTCGGCGAGATCGAGGAGATGCGGCGCGACCTGAAATACCGCCTCGCGGAGACCCACCGCTGGGACGGGAAACTCCGGCGCCACCTCCAGGCCCTGGCCATCCAGGGCTCGAACTCCATCGAGGGCTACCGCGCCAGCGTCGAGGACATCGAGTCGATCATGGCCGGTGAGGACCCGCTGGAGACCTCCGCCGCGGTGGCCAGGGAGATCTCCGGCTACCAGCAGGCACTCACCTACATCCGGATCCTCTCTCACGCCAGGGCGTTCCGATTCGACACCGGCCTGCTCCACGCGCTCAACTTCATGATGATCGGCCACCACGTGGACAAGACCCCGGGCGCCGTACGGCCCGGCGGCATCTACGTCCGCAACACGGCCACCGGCGAGGTCGTCTACGAGGGCCCGGACGCCGAGGAGGTGCCGGAGCTGCTGGAGGAGCTGACCGGCTGGCTGAACTCCGGCGACCTCGACGCGCCGAGCTACGTGCGGGCGGCCATGGCCCACTTCAACCTGGTGAGCATCCACCCCTGGCGCGACGGCAACGGCCGGATGTCCCGGGCGCTGCAGACGCTGGTGCTCGGCCGCGACCAGATCACCACCCCGGAGTTCTCCTCCATCGAGGAGTGGCTGGGCACCCTGGAGAACACGGTCGACTACTACCGCGCCCTGTCCGGCACACGGCGGGACATCCGGTGGAACCCGCACGGCGACACGCTGCCCTGGGTGCGGTTCTGCCTGCGCGCCCACCACCTCCAGGCCCAGCAGGTCGGGCGGCGGCTGGCCGAGGCGGGGGAGGTGTGGACGATGCTGGAGGAGCGCGTCGACGCCGACGGCCTGAACCCGCGGACCGTCTCCGCGCTCTACGAGGTGTTCGTCAACCGGCGGCTGCGCCGCAGCCGGTACCAGGCCGACGAGGCGCTCAGCCAGGGGCAGGCGGCCCGGGACCTGCGCGACCTGGCGGCCGGGGGATGGTTGCGGCCGTACGGGGAGACCAAGGGGCGCTTCTACGCGCCCGGCCCGCGGATGCAGGAGATCAAGGACGGCTTCGCCGCGCGGGCGGTGCCGCTGCGCGACCCCTACCGCCACGTCTGAGCCGGTGGCGCGTCTCGCGGTCTCCGGGAGACCACGACGTCTGAGCCGGTGGCGCGCCTCGCGCTCTCGGGGGGACCGCGAGACCCGGCCCCGCCAGGTGGTCGCCGTACGGCTTCGGGGGAGGCCGTCGCGGTCCCCGGAGCGCCTCCCGGGAGACCGTATCCCCGGTTCTCCCTGGTCAACCCTACTTTGGTAAAGTGGCCTGAATCACATGAAATATCAGGAATAGGGCTTCTAAAGCATGTGTTGACGCCCACGTGAAGACGACGCGCCGTGCCGCCCCGACCTCGACGGACCGAGGGTCGTGTCGTGGCATGTGCATGTGCGGGACTCACCGGATCCGCTCCGCGCGCTGACCCCGCCCCCGCCCCGTCCTCTTCGCGAACCCACGAAGGCTTCCACCATGACCTGCCCCGCGGACCGTCTCGTCCTGCGCCGTCTGAGCCACCTGCCCTTCCCCCCCGGCACCCGCTAGCCCGTCCCCCGCTCGACGTCCTTTCTTCGACATCCGTTTGGGGGATTCACGGCTGTGATCGACGTGTCAGGCCTGCGCAAGGTCTACCGGGATCGTGGACGCGAGGTGGTCGCCGTCGACGGCGTCGACCTCCGGGTCCGCGAGGGTGAGATCTTCGGTGTGCTGGGCCGCAGCGGCGCGGGCAAGAGCACCCTGCTGCGCTGCGTCAACCTGCTGGAACGGCCCACCGAGGGCACGGTGACCGTGGCCGGCCGGGAGCTGACCGCGCTGGGGGAGGGCGAGCTGCGCCTGGCCCGCCGCGGCATCGGGATGGTCCATCAGCACTTCGCGCTGATGTCCTCCCGCACGGTCGCCGGGAACGTCGCGTTCCCCCTGGAGGTCATGAAGACCGGCCGGGCGGAACGCGCCCGGCGCGTCGCCGAGCTGCTGGAGCTGGTGGGCCTGGGCGACAAGGCGAAGGCGCACCCCGGGCAGCTGTCCGGCGGCCAGAAGCAGCGCGTCGGCATCGCCCGCGCGCTGGCGGGCAGGCCCGCGGTGCTGCTGTCGGACGAGGCCACCTCGGCGCTCGACCCGGCCACCACCCAGTCGATCCTCGCCCTGCTGAAGAGCCTCAACCGCGAGCTCGGCCTGACGATCCTGCTGATCACCCACGAGATGAACGTCGTCAAGTCGATCTGCGACTCGGCCGCCATCATGGCGGACGGCCGGATCCAGGAGTCCGGAGCCATCCCCGACCTGCTCGCCCGTCCGGGGTCCCGGCTGACGGAGGAGCTGTTCCCGCTTCCCCCGGCCGAGCCGGACGCCGTCACGATCACCTTCGCCGGGCAGGCCGGCGAGCCGGTGATCTCGCAGCTGGTCCGCAAGTTCGACGTGGACGTCAACATCCTCGGCGGGGCGCTGGAGGAGGTCGCCGGGGTCTCCGCCGGACGGCTGCGCGTGCGCCTCACCGGCGGCGGCAGGGACGCCGCCCTCGCCCACCTGTCCGAGCGCGGCCTGCTGGTGGAGGAAGCCCGATGACCTGGGACGAGATGGCCCCCCTGCTGTGGGAGGCGACCTGGCAGACCGTCGAGATGGTCGCCTGGTCCACGCTGTTCACCGTGCTGATCGGGCTGCCGCTCGGCGTCGCGCTGATCGTCACCGACCGCGGCGGGCTGCTGCCCTCCGGACCGCTGAACCGGGTGCTCGGGCTGGTGGTCAACATCGGCCGCTCGCTGCCGTTCATCATCCTGATGATCGCGGTGATCCCGCTGACCCGGATGATCGTCGGCACCACCATCGGCACGACCGCCTCGGTGGTCCCGCTGACCCTCGGCGCCGCGCCGTTCTTCGCCCGCCTGGTGGAGACCGCCCTGCGCGAGGTCGGCGACGACAAGGTGCAGGCCGCCCAGGCCATGGGCGCGAGCCGTACGACGATCGTCGGCAAGGTCCTGCTGCCGGAGGCCATGCCCGGCCTGGTCGCGGGCCTGACGGTGACCGTGGTCGCGCTGATCTCCTACTCGGCGATGGCCGGCGCCATCGGCGGCGGAGGGCTGGGGGACCTGGCCATCCGCTACGGCTATCAGCGCTTCGAGACCTCACTGATGATCGTCACCGTCGTCGTCCTGATCGTCATCGTGCAGCTCGGCCAGATGCTGGGCGACTTCGCCGCCCGCCGCCTGGCCCGCCGCTGACCTTCCGCGCCCCCGCGCCCCCCGCGCCCCCCCGCGTTCCTCCCGTCCCCCCGGGATCCCGCCGAGACGGGTTCCCGGAGGGCCGGCCGTACCTTTCCCGTCCCCCGGAGGCCCCGCCGCGAGCGGGCCGCCGGACGCCGTATCCACAAGGAAGCACACCATGCGCAAGCTCATCGGAATCGTCTCCGCGATCATCGCGCTGACCCTGGCCCTGGCCGCCTGCGGCTCGGGCTCGTCCGGGTCCGGCGGCGAAGGCACGTCCTCGGCCTCCGACGTCCTCAAGGTCGGCGCCAGCCCGGTCCCGCACGCCGAGATCCTGAAGTTCGTCAAGGACAAGCTCGCCGCCAAGGAGGGCCTGAACCTCGAGATCGTCGAGTTCACCGACTACGTCCAGCCGAACGTCCAGCTCAATGACGGCCAGCTCGACGCCAACTACTTCCAGCACAAGCCCTACCTGGACGATTTCAACTCCTCCAAGGGCACCAAGCTGACCTTCGTGCAGCCGGTCCACCTGGAGCCGCTGGGCCTGTACTCCAAGAAGATCACCAGCCTGGACGCGCTGGGCTCGAACGCGACCGTCGCCGTGCCCAACGACGCCACCAACCTCGGCCGGGCGCTGAGGCTGCTCGCCGACAACGGCGTGATCACCCTGAAGGAGGGCGTCGGCACCGCCGCCACCGAGCGTGACGTGACCGGCAACCCCAAGAACCTGAAGTTCCAGCCGCTGGAGGCCGCGCAGCTGCCCCGCTCCCTCGACGACGTGGACGCCGCCGTGATCAACGGCAACTACGCCCTGGAGGCGGGCCTGAAGCCGGCCGAGAACGCGCTGGTGCTGGAGAAGTCCGAGAACAACCCCTACGCCAACGGCCTGGTCGTGGCGGCCGGCAAGGAGAAGGACCCGCGCGTGGTCAAGCTCGCCAAGCTGCTCGCCGGTCCCGAGGTGAAGCAGTTCATCGAGCAGCAGTACAAGGGCGCGGTCATCCCCGCCTCCTGACCCCGCGCCGCGCGTGCCGTACGGGCCCACGACCGTTCCATACGGTTCCGCGGCGTTCCCGTGCGAGTCTCGCGCCCGTGCCGTCCCGCACACCCCGCGCCACGCGCGTGCCGCACGACCGGGCCGCGGTCTCCGGACCCCCGGGGCCGCGGCCCGGTCATCTCTTCTCACCGGGCAACCGGCAGAGTAATGTTCGGTTTCATGCACCCGGGAGCGATCGCCGCCACCTCGCCGGACAAGCCCGCCGTGATCATGGCCGACTCCGGGCAGGTCGTCACCTACCGTGAGCTGGACTCCGAGTCCAACCGGCTGGCCCACCTCCTCCGGGCCGCGGGACTGCGGCCGGGCGACCACATCGCCTTCATGCTGGAGAACCACCCTCTGTTCCTGACGATCGCCTGGGCCGCCCACCGGTCGGGCCTGTACTACACGGCGATCAGTTCCCGGTTGCGGACCGACGAACTGGCCTACATCGTCGACAACTGCGGGGCGCGGGTCTTCATCTCCTCGGCCTCCCTGGCCGACGTGGCCGCCTCCGTCACCGCCCTGACCCCGAAGGTCGAGCTGCGGCTCATGCTCGACGGCGTCCCGGAGGGGGCGGAGGGGTTCGCCTCCTACGAGGAGGCGGTGGCGGCGCACCCGCCCACCCCCGTCGCCGACGAGTGCCAGGGCGCGGACATGCTCTACTCCTCGGGCACCACCGGCCGCCCCAAGGGCGTCAAGCCCACCCTGTCCAAGGCGCCGCTGGACGCGCCCGGCGGCCTGCTGCAACTCGTGCGGCTGCTGTTCGCGCCGTCGGCCGACAGCGTCTACCTCTCCCCGGCCCCGCTGTACCACGCCGCTCCGCTGCGGTACTGCATGACCTTCCAGCGGCTCGGCGCGACGGTCGTGGTCATGGAACGGTTCGACCCCGAGCGGGCCCTCGCGCTCATCGAGAAGTACGGCGTGACCCACTCGCAGTGGGTGCCGACCATGTTCATCAAGATGCTCAAGCTGCCCGACGAGGTCCGCGCCCGCCACGACCTGTCGTCGATGAGGTGCGCCATCCACGCCGCCGCCCCCTGCCCGATCCCGGTCAAGGAGCGGATGATCGAATGGTGGGGGCCGATCATCCACGAGTACTACGCCGGCACCGAGGGCAACGGCTTCCTGCACGTCGGCTCCGAGGACTGGCTCAAGCACCCGGGCACGGTCGGCCGCGCCCTGCTCGGCGTCGTGCGCATCCTCGACGAGGAGGGGGAGGAGCTGCCGCCGGGCGAGCACGGCACGGTCTACTTCTCCGACGGGCCGCGGTTCGTCTACCACGGCGACGAGGCCAAGACGGAGGCGTCGCGCGACCCCCGCGGCCGGGGCTGGACCACCCTCGGCGACATCGGATACCTCGACGAGGACGGCTTCCTCTACCTGACCGACCGCCGCTCCTACATGATCATCTCCGGCGGGGTGAACATCTACCCGCAGGAGGCGGAGAACGTCCTGTCGGTGCACCCGAAGGTCGCGGACGTCGCGGTCTTCGGCGTCCCCGACGAGGAGATGGGCGAGCAGGTCAAGGCCGTCGTCTCACCGGTCTCGATGGACCAGGCCGGTCCCGCGCTGGAGGCGGAGCTGATCGCCTACTGCCGGGAGCGGCTCGCGCCGTACAAGTGCCCGAAGTCGGTGGACTTCCGCGAGGAGCTGCCCCGCCACCCCACCGGCAAGCTCTACAAGCGCCTGCTGCGCGACGAGTACTGGCCCACCGGACGCTGACGCGCGCCGTCGCGGCCCGTTCCCGGGTGGCTCAACCCCGCGCGGCCCGCCCCGCGCGGCCCCCCACGCGGCCCGGCGTGATTTCCGTCACCGATCTCCGGGGCCGGCCGGACCCGCTGACCACGGCGCATAAAGCCGGCATCAGAAGAGCGCTTCTTTCCCGATCATCCTCTTAACCTGGTCTTACACCCTCTCCGGCATCTTTGGATGCACTGGAGTCACCGGTCGCCGCCTCGGCTCGGCACGGGCGGACGCGAGGAGTTGGGGAGCAGGACATGGAACCGAACAAGGATGGGCAGGACACCACCCCGGCCGATGTGACCGGCTGGAGCCAGTTCGGCAAGGTGCCGCCGCGAGCGGGAGGCTTCGCCGCCTCCAGGGCCGAAGGCCCGCAGCCGACGATGATCCACCCGATGCCGGAGACGCTCACCGCCCCGGCGCCCGGAGCCGTCCCCGCCCAGCGGACGCGGCTCACCGCCGCACAGAAGATCGGCGCGGGACTGGCGCTGGCCGTGGCGGCCGTCGGAGGCGGCGTGGTCGGCTCCGTCGCCACGGCCTCGTTCGACGACGGTCCCACCGCGGTGTCGGCCGCGGTGTCGGCGCCGCTGGCCGCCCCGGTCGGCAACGTGACCACGGTCGCCGACGTCGCCGCGGCGGTCCAGCCGTCGGTGGTGTCCATCCAGGTCAAGACCTCCGGAGGCAGCGGCGAGGGGTCGGGCGTGGTGCTGACGGCGGACGGCATGATCCTGACCAACAACCACGTGGTCGAGGCCGGCGGGCAGGGCGGCGAGGTGACCGTCAAGTTCAGCGACGGCAAGACCGCCACCGCGCGGGTCGTCGGCACCGACCCGGCCACCGACCTGGCGGTGATCAAGGCGAACGACGTCTCCGGCCTCACCGCCGCGTCGCTCGGCGACAGCGACAAGCTCAAGGTGGGCGACTCCGTGCTCGCCGTCGGCAGCCCGCTGGGCCTGTCCGGCTCGGTCACCGCGGGCATCGTCAGCGCCCTGGACCGTACGGTGACCGTCGGCGGCCAGCAGCAGCAGCCGCAGCTCCCGCCCGGCTGGGGCGGCGGCTGGGGCGGCGGGCAGCAACAGCAGCAGTCCGCGAGCGGGCCCACCACGATCGGCCACGCGATCCAGACCGACGCGGCGATCAACCCCGGCAACTCCGGCGGCGCGCTGGTCGACACGCGCGGCCAGGTCGTCGGCGTCAACTCGGCCATCGCCACCAACGGCGGCGAGGGCAACATCGGCGTCGGCTTCGCCATCCCGATCAACACGGCCAAGCAGGTGGCCGACCAGCTCATCAAGAGCGGCAAGGTCTCCCACGCGTTCCTCGGCGTGAACCTCGCCCAGGCCACCGGTGACGCGTCCGGCGCCCTCGTCGCCCAGGTCACCGCGGACAGCCCCGCGGAGAAGGCCGGGATCAAGCAGGGCGACGTCATCACGAAGATCGGCAGCACCGCGGTCGACGGCCCCGACACGGTGGTCGGCGCGGTGCGCGGCCTCAAGCCGGGCCAGGAGGTGTCGCTCACCTACGTCCGCGACGGCCGCGAGCAGAACGTCCGGGTGACCCTGGAGGAGAAGACCACCACCTCCTGACGACCCGACGCGCCCGGCCCGCCGTACGCCCGGCCGGACCGCCCGGTGGCACGCGCCGCCGTACGGCCCGGCCCCGCGGGCGCGGCCGCCTCAGGAGAAGCGGCGGCCCTCGTCGCGGCGGTAGGCCCAGACGGCCAGCGCCCCGGCCACCACGGTCCACACCGCCAGCATGACCAGCGGAAGCATCCGGGGCGCGGGCCCGCCGATCGCCGCCCAGACCAGCTCGGCCCCGCCCCGGGTGGGCAGGTAGGGGGCGACGGCGGCGATGAACGCGGGCGGGTCCGTCGGGCTCATCAGCAGGCCGCCGCCCACCGCCATCGGCAGCAGCACGAGCTGGACGACCGCGATCGCCGCCTTGGCCGGCAGCAGATAGCCGACGAACAGCCCGATCAGGGTGAACGGGACCGACGCGACGAGCAGCGCGCCCAGGCCGAGCAGCAGCTGCGACGGGGTCACGGTCGCCTCGGTGAGCGTGGCCGCGATGACGAGCACCGGCAGGATGCCGAGCAGGGTCATGATCAACCCGTTGAGGATGTTGGACCCGAACCTCGGCCACGGGCCCGCCGGCAGGGTGCGCATGTACGGGTCCCACGGCTGGGCGCGGTCGTCGGCGACCCCGAGGCCGTGCGTGAACAGGGCGGTGGACATCACCGAGAACGTCATCATCGACCCGGTCGCGAGGGTGGCCAGGAGCGGGTCCTCCCCGGTGAACGGGACGACGAAGAACAGCATCGAGGCCGAGGGGAAGAAGGTGTTGCCGACCACCGCGATCGGCACCCGGATGGTCTCCAGGAACCGGTACTTGGTGTGGGTCAGGAGGAGCGACGACATGGGGGCGTCCCTTTCTCGGGAGCGTGGGAACCGGGGATTCCCGGAAGCATGAGAGCCGGGGAGAGGAGAAGCGGTGCGGGGCGCGGAGCCGCCGGACAGGGCGGCGTGGACCTGGGGGCGACGCGGCGGGGAGCGGACGGCCGCGACGCGACCGGGGCCCGCGACCGGGGTTCAGGCCGCCTGGGGTTCGCGGGCGGTGATGGTCAGGAACGCCTCTTCCAGGGAGGTGGAGGTGATCTCCAGGCCGGAGAAGGGGACGTCGGCCCGGACCAGGGCCCGGACCAGCGCGTCGGCGTCGGCGGTGAGCAGCAGGACACGGGAGCCGTCCCGCTCGGCGCGCACGACGCCGGGCAGGTCGGGCAGCTCCCCGGCGGTGAGTGTGACGCGGCGCATCCCGGCGATGCCCCGGATCGCCGCCACGGTGTCGTCGGCCAGGACCCTGCCCCGGTCGACCACCACGACCCGCTCGGCCAGCGCCTCGACCTCCTCCAGGTAGTGGCTGGTGAGCACCACGGTGCCCCCTCCGGCGTGGAAGTCCCGGACGGCGTCCCACAGCGCCCGGCGGGCCTCGACGTCCAGGCCGGTGGTCGGCTCGTCGAGGAAGACCAGCCGAGGGTCCCCGGCGAAGGCCAGCGCCACCGCGAGCCGCCGCTTCTGCCCGCCCGACAGCCCGCCGATCTGCCGGCGCTCCATCCCGGTCAGCCCGAACCGCTCCAGCAGTTCCCCGCGGGCGGCGCCGCGGGGGTAGTGGGCGGTGACGAAGTCGACCACCTCGCGGACCCGCAGGGTCGACGGCAGGCCGGTCTCCTGCGGGGTGACGCCGATGTCGCGGCGCCGTACGGGGTCGGCGGGGGAGCCGCCGAACAGTTCGACCCGGCCCGAGTGGGGCCTGCGCAGCCCGGCGAAGAGGTTGATCAGGGTGGACTTGCCCGCTCCGTTGGGGCCGAGCAGGCCGACCAGCTCACCCCGGTGGATGTCGAGCGACACCCCGTCCAGGGCTGTCACGCTGCCGTAACGGCGGGTGACCTCGATGGCGCGTGCCAGCGTCTCCATGTGGGGCCTTTCGTGTCGTGCGGGGTCGTTGGGGAGGCGGGCCGACCGCCGACGTCGGTTGCCGGCCGTCAGCCGTCAGCCGTCGGTGGGCGGTGTCGCGGCGTCGAGCAGCGAGCGGATCTCGGCGGTGTAGTCCTCGAAGGCCAGCCGGCCCCGCCGGGTGAGGGCGACGTAGGTGACGGGGGTGCGGCCCCGGTGGGTCTTGGTGATCTCGACGTACCCGGCGTCCTCCAGCTTGCCGAGGTGCACCGAGAGGTTGCCGGCCGTCATGTCGAGGAGGTCGCGCAGGCCGGGGAAGGTGACGGTGTCGCCCTCGCGGAGGGCGTTGAGCGTGGCGACCACCCGCAGCCGGGCCGGCGCGTGGATCACCGGGTCGAGGCCGGGGGTCACCGGTGTCTCGCCCTGCGCAGCAGCAGTCCGGCCACGATCGACCCGCCCCCGCCGCCCGCCGCCATCAGCAGCGAGTGCCAGCCGGGGCCGGCCATCACGCCGGCCGCGTTGAGCACGGCCAGGCCGGCCCCGAAGAGGTACATCGTCCGGTCGTTCCAGACGGCGCCGCCCGCCACGTAGAGCATGGCGACCGTCATCATCGACAGGCCCGCCCACAGCAGGCCGGTCTCGGCCGGGGGAAGCAGCTGGCCGAACCGGATGCCCACCGTCCACACGCCGAGGAAGCCCAGGCCCCAGGCCATGCCGTACCTGGTGCCGCGTTCCTGGGACGCCCCGCGCACCGGGCTGCGCAGCTGCCACATGGTCGCCGCGCTGATCACCAGAGCGGCGACTGTGAGCACCCAAAGGACCACCAGGGCCGTCCAGATCGGTACCGGCGCGTACGGCCTGCCGGACAGGCCGTAGCTCAGGAAGAGCGCGCCGAACCCGGCCAGCCAGGCCACTCCCCAGGCCAGGAAGTGCGGCACCGGGTTCGGGGTGAACCGCTCGGCGGCGGCCGTCTCCTGCTGCTCGATGAGCCGGAGCATCTCCTGCGGGCTCAGCACCCGCTCGTCGTCGTCCACGGTGTTCCTTCGGCGGTAAACAAGTTTGCGTTGCAAACCCTCTGGTTTGAACTGTAAACCTGCTTGCGCCGCCAACTCAACCCCTCAGCGGGATTCGGCGGAGAAATCTCGCGGAAGAGGTCCGGCGGGGTGCCTCAGCGGCGGGAGATCATCTCCTCCGACCGCCACAGGTCGCCGTAGTAGCCGGGAGCGCCCACCAGCTCGTCGTGGGTGCCGCGCTGCGTCACCCTGCCGTTCTCCAGGACGACGATCTCGTCGACCTGCTCCAGGCCGTGCAGGCGGTGCGTGACCAGCAGCGTCGTACGGCCCCGCGTGGCGTCCAGCAGGTCGGCCATGAGAGCCTCGGCCGTCTCGGTGTCCAGCGCCTCGGCGGGCTCGTCCAGCAGCAGCACCGGCGGGTCGTGCAGCAGGGCCCGCGCCAGTGCCAGCCGCTGGAGCTGCCCGCCGGACACCGTCCGGGCGTCCTCGCCGAGCACGGTGTCCCAGCCGGTCCGCTCCACCCACGTCTCCAGGCGGGCCCGCCGTACCGCCTCCGCCAGTTCCTCCGGGCCGGCCTCGGGGCCGGCCAGCAGCAGGTTGTCGCGCAGCGACGCCCGGAACACGTACGGGTCCTGGGTCAGGCCCGTCATCACCGCGCGGACGTCGTCGGAGGCCAGTTCGCGGATGTCGGCGCCGTTCAGCCGGATCACTCCGGACTCCGGCTCCACCAGGCGCATCAGCGCCGAAAGCAGCGTGCTCTTGCCGGCCCCGCTGGGGCCGACCAGGGCGACGCGCCTGCCGGGGGTCAGGGTCAGGCTGACGCCGTCGAGCGCGGGGGCGCGGCCGTCGCCGTGCCGGACCACCAGGCCGGAGACCTCGACGGACGGCGGGCCCGCCGGTACGGGCAGGGGCCTGGACGGCTCGGCGACGGCCGGCGGGGTCACGCGGATCTCCCGCAGGCGGCGCAGGGCGGCCAGCACCCCGGTCAGCCGTTCCCCGGCCGCGGCCATCGGCAGCACCGGCTCGAACGCCACCAGCGCGGTCAGCGCGAGCACCGCCGTGGCGACCGGGCCCGTCCCGGCGCCCCGGGCGACCAGCACGACGGCCAGGACGGTGAGGCCCTGGGCGAGCACGCCCGCGCCGGTGGCCAGCGCGTTCCCCCGCGCCTGGCGGCGTTCCAGCCGGGCCAGGCGGGCGTCGGCCTCGGCGCAGGCCGCCAGCGCCCGGTCCCCGGCGCCGTAGGCCGCGAGGTCGGCCGAGCCGTGCACCAGGTCGGCGACCCGGGCCGCCAGGTCGGCGCGGGCCGGGGCGATCCGCGCCGCCCAGCGGCGGGCCGCGGCGGCGGTGCCGACCGGGATCAGCGCCCCGGCCACCGCCAGCCCGGCCAGCAGCGCGAGGGCCGCCGCCGGGAGCAGGAACGCGGCGAGCACCACGGCGGCGACCGCGGTCACCAGCGCCGCCGCCGCCGGGAGCAGGACGCGCACCAGCAGATCCTGGGCGGCGTCGGTGTCGTCCACCATCCGGCTGAGCAGGTCGGCACCGCGCCGCCCCGGCAACCCGGCGGGGATGAGCGCCTCGTACAGCCGCTCCCGGGTCGTGGCCTGGGCGCGCAGCGCCACGTCGTGCCCGGCCAGGCGCTCGCCGTAGCGCAGGACGCCCCTGGTGGTCGCGAACGCCCGCACCCCCACGATCGCCACGCTCAGCGCGGCCAGCGGGGGCTGCTCGGCCGCCCGGGTGATCAGCCACGCCGCCGAGCCGATCAGCCCGAGCCCGGCGAGCTCCGCCGCCGCTCCGGCCACCGCGGCCAGGGCCAGCCGCCTGCCGGGCCGTACCGGCGCTTTCGTCCGGATGGGAGCATCCTCAGCCCTCACCGTGGCGGCCGTGCCTTCCAGGCCCGTGTCGTCCTGGCCCACCGCCGTGTCCTCCCGCTCCTCGTCCCGCCGGCTCATCGAGCCTCCCCGGCCGGGACGGCGGCCACCACGCGCCCGTCGGCGATCCTGATCACCCGGTCGGCGATGTCGATCATCGCGGGCCGGTGCGCCACGATCACCGCGGTACGGCCCCCGGTCAGCTCCCGGGTCGCGGCCACCACGGCGGCCTCGCTACGGCCGTCGAGCCGGGCCGTCGGCTCGTCGAGCAGCAGCAGGCCGGCCGACGGGCGGCAGAACGCCCGGGCGAGCGCGACCCGCTGCCGCTGCCCGGCCGACAGGTTCGCCCCGCGCTCGCCCAGCACGGTGTCGTAGCCCTCGGGCAGCGCGGTGACGAACTCGTCGGCGTGCGCGGCGCGCGCCGCGTCCCGGACCTCGGCGTCCGTCGCGCCGGGGGCGCCGAGCCGGATGTTGTCGGCCACGGACGCGGCGAACAGGTGCGGCCGCTGCGGCACGAACGCCAGCCGGGCCCGCCAGGCGTCGAGCTCCGCGAGCTCCGCGAGCTCCGCGTGGTTCCCGGGCTCCGCGTGGTTCCCGGGCTCCGCGTGGTTCCCGGGCTCCGTGGGCTCCGGGGTCTCCGCGACCTCGCCGGACCGGGGCTCGCGGGGCCCGCCGAGTTCCACGCCGTCCACGAGGACCCGGCCCGAGGCGGGGGCGACGAAACCGAGCAGCAGGTGCAGCAGCGTGCTCTTGCCCGCGCCGCTCTCGCCGACCAGCGCGACCCGCTCGCCGGGCGCGATCACCAGCGAGACGTCCTCCAGCGCCGCGTCCTCGCGGCCCGGGTAGCGCACGGTGACGTTCTCCAGCCGGATCTCCGGCGCCGCACCGGTCACCGTACCCGCCGCGCCGTCCCCGGAGGTCGCGCCTGCCGCCGGGGGGCCGGCCCGCTCGTCCAGTACGGCGAACGCCTCGTCGGCCGCGGCGACCCCCTCCATGGCCGCGTGGAACTTGTTGCCCATGACGCGCAGCGGCAGGTACGCCTCCGGCGCCAGCAGCAGCACCAGCAGCGCGGCCGAGAGGTCCAGCGACCCCGACAGCAGCCGCAGGCCCACCGGCACGGCGACCAGCGCCAGCGACAGCGACGCCGCCAGCTCCAGCACCAGCGACGACAGGAACGCCACCCGCAGGGTGCGCATCGTCGCGGCGCGGTGGGCGTCGGCCACCTTCGCGATGACCTCGGCCTGGTAGCGGGCGCGGCCGAAGGCCCGCAGCGTGGGCAGGCCCCGGACCACGTCCAGGAAGTGGCCGCCGAGCCGGGCGAGGGCCCGCCACTGCCGCTCGGTGACGGCCTTGGTGTGCATGCCGACCAGCGCGCCGAAGACCGGGATGAGCGGCAGCGTGACCAGCACGATCAGCGCGCTGGTCAGGTCGGCGGCGAACAGCCGGACCAGCACGGCGATCGGCACCACGCCGGCCACCGCGACCGCCGGGAGGTATCCCGTCAGGTAGGGGTCGAGGGCGTCCAGCCCCCGCCCGGCGAGCGTGACCAGCTCGCCGGAGCGGTGCGCGGCCAGCCGTGCCGGGCCCATGTCCCGCAGCCTGCCCAGCAGCCGGAGGCGCAGCGTGGTCTTCACCCCCGCCACGGTGCGCCCGGCCGCCACGCCCTGCAGCAGGCCGAGCGCCGCGCGGACCGCGACGACCAGCGCCAGCAGCCCCAGCGCGGAGGTGGCGAACCGCCCGGACAGCACCCCGGCGAGCAGTTCCGCCTGGACGAGGACGAGCGATCCGGCGAGGACCGCCGCGGCCAGGCAGAGGGCCAGGTGCCCGCGGACGGCGCGCTCGCCACGCGCCAGCCGTAGGAGATCCTTGTGCATGCGAACCTTAGAAGAGCGACGCTAGAAGAACGACGGCATCCGGTCGGCGGCGCTCCGGGGACCGAAGGCGCGCCACACCCATACTTGCGCACCGACCATCAGGGGCGTGAACGGCAGGATTATGACACTGAGCACACCCAGCGTCTCCGCCGACGCGACGCGCTCCAGCAGCCACGGGGCGGCGGCCGCGGCCACCGCCGCGGCCGGCGCGGCGGCCACGCACGCCGACACCAGCAGCGCCGTCCCGGTACGGCGCGCCCCGGTGGGGCCGTCCGGCAGGCGCCAGGAGGCGAACGTCCAGCCGTGGAAGGCGAACGCCGCGGCCACCAGCAGCCCGGCGCCGATGCCCGGCAGCCCGATCGCGGGCCCGGACAGGCCGCCGGCCATCGCCGCCAGCGCCATGCCCCAGCTCAGCGCCAGGCCCGCCGAGCCGGCGAAGATCGCCCAGTCCCAGGCCGCCCGCCAGGCCGGGCCGTCGAGGCGGCGGCGGAACCACAGGCCGGCGTCGCGCACGATCCATGAAAGGAGCAGGGAGACGACCAGCGGGTAGAGGCCGAACAGGGCCTCCCCCTCGGCCGCGGGGAAGGCGCCGAACAGCACGCCCGCCACCGCCACCAGCCACACCTCGTTCGCCAGCACGAACGGCGCCATGGCGGCGACGATCCGGTCGCGGTCCCGGGGGGTACGGCCCAGCACGGGCAGCAGCAGCCCCAGGCCGATGTCGAAGCCTTCCAGGGCGAAGTAACCGATCAGCAGCAGGGCGAGCACGCCCAGCCAGAGGATGTCCATGTGCCTTCCCGGGGGTCGGAGGGGGTCAGAGGCTCAGCGCGGGCTCGCGCTCGGCCGGATCGGCCGGGCCGGGGGAGCCGAGGGCGACGGAGGAGGGGCCGCGCCGTACGGCGCGGGCGATCAGGAGGTAGTCGGCGACGGCCAGCAGGCCCAGCACGCCGGCGAACCCGATGAGCGAGGCGGTGACCATGCCGGAGGTGAGGCCCGGGGACATGGCGTCCGCGACGGTCAGCTTCTTGTTGATCAGCCAGGGCTGACGGCCGACCTCACGGGCCAGCCAGCCGCAGATCGCGGCGACGAACGGCAGCGGGGTCATCATCATCAGCAGGGGCTGCGCCCACCGCCAGCGCGGCAGCCAGTACACGGCGGGCAGCAGCACGAACGCGAGCAGGAGCTGGAGCGTCTGGCCGATGAGGATCATCAGGCCGAGCCCGGTCCCGGCCAGCGGCTCGGCGCTGAACTTGCCCGGCTGGTACTGACCGAGCATGCCGAACTGGGCGTAGCCGAACCCGACCGTGATCAGCGAGCCGACGGACGCGACGATCACGCCGAGCCGGAGCGGACCGGTGAAGAACTCCCGGTCGCCGTCGCGCCGGTACAGGTGGTAGGCGCTGGCGCCCATCACCACGAAGCCACCGGTCCACAGGGACGCGCCGATGACGTGGGGCAGGGACATGGCCAGCGCCGGGTTGGTCAGCAGCGCCCCGAAGTCGGTCAGCACCAGCCGGCCGCCCCGCTCCACGGCGCCGGCCGGGTTCTGCAGGAACGAGTTGGCCGCCATGATCCACAGCGCGGAGGCGTAGGCGGTCAGCGTCACCAGCCAGATGCAGGCCACGTGGAGCCACTTCGGCAGCCGGTGCCAGCCGAAGATCCACAGGCCGAGGAACGTGGACTCCAGGAAGAACGCGCCGAGCGTCTCGATGGCCAGTGGCGCGCCGAAGACGTCGCCCGCGTAGTGCGACAGGCCGCTCCAGCTCAGGCCGAACTGGAACTCCATCACCAGCCCGGTGAAGATCCCCAGGGCGTAGTTGATCACGTAGATCTGGCCCCAGAACCGGGTCCGGCGTTCGTGGAGCGGCCTGCCGGTCAGCGCGTACCGCGTGTGCGTGATCGCGACCAGGGGGGCCAGGCCGAGGGTCAGCACGACGAACAGGAAGTGCAGGCTTCCCGTCACGGCGAACTGGGTCCGGGCCAGGTCGAGCACGTCCACGATCTCACCTCCGTCACATCTCTTGTTGTGTCTGTCTACCTATAGGCACTCTACATGTAGAACGCCTACATGTAGGATGCCTATTCGAGAGGTAGGGTGATGAGGGTGAGTGAGCGAGCCGACAAGAGCGACGGCGCGAGGGCCGTGCCTCCCTCGCATCCCGCGTCCTCCGGCCGTCCCGCCAGTCCCGCGCGTCCCACCGCGGAGACGACAGGGGAGACGACCGGGGAGGCGGTGTGAACACCGACGCGCTCCGCGGGCACATGGACGCCCTGCTGCTGTCGGTGCTGGAGAACGAGCCCCTGCACGGTTACGCGATCATCGAGGCGCTCCAGGAGCGCAGCGGGGGCGCGCTGAGCGTGCCGACCGGTACCGTCTACCCGGCGCTGCGCCGCCTGGAGCAGGCGGGATACCTCGCCAGCGAATGGGCCGTGGTGGGCGGGCGCAAACGGCGCACCTACCGGCTGACCTCCTCCGGCCGCACCGCCCTGGCCGGGGAGCGCTCCGCCTGGCGCGAGTTCACCGGAGCCATCGGCAGCGTCCTGGAACCTCGCACCACCCGCTGACCCGCCGCGCGCCGCCCCGTCCGCTCCCGGAGCGTGGAGCCGCGGAACCGGTACGGCGCGCCGGGGTGTCAGGGTGTGAGCCGTACGGCCGTCGGGGGTGCGCGGGCACGTCGCCGGCCGGAACACGGCGCGGCCCGCACCCCCCTTTCATCGAGGAGTGCGGGCCGCGCGGTGTCCCGGCGTCAGGACGGCGTCACTTGATGGACCCGGCCGTGAGACCGCCCACCACCTTCCGCTCGATCAGCGCGAACAGGATGATGACCGGGATCGTCGCGATCACCGATCCGGCGAACAGGTTCTGCCAGTCCACCTCGTACTGGCCGATGAACGAGTTGAGCGCCACGGTCAGCGGCTGCCGCTCCGGCGTGGTGGTCAGTGTCAGGGCGACCACGAACTCGTTCCAGGCGGCGATGAACGTGAAGATCAGCGCGGTGACCACGCCGGGCGCCGCGAGCGGCAGCGTGACCCGGAACAGCGCGCCGAACCGGCCGTTGCCGTCGATGAACGCCGCCTCCTCCAGCTCACGCGGGATCGACGAGAAGTAGGCGTTGAGGATCCACACCGCGAAGGCGAGGTTGAAGCCCCCGTTGACCAGGATCAGCGACCAGATCGAGTCGACCATGCCGAACTGGAAGAACTCCCGGTAGATGCCGACCAGCAGCGCGGTCGGCTGGAACATCTGGGTGATCAGCACCAGCACCAGGAACGCCGTGCGGCCCCGGAAGGCGTGCCGGGCGGTGTAGTAGGCCGCGGGCAGCGCCACCAGCAGCACCAGGACCGTCGAGCCCGCGGCGACCTGCAGCGTGACCAGCAGGTTGCCCGCCAGCCCGCCGGACCAGAAGGCGGTGAAGTTCTCCCAGGCGAAGACGGTCGGCAGGTAGGACGCCTTGAGCAGCTCCTCCTGCGGCCGCAGCGCCGTGAGCACCATCTCCAGGTAGGGGAAGAGGAATATGAACGCGACCAGGTACGCCGTCGCCGCGACGAGCACCGTCCTGATCCTCGGAAGCCGTCGTGCGGGGGCCGGGGGCGCGGTACGGCGGGCGGTCGTGCCCGCCGCCGGGCGCGCGGTCTCGGTGGCGGTCATCGAATCTCCCTGGAACGCGGAGCCCCCGCCGCCGGATGTGCGGCCTCGATGGCGGACATGTCAGGACACCTCGGTCTTCCACTTGCTGACCCTGAGGAAGATCGCCACCAGGACGATCACCATGCCGAAGTTCACCACGGACATGGCGGCCGACTCGCCGATGTCGGTTCCCTTGAGGATGTACATGAAGATCGTGGACGTGGCCGTCGAGTAGCCCGGCTGGCCGTGGGTCATCGCCCAGATGATCGGGAAGCTGTTGAAGACGTTCATCACGTTGATGAGCGTCGCCACGGTCAGCGCCGGCCGTAGCAGCGGCAGCGTGATCGACCAGTAGGTCCGCAACCGCGACGCGCCGTCCATCCGCGCCGCCTCGTAGACGTCGGCCGGAATCGTGGCCAGCCCGGCCAGCAGCGCGTAGGTGGTGAACGGCAGCGACACGAACACCGCCACGGCCACCAGCCACGGCATCGCCGTCGAGGCCCGCCCGAGCGGGTCGGCGTCCACGCCGCCCAGCGCGTCGAGCAGCCCGAGATCGCGCAGGATCATGTTGATCAGGCCGACCTCGGGGTCGAGCATCCACTTGAAGATGATCGCGGTCATCAGCACCGACGCGGCCCAGGGCGCGATCATCGCCCAGCGGGCGATGCGGCGGCCGGGGAAGCGCTGGTTGAACAGCTGGGCCAGGGCGAGCGAGATCAGGACCGTGAGGGTGACCACCGCCACCACCCACACCAGGCTCCGGAACATCACCCCGCCGAAGTCGGGCTCGTCGAACAGCTTGGTGTAGTTGTCCAGCCCGTTGGAACCCTGGGTCACGCCGAACCGGCTGATCTTCAGGAGCGACGACTGGATCATCGTGACCACCGGCCACACGACCACCACGCCGATCAGCACCACCGCCGGGCCGATCCAGGGCAGCGGACCGAGCGCACGGATCACCCGTTTCAGGGTGGACGTCTGCTGCATAATTCCTGCCTTTTTGATGGCGGCTGTGTTCATGGCGGCGCTGCGCGCCGCGGCTCGAGGCGCTGGGGGTCGGCGCCTTCCCTCCTCGCTCTGGTCGCTGCGCTCCCGGTGCTCGTCAGTCCAGGCACCGACGCGCCTCTCGCTGTGTTCATGGCGGCGCTGCGCGCCGCCATGAACACAGCCATCGACCTCACTCAGCCGGCGTCGGCGACCTTCTGGACCGCGCCGAGCACCTGGGCCGGGTCACCGGTGACGGCGTTGCCGACGGTCTGCTTCATCTGCGTGTTCACCTCGGACCACTTGGGGTCGGTGAACGGGTAGAAGGTGGCGTTGGGCAGCGCGTCGAGGAACGGCTTGAGCTTCTCGTCGGAGGAGAGCTTCTCGATGCCCGACGTGGTCACCGGCAGCAGCTTGTAGGTGTCGCTGATCTTCTGCACGGCCGAGGAGGAGTAGAAGAAGTCGAAGAACTTCTTGATCTCCTCCTTGTGGCCGTTCTTGTTGAAGGCCATGATCCAGTCCATGACGCCGAGGGTGGTGTCCAGCGGACCGGTCTTGCCGGCGATCGGGGCCACGCCGAAGTCGGTCAGGCCGCCCTTCTCGAAGATCGGGATGGACATGGGGCCGCCGTTGACCATGCCGACCTTGCCCGCGGCGAAGTCCTCCCAGACCTTCTTGCGGTCCTTGGTGCCGGGGTTGGGGGTGGTGAGACCGGCGTCGACCATGCCCTTGAGGAAGGTGAACGCCTCGACGTTCTGCGGCGAGTTCACCGTCCACTTGCCGGAGGCGTCCTTGTAGCCGCCGCCGTTGCCCATGAACCACAGGAACGACTCGGCCTGCGCCTCCTCCTGACCGAGCGGCAGGCCGAACGGCTGGGACACCCCGGCCTTCTTCAGCTTCTCGGCGTCGGCCTTGAGCTCGTCCCAGGTCTTGGGCGGCTCGGAGATCCCGGCCTTGGTGAAGAGGGCCTTGTTGTAGAACAGGGCGCGGGCGGAGGAGACGAACGGGATGCCGTAGGCGGTGCCGTCCACCTTGCCGTAGTCGGCGAACTTCGCGAGCAGGTCGGACTGCGTCTGGGAGGAGAGGATCTCGTCGGTCTTGTACAGCAGGCCGTCCTTGACGAAGCCGGAGTAGTCACCGGTCTGCAGGATGTCGGGCACCTGCCCGTTCTGCACCATGGTCGCGACCTGCTTGTCGATGTCGTTCCAGTTGATGACCTGGACGTCGACCTTGATCTTGGGGTTGGCGGCCTGGAACTCGTCGACGACGCCCTTCCAGAACTTGTCGCCGCTGTCCGGCGCGCTGGGACCGCCGCCGTAGTCGGCGGCGACGAGCTTCAGCGTCACCGAGCCGTCGGCCGCCTTCTCCCCGCCGCCGCTCTCGCCGCCGCCCGAGCCGCAGGCCGACAGGGCCAGCACGGCGGCCACGCCGGCGCCGGCCACGCCGATGATCCTCTTGTTCATTCGGTTACCACCTTGGGATTGGGGGGCTGGTCCGTACCGGCAGTGAGGAACGGGCAGGCGCCCCTCGTGTACGGCTCCGCCAAGGTAAACCGGAACCGGGGGGCCGGTCTATACCAGCAAATATCAAATTCACAACGAGGCGGTACGGCCATGCCAACTGGTCTATACCGGGGAGCGTTCGGAGCGGGGCGCGCTCAGGGCGGAGAGCGTTCGGCGCAGAGAGCCGAGGACGGACACGACCGGCGCTCCGGGCATGCGGTCAGCGCGGGACCGGGCACGCGGGCGGGCCGTGGCCGGCCGAGCGTGTGTGCGGGCGGGCGGGTCGTGAACGGGTGCGCGGGGTCAGGCGATGGCGAGCCGGCGCCGGGTGACCCTCATGCATCGCACCGCGCCGTACAGCTGTACGAGCGACAGCGCGTCGCTCACCAGCGCGGCGGCCGTCCCGTAGGCGGGGAAGCCGCCCGCGTTGTGCGAGCCGTACGTCAGTGCCAGCGACAGGACGCCGACCGTCGGCAGCATGACCCAGACCAGCATGGCGAGCGACCTGATGACGAACCGCGGCCGGCGGATCCTGCGCAGTCCCCGGCCGAGCGCGAACAGCGCGAGCCCGCCGACCACGCCGACGAGCACCTGGATGAGATCCACGGCGCGGGCGACCGGCCCGAACCATCCCGGCCTGGAGACGTAGCCGGCCGGGTCACCGGGGAAGAACTTCCAGATCACGCCCCACATGAGGCAGGTGAGCGGCACGCTGACGAAGAGCAGGGCCGCCAGCCTGCGGCCCGCCGAGACCGCCAGCCGCTCCTGGTAGGCCGGGGCGATCTCGTCGATCCCGCCGAACTCCTCGACCGCGACCCGCTCGGCCTCGGCCCGGTCCAGACCGCCGTCCTCCAGCGCCTCGGCGGTGTCGACCAGGCTGTCGCGAGCCTCGGCGACCATGTCCCGCTTGGGGCCGGGCGGGCCCTTGAGGGCGCGGCCGAGCCGGGTCACGTAGTCGTCGATGACTCCGGCGTTCGCCATCCTCACTCCATCGTGGTCTTCGGAAAAAGCGGTCCCCGGGCGGGGACCGGCATAGCTGTACATGATCCATCCTGGCCCCATATCCGGGGATGCGCATCAGGGGTAACCCTGGAATGTCATGGAATGTCTTTCCGGGGGAGGTGCGGGGACGGGCCGGTGAGCCGTATGCGACACCAGGCCGGCCAGCAGGCTCGCGACCGTGACGGCGGTGACCAGCGCGAGCCATCCCATGATCTGGTTCGTCCGCGGGCCGTTCCCGCCGAGCGCCCACCGCGGCCCGAGCAGCCAGTGCGCGGACGCCGCGACGGCGACGTGGCGCATTCCCGCCATCCCGCGGGCGGGGCCGGAGACCGGCCAGGTCGCCGGTGCGGTACATCCGCGCGCCCGGCTCGCCGTGGGGGTCGGCGAC
>NZ_JBEZNH010000023.1:0-110658 GCF_040653115.1 Streptosporangium sp. NPDC048047 | reverse complement strand
GACCCGGTTCACGATCTCCCGCGCGCCGTCCGGCGACGGGCTCTCCCCCTCGACGCCGAGTTCGGCGAGGGCCGCCGCGGTGGCCGCGGGCGCGGAGAACATCGGCCAGTGGCCGGTGGGCACCGCCGCGAAGCTCCACTCGGGCCCGGCGAGGGCGGCGAAGTAGGGGTGAGCGGCCTCGATCATCGCGCGGACCTGCTCCAGGGGGTAGGAGCAGGTGATGAGCGTCTTGGGCAGCCGGTCGGCGCCGCCGCCGAGCTTCAGCGGCCGGGTGAGCGTGCCGTACGGCTGAGCGGTGGCGCCGGCGGTGAAGCGGGCGCGTTCGGCGGCTCCCATCCCCTCCAGGCTGACGCCGGAGCGCTCGAAGTGCTCCCAGGAGGGCGGCGGGTAGGCGGTTCCGCCGCAGGCGGCGGCGCTGCGTTCGATGTACTCCCGCTGGGCCGGGTCGTAGAGGTCGAGCTGGGTCAGGCCGTCGGCGACCGGGCCGCTGTCGAGGTAGACGACGCGGGCGATGCGCTCGGGGATCCGGTCGGCCGCGCCGGTGACGGGGGCGCCGGCGCCGCTGTGGGCCACCAGGATCACCTCCCGCAGGTCCGCATGGACGATCACCTGGACGATGTCGTCGATGTGGGTCTCCAGGTCCACTCCGGGACCGGCCAGGTGGGAGCGGTCGCCCAGGCCGGTCAGGGTGAGGGGGTGGACGTCGTGCCCGGCCGCGCGCAGCGGCCCGGCGACCTCCTCCCAGGCCCACCCGCCGAGCCAGAAGCCGGGTACCAGGACGTATGTGCTCATCGTTTTCTCCTTAGCCGGGGCGTTCTCCGGAACGGTTTCACCGTAGGATCGAATCCGGACAGAACCGGTCCTGATTCGCGGGGGAGTTTCCATGACCGTCACCCGGGTGCTCGCCCTGCTGGAGCTGCTGCAGGCCGCCCCCGGCCTGACCGGGCCCGAGCTCGCCGCGCGGCTGGGGGTGGAGGAGCGCACGGTGCGCCGCTACGCGGTGCGGCTGTCGGAGCTGGGGGTGCCGGTCCAGGCCGAGCGGGGCCGCTACGGCGGTTACCGCCTGCTGCCCGGATACCGGCTGCCGCCGCTGATGTTCACCGACGACGAGGCCGCCGCCGTGGTGCTGGGGCTGCTGGCCGGGCGGCGGACCGGGCTGGCGGTGGGGGAGGCCGCGACGGAGAGCGCGCTCGCCAAGATCCAGCGGGTGCTGCCGCGGGCGCTGCGCGAACGCGTCGAGGCGGTCCAGGCCACGCTCGGCCACACCAGGGACGCCGCTCCGGCCGCCGCCCACCCGAAGGCCGGTCCGCTGCTGGCGCTGGCCGAGGCGGCCCGGCACGGGCGGACGGTACGGCTGGCCTACCGCTCCTGGCGGCGGGAGTCCTCCGAACGCGACCTCGACCCCTACGGGCTGGTCTTCCACTCCGGCCGCTGGTACGTCACCGGGCTGGACCACGCCAGCGGGCAGGTGCGCACCTTCCGGGTGGACCGGGTGGGACGTGTGGAGCCGGCCGCGCCGGTCGCCGGGTCCGGGGAGCCGGCCGGGCGGCCGGGGCGGGGGGAGCCGGCCGGGAGGTCCTTCGAGGTGCCCGACGGGTTCGACCCGGTCGCGCACGTGGTCGCCTCGCTGGCGGCCGTGCCGTACCGGCACGAGGTGGAGGTGCTGCTGGAGATGCCGCCGGCGGAGGCGCGCGAGCGGGTGCCGGCGTCGGTGGCGACGCTGACGCCGGCGCCGCGGGGCGTCCTGCTGCGCACCCGGGCCGAGCGGCTGGACGGCATGGCGCTGATGCTGGCCGGGCTGGGCCGGCCGTTCACCGTCGTCACCCCCGAGGGGCTGCGCGAGGAGGTCCGGGCCCTGGCGGGGCGGCTGGCCCGCTGCGCCGACGCCGTGCCCGGGCCGGGGGACCGCCCGCCGGTGTAAAGAACCCGTAAATCAACAGCCCCGGGAATGGATAACGATCATCATGATTGGGCAGGAAACTCGCACACGCCTTGCGTTCCGGGGAGGTGCGGCATGGCCTGGTCGCAGGAGGAGGAGCGGATTCTGCTGCGGATCGAGCGCCACCTCGTCGATGAGGACCCGAAGCTGGCGGCTCGGCTGGAGTCGTTCGACAAGCGTGTGCGGCGTCACGAGGAGGGCCGCCGCAGGCGTGAGCGGCGGCGCGAGCGCCCGTCGCGGCGGCCGCGCCGCTCGACGGTCGTCCTCATGACGAGCTGGCTGCTGATCGCGACGCTGATCGCCACGCTGCTCATCCTCGTCCTGCGTCACGAGGCGGCCGCGCTGCCGCTCTGACCGTTCCCTGCGCCGTCCGGCCGCTCCCCGTCCGGGAGGGTTCTCCTTCCGCCCGGCGGGGGCCGTCCCGCGGGACGGTCAGGCGAACGGGCGGGCCATCTGGTCCAGCGCCCTGCCCATCAGCTCGCGCAGCGTCCGGCTCTCCTGCTCGGCGCACCACCACTGCATGGCGATGCGCAGCGCGGTCAGGAACGCGGCGGTGACCACCTCGGGGCCGACGCCGTCCGGCCGCGCCCGTGCCGACACCGCCCGGCTCAGCTCGCTCTCCAGCCGGACCCTGCCGGCCAGCTGCCTGGCCAGCAGGGAGGGGTGGCGCATGGCCAGGCGGGTGCGCAGGTGCAGTTCCCGGTCGGAGCCGCCGTCCCCGCCGGTCTCGTCGTGGAGCCGCTCCAGTGCGCCGCGCAGCGCCTGCCAGGCGGAGTCGGTGGCCGGCTGTTCGCGGACGCGCCGCACCAGCGTGCCCAGGCGCTGCTCGTCGCCGTACAGCAGCGCGTCCTCCTTGCCGTCGAAGTAGTTGGAGAACGTCCGGCGGGAGATGCCGGCGGCGTCGGCGATGGCCTCGACGGTGACGTTGTCCAGGCCGTGCTCGACGGTGAGCCGCAGCGCGGCCTCGTGCACCGCCTGGCGGGTCTCGGCCTTCTTGCGCTCACGCAACCCCGGTGTGCTGTCCATGATGCGGAAGAGCTTACCCAATGGGAATAAGTGCCCAATGCGCAAAGTTTCCCATTGGGCATGTATGGTGTCCGGGTTGCATCCCCTCATCCCCTGATCGGAGGTTGCGCGTGAGCGCACAGCCGGCGGCGCCGCCCGCGGCGGAGCCGATGACCCACCGCCAAGTCCTGGAGGCCCTCAGCGGCCTGCTGCTCGTCCTGTTCGTCGCCATGATCAGCGGCACCATCGTCTCGGTGGCGCTGCCGCAGATCATCGGCGCACTGGAGGGCAGCCAGTCGCAGTACACCTGGGTCGTCACCGCCTCCCTGCTGGCCTCGACCGCCTCCACCCCCGTCTGGGGCAAGCTCGCCGACCTGTTCGACAAGAAACTGCTGCTGCAGATCTCCATCGTGATCTTCATGGTGAGCTCGCTGGCCTGCGGTCTCGCCCAGAACACCGGGCAGCTCATCGCCTTCCGCGCGGTGCAGGGCCTGGGCATGGGCGCCCTGCAGATCCTGGCGCAGGTCGTCATCGCCGCGATGATCTCCCCCAAGGAGCGCGGCCGCTACAACGGCTACCTCGGGGCGGTCATGGCCGTGGCCACGGTCGGCGGCCCCCTGCTCGGCGGTCTCATCGCCGACACCTCCTGGCTCGGCTGGCGCTGGTGCTTCTTCATCGCCGTGCCGTTCACCGTCGCGGCGTTCGCGCTGCTGGCCAAGACCCTGCACCTGCCGGCCGTGCGCCGCGCGGACGTCAGCATCGACTACTGGGGCGCCACCCTCATCGCCGCCGGCGTCAGCGTTCTGCTCATCTGGGTCACCTTCGTCGGCAACTCCTTCGAATGGCTGTCCTGGCAGACCGCGGTCATGGCCGGCGGCGGCGCGGCGCTGCTGGCGGCGGCGACCTGGGTGGAGTCGAAGGTCCGCGAGCCGGTCGTGCCGCTGCACGTCCTGCGGCGCGCCACCCCGGCGCTGGCCATCCTGGCCAGCCTCGCGGTCGGCATGGCCATGTTCGGCGGCTCGGTCTTCCTCGGCCAGTACTTCCAGATCGGCCGCGGCTACGGTCCCACCACCGCCGGCCTGCTGACCATCCCCATGATGCTCGGCGTGCTGCTGTCGTCGACCATCAGCGGCCGGATGGTCTCGGCCAGCGGCCGCACCAAGCCCTACATCCTCATCGGCCTCGTCGTCCTGCTGGCGGGCTTCTCCGGCCTGGCCACCATCGACCACCGGACCGCGATACCGCTGATCTCGGCGTACATGCTCGCCGTCGGCGTCGGCGTCGGCATGTCCATGCAGAACCTCGTGCTGGTCGTGCAGAACACCGTCCCGCTGCGGGAGATCGGCGCCGCCAGCGGCGCGATCACCTTCTTCCGCTCCCTCGGTGGCACCGTCGGCGTCTCGGTGCTGGGCGCCGTGCTGGCCGGCCGCGTCGCCACCGGCATCACCGAGGGGCTGGCCGAGGCCGGCGTCCCGGTCCGCGGCGCCTCGGCGGCCGGCGGCAGCCTCAACATCGCCGCCCTGCCCGAGCCGGTCAGGACGATCGTGCGGGCCGCCTACGGCGACGCCACCGGCCACATCTTCCTGATCTCGGCGGGCATCGCCGCCGTCGGCCTCGTCGCCGCGGCGTTCCTGCGGCCCGCCCGGCTGCGCGACAGCCTCGACCTGCCCGCGCAGGCCGGGGAGGCGGCCGGGACGGCAGGGGAGGCCGGGGAGGCGGCCGGGCGGAAGGTCACCGCCTCCTGACCCGCCCGGCCTGCCCGGCCGGGGCCGGAAAGGACCGCGCCGGGCACGCGCGTCCTTCGGCTCAGCTCGCGCGCGGGGCCCCGTGGCGCAGGCCGTCGAGGAGGAGGGTGGTTACCTGCCGGGCCTCATCGAGCCATCCCTCGGACACGCGCATGGCGCAGATGCCGCCCAGGGCTCGCAGCAGAGTGGGGCCGGTGACGTCGCCGCGGACGGTGCCGGCCGCGCTGCCGGCGTCGAGCAGCCGGGTGAGGGCGTCGCCCATGCGGGCACGGGCGTCGTCGAAGACCGGTGAGTTCGTCGCCATGATGCCCTCCAGCGCGACGGACATCCCCTTGCCCACGGCCGCGTGGTCCACGAGCAGCAGCAGGAACCGCCGCAGAGCCTCTTCCGGGGCATGGTGGTTCAGCAGGTCGCCGGGCGCGGCGCACAGGTCGTCGACCTCCTTGCGGTAGACCTCCTCGATCAGCGCCTCGCGGGTCTCGAAGTGCCGGTAGAGCGTGCCCACGGCGACGCCGGCGCTGCGGGCGATGTCCTCCACGTGCGCGTCGGTGTCGCCGCCGAGGAACGCCTGGCGGGCCGCGGACAGCAGGGCCTCGCGGTTGCGGCGCGCGTCGGCGCGTAGCGGGCGTGATGACGGCAAGGAACCTCCATAAGGTGAGTCCGGTTCCGTTTGCATGTATCGTTTCCGGAGTCAGATTCATCTTACGGAGGGGATTTCCCATGGCGAACGCCGACGAGGGCCTGGACGACTTGCGAGTGCTGGTCACCGGCGGCAGCCGGGGTCTGGGCGCGGCGATCGTGCGCCGCTTCGTCGCCGCGGGCGCGACCGTGCTGACGGCCTCCCGCAGCCGGCCCGAGGAGGACAGCGGCGCCACATTCGTGCCTGCGGACCTCTCGACGCGGGAGGGTGCGGCCGAGCTCGGCCGCCGCGTCATCGACCACGTGGGCGGCGTGGACGTGCTCGTGAACAACGCCGGCGCGGCCAGCGCCCCGGCGCCGACCCTGATCCGGTCGGACGCGTCCTGGCAGGCGGACCTGGAGATGAACCTCCTGAGCGCCGTGCGCCTGGACCGGGTCCTGGTGCCGGGAATGGTCGAGCGGGGCTCCGGCGTCGTCGTGCACGTCTCCTCGATCGCCAGCCGGCTGCCCCAGCGCACCGAAGCCTCCTACGCCGCCGCCAAGGCCGCGCTCAACACCTACAGCCGCGAACTGGCCACCGAGGTCGGCGAACACGGGGTACGCGTGCTCTGCGTTCTGCCAGGCTTCGTCGTCACCGACGGCGCCACCGCCCACCTCCGGCACATGGCCGAGAAGCAAGGAGTGACCACCGAGGAGGTCACGCGGCAGATCGTGGACCACCTGAAGGTCCCCATGGGACGCCCGGGGGACCCCGAGGACGTTGCCGAGCTGATCGCCTTCCTCGCCTCCGGCCGCGCGAAGTGGCTCACCGGAGCCCAGTTCCGCGTCGACGGCGGCATCATCCCGACCGTCTGAACACCGACCGCTACCAGCGTGAAGAACAGGACCGTCACCATGTCCATCACCCTGAGTTCCGTGATCATCGACGCCGCCGAGATCGAGACGGAGGGAGCCTTCTGGCACCGGCTGCTCGGTGGCTCGATCCATCGCACGCCCACCCATCACTTCATCCAGGCCCCCGGCCTCCCGGTCATCGTCGTCCAGTCCGCCCCCGAACACGTCGCCCCGAGCTGGCCGGACGGCACCTCCCAGCAGATGCACCTCGATTTCGGCGTCGGGAATCTCGCGGCCGCCGACCGCGTGGCCACCGGCGCCGGCGCCACCCGGCTGCGGCCCAGCGGGGACATCGCCCCGGAGACCCGCACCGGCAGCCGTGTCTACGCCAGCCCGGCCGGACATCCCTTCTGCCTGCGCGCGGCCTGAGGCCGCCACTTCTCACCGTGCGCGGGGCCGGGATCGACGTGGCCGCCGGCTCCGGCGGGACGGTGCCGGGCCGTCGTGCGGTCATCCGCCCGGCCGTGGCGTTGGGCAGGGGGAGGGGCGGCGGCTCCAGCGGCTCCGTGCCGGGTTCGGACGGGCTCAGCCCAGGGCGCGCAGGAAGCGGGCCGCGACCGGGGCGGCGACGGTCCCGCCGCCGCTGCCCTCCTCGACGATCACCGCGAAGGCCAGGTCGCCGCGGAACCCCATGAACCAGGCGTGGGTCTTCAGGTCGTCCTGCGGGCCGTACTCGGCGGTGCCGGTCTTGCCGCGGGTGCCGGCGGGCAGACGGGCGTCCTTGGCGGTGCCCTTGGTGACCACCGCCGACATCATCTTGTGCATGCCGGGGACGACCCCGTCGGGCAGTTCGCGCGGCGCGGCGTCCTGCTTGACGGAGGGCACCAGCGTCGGCGGGCGCCAGGAGCCGTCGGCCAGGGCCGCGGCGATCGAGGCGACCATGAGCGGGCTGGAGGTGACACGGCCCTGGCCGAAGGACTCGGCGGCCAGCTCGGCGTCGCTCTCCGCCCGGGGGAAGGAGCCCTTGGCGGCCGGGACGCCGATGTCGAGGGGGGTGTTGAAGCCGAACAGCTCGGCGGTCTTGAGCAGCTTGGCCGCGCCCAGCCGCTGGGCGGCCAGCGGGGCGAAGGTGGTGTTGCAGGAGTAGGCGAAGGCGTCCGACAGGGTCACCGAGCCGTAGCCGGCGTGGTGGGAGTTGCGGATCGGCAGGCCGCCGACCTTGACGTCCTTGGGGCAGGTGGTGCGGTCGCCCGGGTTCATGCCCTCGGCCAGGAGCGCCACCGCGGTGACCGCCTTGAGGGTGGAGCCGGGCGGATAGTTGCCCATCAGGGCGCGGTTGAAGCCGCCCTGGTTGTTGACGACGGCGAGGATCTCCCCCGAGGAGGGCTTGACCGCCACCAGGGAGGCGGTCTTCTTCAGGTCGCGCACCGCGTCGGCGGCGGCGCGCTGCACGCGCAGGTCCAGGCTGGTGTGCAGCGGCTCGCCGTCGCGGCCGGCGATCTCACCGGCCTTCTTGACGGTCTTGCCGCCGGAGTCGACGATCCGGATCTCGGTGGCGGGAACGCCGGCCAGGCGTTGCTGGAAGGCGAGCTGCAGACCGTCCTTGCCGACGGTGTCCCCGGCGGCGTACGGCGCGCCGAGGGCCTTGGCCTCCTTGGCGGTGGCCTTGTCGAGGTAGCCGACGAGCTGCTGCACCGAGCCGCCCGCCGAGCCGTCGTCGATGCGCTCGCCGCCCGCGGCGGTGATCTCGGCCCGCTGCGGCCAGCGGGCCGAAAGGGCGAACGACCGGCCCGGGGCCAGATCGGGGTGGACGGCGGCGGGCGACCAGGCCACCCGCCAGTTGCGGTCGACGACCGCCAGCTCCAGGGCGCCGGAGTAGCTCCACCGGCCGCCGCTCTTCAGCGTGACGGTGGCGGTGTAGCCGGCCCGGCCGGTCTCGTCGCCGGTCCGGCTGACCTGGCCGAGCCGTACCTCGGTGCGTTCGGCGCCGAGCTTGTCGGCCATGGCGCGGTAGGTCGCCTCGAAGGCGGGGTCGGCCTTGCCGAGCTCGGCGCGCATGGCGGCCAGGTCACCGCCCTGCCAGGCCCGGGTGAAGCGCTGCGCGGTCTCCTGCGGGGTGCCGCGGGTGTGCAGCAGCCACCAGGCGCCCGCACCGCCGCCCGCGGCCACCAGCACCGCCGCCGCCGATGTGATCGCGATCGTCCTGCCGCGTGGCACCTTCGGCCACCCCCCCGTCGGATCCGGCTTCCTGGGGGCCACAGCCTATCGTCCGGCGCGGGCGGGCCCGGCCGTGAACGGAGCCCGCCCCGGAGATCGCCGTCGCGGGTGCGGCGGCGGTACGGCGGAGCGGTGCTGGGTGCGGCGGTGGGCGGGGCCGGTCAGCCGGCGCTGCGGCTGGGCGCGTAGCCGCCGGCGTACTCCTGACCGGACAGCTCCTGGACGGCCGCCATGACCTCGTCGGTCACCCGGCGCCGGTCGCGCGCGCTGGCGGCCGAGCCGGTGAACGTCAGCGGCTTGCCGATGCGGATGCCGATCCGGCCGAGCTTGGGCACCGAGGCGCCGATGGGCAGCACCTTGTCGGTGCCGGTCATGCCCACCGGGACCACCGGCGCGCCGGTCTCCAGGGCCAGCCAGGCCACCCCGACCTTGCCGCGGTACAGGCGGCCGTCGGGCGAGCGGGTGCCCTCGGGGTAGATGCCGAACAGCTCGCCGTCACGCAGCACCCGGGCGGCGGCGTCGAGCATGTCCTGGGCGGCGGTGGGGCTCTGGCGGTCGATGCTGATCTGCCCGGTGGCGCGCATCCAGGCGGCGGTGACGGGGTTGCCGGTGAAGTACTCGGCCTTGGCGACGAAGCGCACCTGCCGGGGCAGCACCAGGGGCAGGAAGGTGGAGTCGAGGACCGACAGGTGGTTGGAGGCCAGGATGGCCGGCCCGGAGGCGGGTACGTGCTCTGCCCCGGTGACCGTGGTCGGCCACAGCAGGTGCAGGAAGGGGGCGCTGACGATCTTGGTCAGGCGGTAGAGCACGGGCTCTCCTCTTGCAGGACGGGTTTCACCACCCTAGGCGGTGTCCCGGCGGCCGGCGGCTGTGCGCACCCGCACAAGCGGGGTCCCCACGTTTGTAGCCCTTCTCCAAGGGCGCAGGCAAAGCCATCCGTCCTTCTCCGCCGCGCGTCGCGCCGGGCGCCGCGGGTGGGAGGAGGGCCGCGTGTGGTCCGGGAACGCGGGGGTGAGGGGAAAAGGAACCGCCCCGCGGCGCCGGAGCGCTCGCGGGGCGGGACGTTTGGTGCCGATGTGGCGGTCGCCTCCTCGGCGAGAGGCACAACACGGCTCCAGCCGAACGGTATTCCGTGAAGGCGGTAATTTGCGGCCCGGGGGACACAAACCACATCGGCACGATTACTGTAACCGACGTCCGGCGGAGGTTATTCCGCGATGATGCGGTGGCGTGTCGGGGCCGGATCGCCGTCCGCCGCGTGTCCGCAGGTCGGCACGGTGCCGGCGGGCCGGCAGGGCGCGTGCGGCGGTCCGTGAAAAGCGCGCGCCGCCCGGTGCGGGCGGGCGTGCGTATGCTCCTGCGCTGTGCGGCCGCGAGAGCGCCGCCGGAGCGGGGGAGGGGCACGTGGAGACGGAACGGCTGGTCATGCGCAGGTGGCGGGAGGCGGATCTGGAGCCGTTCGCGGAGCTGAGCGCCGACCCCGAGGTGATGCGGGCGGCGCTCGCGTACGGGTTCGGCCCGGCGGGGCGGCGGGAGATCGTGTCGATGACGGCGGCGGGGAACCTGCGGTCGCGGGCGGTGATGGAGCGGCTGGGCATGAGGCGGGACGCGGCCGACGACTTCGACCATCCGAACGTCCCCGCCGGCATCCCGCCGCGCCGCCATGTGCTGTACCGGATCGGCCGCGACTCTTTTTGATCTACATCGTAAAGGCAATCGCTCCGGTACGAAAATGATCATGAAAAGCGGAAAGACCGTCCACGAGGGGAGCGGGCGATGGGCGAGGCGTGCGTGACCGCGGTGAGCCGTAGTCCGGAGTACACCTTCAGTAAAGGGTGTGAGCCGGCGATCCGGCTGCTGGAGGGTCTGGGGGTGGAGGGGGACGCGCATCTGGGGGTGACGGTCAGGCATCGCTCCCGGGTGGCGCGGGATCCCTCCCGGCCGAATCTGCGTCAGGTTCATCTGATCCACGCGGAGTTGCACGAGGAGTTGCGGGCGGCGGGGTTCTCGGTGGGGGCGGGTGAGCTGGGGGAGAACGTCACCACGCGCGGGGTGGATCTGCTGGGGTTGCCGCAGGGGGCGTTGCTGCGGCTGGGGGAGGAGGCGGTGGTGCGGGTGACGGGGTTGCGTAATCCGTGTGCGCAGATCGAGGCGTTCCGGCCGGGGTTGCTGGCGCGGGTGGCAGGGCGGGACGGGGAGGGCCGGGTGGTGCGGCGGGCGGGGGTGATGGGTGTGGTGGTGGCCGGTGGGCTGGTACGGGCCGGTGATCGGGTGGTGGTGGAGTCGCCGCCGCTGTACCGGGCGTTGGGGCCGGTGTGAGGGGCGAGGCGCCCACATTGGAACGAATTATTCCGTTCTGGTATGGTTGCGGGTTCCGTGTCCTCCGACGGAGAAGGGGCCTTCCATGCCCGAGGTGCTCGGCGTCCGCGCGTTGAACCGGGCCACGCTGGAGCGGCAGTTGCTGCTGCGCCGCTCGCCGCTGACGGCGCTGGAGGCGGTGCGGCACCTGTACGGCATGCAGGCGCAGGCGCCGGATCCGCCGTACGTGGGTCTGTGGTCGCGGCTTGCGGGGTTCACCCATGAGGAGCTGTCGGACCTGCTGCGGGAGCGGCGGGTGGTGCGGCTGGCGCTGATGCGCTCGACCATTCATCTGGTCGCCGCCGAGGACTGCCTGGCGTTGCGCCCGCTGCTGCAGCCGGTGCTGGACCGGGTGCTGCGCGGCCCGGTGGGCAGGAGGCTGGCCGGGCTGGAGGTCGCGGAGGCGGAGGAGGCGGGGCGGGCTCTGGTGGAGGAGCGGCCGCTGACGTTCGCCGAGCTGGGGTCGCTGTTGCGGGAGCGGTGGCCGCAGGTGGCCGCGGCGGATCTGGTGCATGTGGTGCGGGCGAGGGTGGCGCTGGTGCAGGTGCCGCCGCGGGGGATCTGGGGGGTGGGCGGCAAGCCCGCGCACACCAGTGCCGAGGCGTGGCTGGGCCGCCCGCTGGAGGGCGCCGGCGGGCTGGGGGCCCTGGCGGGGATGGTGCGGCGGTATCTCGCCGCCTACGGCCCGGCCACGGTGATGGACCTGCAGCAGTGGTCGGGCCTGACCCGGCTGGGCGAGGTGGTGGAGGGGATGGGGCTGCGGTCGTTCGTGACCGTGGACGGGGCGCGGCTGGTGGACCTGCCGGAGGCGCCGCGGCCCGATCCGGACGTGGTGGCGCCGGTGCGTTATCTGGCGGAGTTCGACAACACGTTGCTGTCGTTCGCCGAGCGGACGCGCACGCGGATGATGGCCGAGGATCATCGGGGGCGGGTGTTCACCGTCAACGGCATCATCAGGGCGACGGTGCTGGTGGACGGGTTCGTGCGGGGGATGTGGGCGGTGCGGCGGTCGCGGGGTGCGGCGGTGCTGGAGGTGGAGCTGTTCGGGCCGGTGCCGGCGGCGGCGCGGGCGGAGCTGGAGGGGGAGGGGATGCGGATGCTGGATTTCCTGGCCCCGGCGGCGGTGTCGCGTGAGGTGCGCCTGGTGTGAGCCTCCGGCGCGGGAGGTCCTGTGCGGGCCGGGGTTGTCCCGGTGACGGCCGGGTGGGCCGTGGGGGAGGGCCGTCCGTACCGGGTGCGGGCCGGTCAGGAGGCGCGGTGGCGCCGCCCCGGCAGGGGCAGGGCCGCGGCCAGCCAGCGGCGGGCCACGGCCCAGGCCAGTGGCGCCGGTACGGTGCCCGCGCCCAGGCCCACCTCGACGAGGAGGTCGAAGACTTCGGGGCGGTGGGCGGCGGTGATGACGGCGGCGTCGATGAAGGCGGGTGACTGGGCGGCCAGGGACAGGGCGTCGGTGGTGCGCAGGTGCCGTCCGAGGGTGGTGCGCAGGGCGCGGCGGTAGGCGGTCAGCGGGTCGGCGCCGGCGTGGGCGGCGGCCTGTCCGGCCAGGCGGCCGGAGGCGAGGGCGTAGTAGATGCCTTCGCCGGTGAGGGGGTTGATCAGGCCGGCGGCGTCGCCGGCCAAAAGGACGCGGCCGGCTCCGGGGCGGGGGCGTCCGGGGGACAGGGGCAGGTGGTGGGCGCGCAGGTCGCGGGCGGGCAGGTGGGGCAGGAGTTCGGCGAGGCGGCCGTGGAGCACCTGGCGGCCGGGCAGGCCGGTGGCGCGCAGGCGGGGCAGGAGCATGCCGAAGCCGACGTTGGCGGTGCCGTCGCCGATGGGGAAGGACCAGGCGTAGGCGGGCCAGCCGTCTTTCTGCATGGCGATGAGCTGGGTGTCGTCGTCGGGGGGGACGTCGGCGTAGCCGCGTACGGCGAGGGCGGTGTGCCGGTCGGGGGAGGCGGGCAGGCCGAGGAGGCGGCGGACGGTGGAGTTGGCGCCGTCGGCGGCGATGACGGTGCGGGCGGTGATGGCGCCGTCGATGAGGGGGAGTCCGTCTCGGGTGGTGAGGGTGCGGACGCGGTGGCGGCGGACGTCGATGTCGCGGGCGCGGGCGGCGTCGATGAGGCGGGCGTCGAAGACGGTGCGGGGCACGACGTGGTTGGGGCGGGCGGCGGTGGCTTCGACGCGGGCGCCGCCGGGGGAGATGACGGCCAGGCGGGGGGTGGGGCGGTAGTCGTCGATGAGGCCGGCCAGGCCCAGGTGGGCGAGTTCGTCGCGGGCGTGGGCGGCGATGCCGTCGCCGCAGGCCTTGTCGCGGGGGAAGTCGTCGCGGTCCAGCAGCAGGATGCGTGCGCGGGGCTGGAGTGCGCGGGCCTGCAGGGCCGCGGCCGAGCCGGCGGGGCCGCCTCCGATGACCACCAGGTCCCATTCCTCGTCCATGGCAGTGAGCCTGCCACGGCGGGGCGTGGGTGAAACCGCCGGGCGGCGGCGGGTGGTGCGGCGGGGCGGGCCACTTGGCGGGATTGGCCGTTCTCGCCGGTGGTGGGGGCGGGGGAGGATGCGGTCATGGTTTCCACGGGTGCGGTGATCGGGGTCGCGGGGGTCGCGCTGGGCATGGTGCTGACGCCGGGGCCGAACATGGTTCATCTGGTGTCGCGGTCGGTGGCGCAGGGCCGGCGGGCGGGTTTGATCGCGCTGGCGGGGGTCGCGGCGGGGTTCGGGGTGTATCTGGTGGCGGCGGTGGCGGGGATCGCGGCGGTGTTCGCGGTGGTGCCGGCGTTGTATGCGGCGGTGAAGTTCGCGGGGGCGGCGTATCTGCTGTGGCTGGCGTGGCGGGTGGTGCGGCCCGGGGCGGCGCCGATGCTGGGCGGTGCGGTGGCGCGGGGGGAGGCGGTGCGGGCCGAGGGGGCGGGGCGGTTGTTCTCCGGGGGGTTGGTGACGAATCTCCTCAATCCGAAGATCGCGGTGTTGTACGTGTCGTTGCTGCCGCAGTTCGTGGATCCGGCGCGGGGCGGGGCGGCGGCGCAGAGCCTGGTGCTGGGGCTGGTGCAGATCGCCGTCGCGGTGTCGGTGAACGCGTTGTTCGTGGTGTCGGCGGGGTCGATCGCGGGGTTCGTGGGGCGGCGGCCGGTGTGGGCGCGGGTGCAGCGTTATCTGACGGGGACGGTGCTGGCCGCGGTGGCGGTGCGGGTGGCGGTCGACCGTTCCGGCCCGGTGGCCGCCGCGGCGTGAGCGGCCGGGGGCGGCCGGAGGCGGGGTGGTGGGTGGCGGCGGCCGTGGGGTCGGTGCGGGTGAGTGCGGGTCAGTGCCGGTCGCCGAACCAGCCGGGGACGTCCAGGCGGAAGAGGTCGCCGGGGGTCAGGGCGCGCAGGTCGCTCTCCAGGGCGCGCAGCCGTTCGGCTCCGATGACGGCGGCCCAGCGGGCGCGTAGTTCGTCGAAGATGCGTTCCGAGCGGGTCAGGCCGTCGATGGCGCGCGGGGTGAGCCGGACGACTTTGCGGCGGGCGTCGCCGGGGTCGTGGCCGCGTTCGACGTAGCCGAGGGTGCGCAGGGCCTCGATGGTCTTGCCGGCGGCCTGTTTGGAGATGCCCAGCATGCGGCCGAGGTCGGCGGCGGTGGTGGGGCCGCGGCCGATGGCCTGCAGGACGAAGCCGTGCATGGGCCGCAGGTCGGGGTGGCCCTGGCGGGCGAGTTCGGCGTGCAGGTCGTCGATGAGGACGCGGAAGCCGAGGAGGAGCCGCAGGGGCAGCTCGAATCCCGGCGGGTCGGCGGGCGCTGTGGCGTTCAGGGGAGGATCTCCAGGCGGACGCCGGGGGCGCCGTCGTACAGGTGGGGTGCGGGGGTGACGATGCGCCATCCGCCGCGGGATTCGGCCAGCAGTACGGCGTGGACGGCGGTGAGGGCGGCGACGAGGGCGGCGTCGCGTTCGCCTGCGGGCGGGCGCCGGTGGGAGGGGGCGGTGAGGGCGGGGCCGAGGCGGGTGGTGGCGGCGACGTCGGCGGCGGTGAGGGCGCCGATCGTGATGACGGGTACGGCCAGCAGCGCCTCGGTCTGGGCGGGGCGCAGGGCGGCGGCGCACTGGGCGGCCAGTGCGGGCAGCAGCAGGGTGGTGTTGCGCAGGACGGACTGGCGGACGATCTCGCGGCCGTAGTCGCTTTTGCCGTCCAGGAGGTGGCAGAGGGCGTCGTAGTCGAGGACGTGGCCGGTGAGTCCTTCGGGTTCGGTGCTCACGCCACGTCCTGGGAGGGGCGGCGGGTGGTGTGGGGTGCGGCGGTGGTGCGGGGCTGGTCGGGCGGGGTGTCGAACAGGCGGCTGGCGCGGGTGCGGTCGGCGTCGCTGATGCCGTCGGCCCAGCCGGGTCCCCACAGGCGTTCCAGGGCGGCCATGCCGTCGCGGATGCGGCGCTGTTCGCGCAGGGCGCCGGCGATGTAGCCGGAGGCGTTGCCGGAGCCCTGGGCCTCGTCGGCGAGGTCGTCGGGGAGGGAGATGGTGATCCGCTTGGTCATACCGGAAGAGTAGATCAGTCATACTCTCCTCGTCCACCGGGAGATCCCCGGAGCCGTACGGAGATCCCCGGTCAAAAGCCGCAAAAGGGCATCGGGGGTGGGTGCCCGCCGGCCCGGGGCGCGGTTCCGCGGGATCTCCCGCGGACCGCGGCCCCGGGCCGTCAGGCGGCCCGGGGCCTCAGCCGGCCAGCGGCGCGGTCTGCCGGCTCAGTGCCGTCACGACGTCGGCGAAGCTGCCGCGCTCGGCGAAGGCGGCCCGCTGCCGGGCCGCCCCGGAACCGGTCTCGCGCAGCCGGGAGAGGTAGTCCACGACCGTGTCGGTGTCGCCGGCGGCCGACAGGGCGGGGCGGACGCGTTCCAGGAGCTGCTCGGCCAGCCGCCCGGCCGGCACCAGGGTGGCGGAGGTCGGCTCCAGCCCCTGGCCCTCCAGGCCGTCGCGGGCGGCGCGCCAGTAGGCGGCGTGCAGGAGCGGCTCGTGCGGCCGGGGCGCGGGCACCCCGGCGCGGATGTCGCCCAGCACGGTCGTCACCAGGGCGCGTACCAGGGCGGCGAAGGCCACCGACTCCTCCACCGTGGCGCACACGTCGCCCACCCGCACCTCGACGGTGGGCAGGTGGTGGGAGGGGCGGGCCAGCCAGTACACCATCGCCTCGTCCAGGATGGCGCCCGAGGTGATGAGGGCCTGCAGGGTGGCGGTGTAGTCGGCGGCCGTCTCGAAGTAGGGCGGCAGCTCCGCGCTGGGCCAGCGGGAGAAGGCCATCGCCCGCCAGCTGCCGTAGTGGCTGTCGGCGCCGCCGGTGAAGGGGGAGTTGACGGTCAGGGTCAGCAGGGTGGGCAGCCAGGGCCGCAGGTGGTTGCAGACCTGGACGGCCTCCTCGCGGTCGGGCACCTCGACGTGGACGTGGCAGCCGCAGCAGTTCTCGCCGCGGGCCATGGCGCCGTACTCGTGGGCCATCCACTTGTAGCGGGGGTTGTCGGTGAGGCGGGCGCCGCTGGCGGAGTGCTCCAGCGGCGCCGAGCCGGAGGCGATGAGGCGGCAGCCGGCGTCGCGGGCCGCTCGGGCCAGCTCGGTGCGCAGGTCGGTCAGCTCGGCGCGCAGCAGGCCGAGGTCGGTGTGGGGGTTGGAGGCGATCTCGACCTGGCAGGTGGTGAACTCCCGCTGGGTGAGCTCGCGCTGGCGGGGCCGTACGGTCGCCAGGACGGCCGAGGCGCGCGGCGCGGTCTGCCCGGTGTCGGGATCCATGAGGAAGAACTCCTCCTCCACGCCGACGGGCAGGACGGCGGGGGTGGAGGAGGGCCGCGTCCGGGGCGCCGCGTCCGGGCCGGCGGATGAGTCGATGCTTCCTTGCTGGGTCACCGTGCCTCTTTTCTGGTGTGGGTCCCGCGGGCGGCGGGGGAGTCCCGCCGCCCGCGGACGGTGCGGTCTGCGGGCGGAGCGCGGCGCCGCGGGGTCCCGCCCGCATCCCCGGCGGGGGCGCGGTTGCGGCCGTACGGCGCTGAGCTGCGCAGAATGGCTGCCCGTCAGCGGGCGTCTCACACCTGGACGGCCGGTGCTCCCCCGAAGGCATTAAGTGATCTACTTCGTAAAGCCGGTCGGATGATGAAAAATCCAATACAGCAAGGCGAAAACAGACAGCAAGGGCGGGAGGCCGCGGCGGAGCGGGCGGAGGGTGCCGCCGGGCCGGTCCGGCGGGCGCGCGCTCAGTGGACGGAGAAGCCGCCGTCGACGCAGATGGCCTGGCCGGTGATGTGGGCGCCGGCGGGGGAGGCGAGCAGGACGGCGATGCCGGCGTAGTCGCCGGGGACGGCGTTGCGGCGGTTCATGGTGCGGGCGGCGAGGGCTTCGACGCGGCCGGGGATCGCCTGGGCGGGGCGGGTGAGGGGGGTCAGGGTGAAGCCGGGGATGAGGGTGTTGACGCAGACGCCGCGGGGGGACCAGGCCTCGGCCTGGGAGCGGGTGAGGCCGGTGACGGCGGTTTTGGCGATGCCGTAGGCGCCGCTGTCGCCGAAGGCGCGCAGGGACTGCTGGGAGCCGATGTTGATGATGCGGCCCCAGCCGCGTTCGGCCATGCGGGGGCCGAAGAAGCGGCTCAGGAGGTAGGGGGCGGTGAGGTTGACGGCGAGGGTGCGTTCGTAGTCGCCGGTGGTGAGGTCGTCGAGGGGGAGGCGGATGTTGTTGGCGGCGTTGTTGACGAGGATGTCGACGCCGCCGCCGCCGTCTCCGTCGCCGGCTGTGGTTTCGGTGGCTCGCCGGCACAGTTCGTCGATGGCCGCGGGGTCGGCGAGGTCGGCGGGGATGGCGGTGGTGGGGATGCCGAGGGCGGTGAGGCGGCCGGCGGCGCGGGTGAGGGGGGCGGGGCGGCGGGCGGTGATGAGGAGGCGGGCGCCGGCGCGGCCGAGGGCTTCGGCGATGGCGTGGCCGATGCCGGAGCTGGCGCCGGTGACGAGGGCGGTGCGGCCGGTGAGGGAGAAGAGGGTTTCCAGGTAGGCGGGCATGGCTCTTTCTCCGGGGGCGGACGGGATGGCAGGGGGCGGGTCAGTGGCCGGTGGCCAGGGCGCGGGCGGCGGTGTGGAGTTTGGCCAGTACGGCGGCCAGGTCGTGGAGGGTGGGGGTGTCCAGGCGCTGCAGGAGGCGGTGGAAGTCGGCGAGGCCGGTGTCGGCGATCTGCTCGGTGAGGGCGCGGCCGCGGGGGGTGAGCCGGATGCGGCGTACGCGGCGGTCGTGGGGGTCTTCGCCGCGGGTGACCAGGCCGTGGGTGACCAGGCGGTCGACGATGCCGGTGACGGTGGCCGGACCGACGCCGAGGTGGTGGGCGAGGTCCTGGGCGGAGGCGGAGTCCTGGCAGGACAGGATGAGGACGACCTTGAGCTGGCGCATGGTGAGGTTGGAGTCGAACAGGGGGGAGTGGTGGTGCCGGGTGATCAGGCGGCCCAGGTCGCGCTGGGTGGCGCCGATGCGGTCGATCAGCTGGTCGCGTTCGTCGTTCACGTGCACCTCTCGGTTCCTGAGAAGGTTATCAGGAACATCGGATGGGGCTGAATATTCGTCTGAGGCTAAGTGTTAGTGTGGGGCGGGATTCCCCCTGTGACCTCCGTGATCTTCCCCTAGGAGCCGTCCCCCATGACCGCCCTGGCCAGGTTGAGCCTCGCCAACCGCAGCCTCGTGATCCTGATCGCGGTCGTGCTGAGCGCGTTCGGCGCTTTCGCGATCCCGTCGTTGAAGCAGCAGTTGCTGCCGTCGTTGTCGTTTCCCGGGGCGTTCGTGGTCGCCTCCTATCCGGGGGCGTCCCCGGAGATCGTGGAGGAGCAGGTCACCGCACCCGTCGAGGACGCCTTCCAGGGGCTCGCGGGGGTGGAGGAGGTGACGTCGACCTCGCGGGAGGGGTCGGCGCAGGTGCAGGTGTCGTTCGCCTACGGCACCGACGTCGACGACTCGGTCGCCAAAATGCAGCAGGCACTGTCGCGGATCTCTGCGCGGCTGCCGGAGGGCGTCGATCCGCAGGTGCTGTCCGGCGGCACCGACGACATCCCGGTGATGACGCTGGCGGTGGGCACCGGCGGGGACGAGCAGGCGATGACCGAGAAGCTGGAGCGGCTGGTGGTGCCGCGGCTGCAGGGCATCGCCGGGGTGCGGCAGGCGACGGTGACGGGCACGCGCAAGGAGACGGTGGTCATCACACCCGATCCGGTGAAACTGGCGGTCCGGGGGGTCGCGGCGACCGCGATCGCCGACGCGCTGCGGGCCAACGGCCAGCCGATCCCGGCGGGCAGCCTGGTGGCGGACGGCCGGTCGATGACGGTTCAGGTGGGCCGGCGCCTGTCGTCGATCGAGGATCTGCGGGATCTGTATCTGGCGCCGGCCGCGGCGGCGGCTCCGCAGCAGGCGCAGCCGCAGGGCCGTACGGCGGTCCCCCCGGGTGCGCAGGGCACGCAGGGCGGCGCGCAGGGGGCGCAGGGTGCTCAGCGGGGTGCGGTGGCGGCTCCGCAGGCGCGGCCGAAGCCGGTCCGGCTGGGGGATGTGGCGACGGTGGAGCCGGCGCTGGAGTCGGCGACGTCGCTGACGCGTACCGGCGGTGAGCCGAGCCTGGGGGTGTCGGTCACCATGGCGCCCGACGGCAACGCGGTGGCGATCTCCCATGAGGTGCGTGGCAGGATCCCGGAGCTGGTGCGGGCGGTCGGTGACGCCGCGGCCATCACGGTGGTGTTCGACCAGGCGCCGTTCGTGGAGCGTTCGATCGAGGATCTGACGACCGAGGGCCTGCTGGGGCTGGCGTTCGCGGTCCTGGTGATCCTGGTGTTCCTGCTGTCGGTCCGCTCGACGCTGGTGACGGCGGTGTCGATCCCCCTGTCGGTGGTGATCGCGCTGATCGCGCTGTGGCTGGGGGACTACTCGCTGAACCTTCTGACGCTGGGCGCGCTGACGATCGCGGTCGGCCGGGTGGTGGACGACTCGATCGTGGTGCTGGAGAACATCAAGCGGCACCTGGAGTACGGCGAACCCAAGGGGGAGGCGGTGCTGGCGGCGGTGCGGGAGGTCAGCGGCGCGGTGACCGCCTCGACGCTGACGACCGTGGCGGTGTTCGTGCCGATCGCGGTGGTCGGCGGCATGGTGGGGCAGCTGTTCGCGCCGTTCGCGGTGACGGTCACGGTGGCGTTGCTGGCGTCGCTGCTGGTGTCGCTGACGGCGGTGCCGGTGCTGGCCTACTGGTTCCTCAAGGCGCCGAAGGCCGATCCGCAGCGGATCGCGCGGCTGCGGCAGGAGGCCGAGGCCAAGGAGCTGCGCAGCCCCCTGCAGCGGGCGTATCTGCCGGTGCTGCGGTTCGCCACGGGGCACCGCCTCATCACGCTGGTGGTGGGCCTGCTGGTGTTCGCGGCCACGATGGGCCTGGCGGGGCGGCTGGAGACGAACTTCCTGAGCGCCTCGGGCGGGAACGCGGTGTCGCTGAGCCAGAAGATGCCGCCCGGCACCGATCTGGCGACCACGGACGCGGCGGCCCAGAAGGTGGAGAAGGTCATCACCTCGCTGCCGCAGGTGGAGTCGTACCAGGTGACGGTGGGTTCCGGCGGCGGGTTCCTCGGCGGTGCGGCCGGGGGCGGATCGGGCGACGGCGCCTCCTATTCGCTGACGTTGCGGGAGGACGCCGACGCCGAGGCGGTGCAGGGGACGCTGCGTGAGCGGCTGGCCGGTCTCGGTGACGCCGCGGGCGATGTCACGGTCGGCGCCTCCCAGGGCGGCATGGGCGGTTCGGCGGACCAGCTGAAGGTGATCGTGCAGGCGCCCGACACCGAGGCGCTCAGGGCGGCGGCCGAGCAGGTCCGCGCCGCGATGGCGGGTCTGGGGCGGTTGCGGGACGTCTCGTCCAACCTGCAGGCCGGCGGTGAGCGCGTCGAGGTGCGGGTGGACCGCCAGAAGGCCGCGGCGCGCGGGCTGAGCGAGACGCAGATCGGCCAGCTGGTGGCGCAGCGGTTCCGGGGCGCGCCGATGGGTCAGGTCACGGTGGAGGGCCGCAGCGAGGATGTGATCCTGCGTTCCGGTGACGCCCCGGAGGACCTGAAGGAGATCGGGGCGCTGAAGCTGCCGACCGCTTCGGGGGTGGTGAAGGTCTCCGACGTGGCGCGGGTGGTGCGGGCGGCGGGGCCGACGCAGATCACCCGGATCGATTCCAAGCGCAGTGCGACGGTGTCGGGCACGGCCACCGGTCAGGACGTCGGCGCGGTGACGGCGGCGCTGAACGAGCGGCTGGGCAGGCTGACGTTGCCGGCGGGTGCGCAGTGGAGCCTGGGCGGTGTCAGCGCCGACCAGGAGGAGGCGTTCGGGCAGCTGGGCCTGGCGATGCTCGCGGCGATCGCGATCGTCTTCATGATCATGGTGGCGACGTTCCGGAGTTTCGCCCAGCCGCTGATCCTGCTGGTGTCGGTGCCGTTCGCCGCGACCGGCGCGATCGGGCTGCTGGTGGTCACCGGCACGCCGATGGGCGTTCCGGCGCTGATCGGCATGCTGATGCTGATCGGCATCGTGGTGACCAACGCGATCGTGCTGATCGACCTGATCAACCAGTACCGGGCTCAGGGCCTGGGCATCGTCGAGGCGGTCGTCGAGGGGGGCCGGCGCAGGTTGCGGCCGATTTTGATGACGGCGGTCGCGACGGTGTTCGCGCTGGTGCCGATGGCGCTGGGGCTGACGGGTTCGGGAGGGTTCATCTCCCAGCCGCTGGCGATCGTCGTGATCGGCGGGCTGGTGTCGTCGACGATCCTGACGCTGATCCTGGTGCCGACGCTGTATGTGATGCTGGAGCGGGCCAAGGAGCGGCTGAGCCGCCGCGGCGGCGGCGGTGAGGGCGGGGGCCGGGGTGAGCTGAAGGTCTACGACGACGCCGGTCTGCAGCCGGCCGCGCGGGAGGGCTGAGAGCGGCAGGGCCGGAGCGGCCCGGCGGCGGGGCCTCGTCTTTTCGGCGGGGGCCCCGCCGCGCTGCTTTTCCGCTTTGCCGCGAGACCTCCGGCCGCCCGACATCCAGCGGGCCGTCTTGGATGCCTTCGGACACCGGCGCGCCCTGGTCGCCGGCAAGCTCCGCGGCGCGGGCCTCGCCGAACGCGACGCCCTCGAACTCGCGCACACGGTGATCAACACGCTCGAAGGCGCGGAACTCGACGCGCAGGTCTCCCCACAGCGCGGAGCCGCCCGACATCGCCGGCTGACTCCTACCGGAGTTGAGGCGGGGGAGCCGCCAGGCGGCGCGGCGGGGGCCAATACACTGAGGCACCGTGACTGTGAAGCCGCCCATTCCCGATGTCCTGGCCGCCCGTTACGCCTCGCCGCAGCTGGTGCGGCTGTGGTCCCCCGAGTACAAGGTGGTGGCCGAACGGCGCCTGTGGCTGGCGGTGCTGTCGGCGCAGGCCCGCCTGGGCGTCGCGGTGCCGCCCGGCGTCGTGGCCGACTACGAGAAGGTCGCCGAGCGGGTGGACCTGGACTCCATCGCCGCCCGCGAACGCCTGACCCGCCACGACGTCAAGGCCCGCATCGAGGAGTTCAACGCCCTGGCCGGGCACGAGCACGTCCACAAGGGCATGACGTCCCGGGACCTGACCGAGAACGTCGAGCAGCTGCAGATCCGCGACAGCCTGGTCCTGATGCGGGACCGCTGCGTGGCGCTGCTGGCGGCGCTGGCGGCGCGGGCGGCCGAACACGAGACGACGGTGATGGCGGGCCGCTCCCACAACGTCGCGGCGCAGGCCACCACGCTGGGCAAGAGGTTCGCCTCGGCGGCCGAGGAGCTGCTGGTGGCGTTCGACCGGCTGGAGGAACTGATCGCCCGCTACCCGCTGCGGGGCGTCAAGGGCCCGGTCGGCACCGCCCAGGACATGCTGGACCTTCTGGGCGGCGATGAGGAGAAGCTGGCGGACCTGGAGGACGCCGTCGCCTCCCACCTGGGATTCTCCCGCCGCTTCTCAAGCGTGGGGCAGGTGTATCCGCGGTCCCTGGACTACGAGGTGCTGACCGCGCTGGTGCAGCTGGCCGCCGCACCGTCGTCGCTGGCCAAGACGATCCGGCTGATGGCCGGCCACGAGCTGGTCACCGAGGGCTTCGCACCGGGACAGGTGGGCTCCTCGGCGATGCCGCACAAGATGAACACCCGCTCCTGCGAACGCGTCAACGGCCTGACCGTCGTCCTGCGCGGCTACGCCTCCATGGCGGCCGAGCTGGCCGGCGACCAGTGGAACGAGGGCGACGTCTCCTGCTCGGTGGTGCGCAGGGTCGCGCTGCCGGACGCGTTCTTCGCGTTCGACGGCCTGGCCGAGACGATGCTGACGGTGCTGGGCGAGTTCGGCGCGTTCGAGGCGGTCATCGCCGCCGAGCTGGACCGCTACCTGCCGTTCCTGGCGACGACGAGGATGCTGATGGCGGCGGTGCGGGCCGGGATGGGCCGCGAGAGCGCCCATGAGGTCATCAAGGAGCACGCGGTGGCCTCGGCGCTGGCCATGCGTGAGCGGGGCGGCGCCAACGAACTGCTGGAACGCCTCGGCGCCGACGAGCGTTTCCCGCTGGACGCGCCGCAGCTGCGGCGGCTGCTGTCGGAGCGGATCGCGTTCACCGGCGCCGCCGCCGGGCAGACCGGCGCCGTCGTCACCCGCATCGAGGAGATCACCGCCCGGTATCCGCACGCCGCCGCCTACCGGCCCGGCGCGATCCTGTGACCTTCACCGGCGCCGCCGCCGGGCAGACCGGTGGCGCCACCGAGCTGACCCGCCCCGCCGACGTCCTGGCCGCCTGCGGCTCCGACGCGCTGCTGCTGTGGGCGGCGCAGGGCGTACGGGCGGGGGTGCGGGCCTGGACGTGGGGCCGGGCGCTGGCGGTGGCGTGCCCGGACCTCAACCGGCGCGACCGGATGGCGGTGCGGGGCCCGGCGCCGCAGGTCGCCTCCCTGGTACGGTCGCTGGCGCCGCGGCTGGGGCCATCGTGGCGGCTGCTGGGGGAGCGGCCGCTGATGGATGAGCTGGCGGGCCCGCTGGGGGTGGAGCCGGTGGGTTTCGAGTGGATGGACACCGACCGGCCGCCCCTGCCCGCCTCCGGTGAGAAAGCCGGTGACGGCCCGGTGCGGTGGCTGGGCGACGCCGACGGCGAGGTCACCGCGCTGCTGGATGAGGCCTCACCGTCGGCGTGGGCCAGACCAGGTGTCGCCGGTGTCCGCCGCTGGGCCGGCCTGCGGGACGAGCGGGGACGTCTGATCGCCACCGCCGCGGACGCCTGGTCCTGCCCGCAGGTGGGTTTCGTCGCCGGTGTGGCCACCGCCCCGGCGCACCGCAGCCGCGGCCACGCCGAACGGGTGTGCCGGTTCGTCCTGGAGGAGCTGGCCGCCGGCTGCGGCCGCGCCGCGCTGATGGTCGACAGCGACAACCCGGTCGCCATCGGCATCTATGAGCGGCTCGGCCTGCGGCGCCGCCCGGTGGCCGCCTCAGCTCTCATCGCGTGAACGACGGGACGGCGGCGGCGGGGGCGGGGGCGGGGAAAACCCGGTGCGGACGGTGCCGCGAACAGGCAGAGTAGACGAAATGATGTTCGATTTCGTTCCCGGGTTGCGGCTTTCCCGCGGCTTCTACGAGCAGGCCGCCGGTCCCGCACTGGCGGGCGTGCCGCACGCCGCGGCCCTGCTGGGGGAGGGCTCGGAGGTCCTGTCCTTCGACACCGCCGCCTCCGCCGGCCCGCGGTGCGGAGTCCGTCTGCTGGTGCTCACCGCCCCCGGCCAGGCCGGACCGGTGCGCGCCCTGCTGCGGCGCACCCTGCCGCCCCGCCACGCCGGGCGCCCCGTCACCTTCGGCGCCGGCGGGGTGGAGGTCAGCGAAACCAGGGCATGGCTTGAGGCCCGGCTCGGCTTCGACCCGCTGGAGCCGGCCGGTGTGCTGGACTGGCTGGCCACCCCCTGGCAGCGGCTGGCCGGAACCTGCGGCGGAGAGGTCTTCCACGACGACGCCGGCCTGCTGGAACGCGCCCGGCAGGCGCTGCGCCGATATCCGCCCGACGTGGAGCGCTACGTGCTGGCCGCCCAGTGGCGGCGCCTGGCCGCCGGCTACGGCCACGCCGCCCGCTGCGCCGAGGTCGGCGACGAGCTGGGAGCGGCGACGCTCACCGCCGGCCTGGCCCGCGACCTGATGCGCCTGGCGCTGCTGACGCGGCGGCGCTGGCCCCCGTACGACAGGTGGCTGAGCGGCGCGTTCGCCCGGCTGCCCGGCTCGGCCGAGACCGCCGACGCCCTGGCGGCGGCGCTGGCCGCCGCAGACCCGTCCCTGCGCCAGGCGCATCTGCAGCGGGCCTGGCGGCGGGTGACCGCCCTGCGTGAACGCTCACCCGCCGCACCGCCCCCCAGTACGACGGCCGCCGCCGGAACCGGTACCGCGACGGCGGCCGGGCGGTCCTCACCGCAGCGGGAGGCCGAAGGGCTCGCCGAGACGCTCACCACCGCGATCACCGATCCACGGGTGCGGGCGCTGCCGCCCGGTGGATCGGTCGACCAGCTCACCGGCTCGGCCGAGGTGCTCACCGACCCGGCCCGCTGCCGGGCACTGACCCGGGCCGCCCTGGGCCTGTGACGCGGCCGGACGCCACCCGGCCGCCTGCCCACCGGCGGCAGCCCACCGGGCACCGCCGCCGCAGCGCCGCCCACACCGGACCGGACCGGCTCCGGAAAACCCTAAAGGGGCCGCCGATCCTGTTCCGCCACACTGACGGGACCCTCCGGGGGCCCGGCCGCCGGAGACGGGGGAGCCGCGGCGGGGGAGGACCCCGCGCCACCACGGCCGGGCGGGCGCAGCAGCGGATGGGAACGCATCGCCACCTCCAGCTCCCCGGGCAGCTCATCGCGGTAGCGGCCCAGCGTCGCCAGGTCACTGTGACCCAGCACCCGCCGTACCGCGTCCATGTCCACCGCGTCGGCCAGAAGATGCGTGGCGGTGGTGTGGCGCAGCCCGTGCGGCGTCACCGACCGGCGCCGGTCGTCTTCCACCCACCGCTGCACCCGGTCGATCACCGCCTGCACGTCGCCCCGCGCCAGCCGCCGCCCCCGCCACGACAGCAGCAGCGCCTTCTCCTGCGTCGCGGGCCGGCCGTGCGCCAGATACCCCTCCAGCGTCCGGGCCACATCATCGGGCAGCGGCACGTCCCGCGTCCGGCCGCCCTTGCCGAAGATCCGCCAGTACCGCACGCCGTCGTTGGTGTAGAAGTCCTCCACGTTGGCGCGTACCAGCTCCGACACCCGCGGCCCCACCGCGGTCAAAAGCAGCACGATCAGCGCGTCGCGCAGCTCGGTGCGCTGGTCGCGCCGGACCCGCCGCCCGCCCGGACCGGTGGACGGCTCGGCGGCCTGCCCGCCGGGTGCGCCCAGCAGCCGGGCCGCGCCGACCAGCCCCTGGGCCTGCTCACGCGTCAGCGCCCGCCGCTGCGCCGCGAGCCCGCCGCGTTCCCGGGCCGTCACCGTCGAGGACGTCATCGGGTCGACCTGCACCCACCCCGCCAGCGCGGCGTGTTTGAAGAACGCCGACACCGACCGGCGGAACCGCGCCTGGGAGGAGGCCGACTGCAGCCTGCCGTCCGGCTCGGCGCGCCGCCCGTCGGGTTTGCGGGCGAAGGCCAGCAGCACCGCGTCGAGGTCCTCGCCCGTCAGGTCGTCCAGCACCACCTCCTCACCGGCCAGGCGCACGAACGTGGCGACGTCGCGCGCGTACACCTCCGCCGTCGCCGGTGACAGCGCGCCCGTCGACGTCTTGGCCCGGACCAGCTCCACATACCGGTCGGCCGACTCCTGGACGGTGAGACGATTCAGCTCCGCTGGCCGCATGGTCTTCGCAGGCACCCCTTCCCGTGATCACCTCTGACCGTACCGGGCGGCGACGACGGCCGCCGGGCATCCCCTTAAGGCTCTTGCGCCTCCCGGCCCGCCGGTCGTGCCCTCACGGATGCGCCCGGACGGCGGGCGGGGCGGACGGCAATCAGATGATCACCGACGACTACTCCCTGACCGGGGAGGAAGGACCGCTTCCCCCGCGGCGGCAGGCCTCCGAAACGGGGGAGAGGCGCCCGGCCGCACCCCGCCTGCGGCCCCGCACCCGGACGTACGATCACGCCATGGGAAACATCGGACCCACCGAACTTCTCGTCCTCGCCGTACTGCTCGCCGTACTGCTCGCCGTGGCGGCCCTCTTCCTCCTCGGAGTGATCCGCCTGGCCACCCGCGGCTCCCGGGGCTCCGCCGCGCCCCGGCCGCGGCTCGACCCCGCCGAACTGCACCGCCAGGCCACCGGCCTGATCACCGCCGGCAAGACCATCCAGGCCGTCAAACTCGTCCGGGAGCAGACCGGCCTCGGCCTGGCCGACGCCAAACGCTACACCGACGACCTCGCCGCCGGCCGCCCGCCGTACCCCGCCTTCCCGCACCCCGGCCACACCGCCGCGCCCGGCCACACCACGGCCCCGCAGCCCGCCGCCGACCTCGCCGGCCGCGCCCGCCACCTCAAAGCCACCGGCCACACCGAGCAGGCCGTTCTCCTCGTCAGGGGAGAGACCGGCATGAACGACGCCGACGCCCGGCGATTCGTCGACTCCCTCACCTGACATCCCCCCGCGCCGCCCCCGGCCCACGGAGACATCCCGCGCGGCCCGTTCCCGGACCCCGGGTCACACGACGCGGGAGCGAGCCGCCGCCACCAGCCGGGCATCGGCGCCGGAGGTGACGACGACGACCGCCGACTCCGGGGTCCGCTCCCGTACGTCCTGCGACCTGATCGCCATCACCGCCGCCGGGCTCCCCAGCTCACCGTAACGGGCGGCCACCGCCTCGGCGATCACCACCCGGGCGGCGCCGGCAACACCCCTGGCCGACATCGGCGCCCCCGCGGCGCACAGGTGACCGAGCAACGCCGCGAACCGCAGCTCACCCTCCATCGGCGAGACGACGCCACCCCCCTCACCGCCCGCCGCCCGCGGCGCGTCCAGCCAGAACACCCCGCCACGCAGGAAACCCGCACAGGACCCCTCGCCATGCGGAAGCACCCGCACGGCGTCGGCCACCACCCGGCCGAACTCCGCCAGGTCCGCCTCCGGCGGCAGATCGGTGGTGACCAGCAGCGGCACGACCAGCGAATCCAGCATCAGCGGGCATCCCTTCGGTGAGACCGCTCATGGTAGGACCCGCCACCGACAATTCCGGGGGAGCCGCGACGCCCGGCGTGCCGCCGTGCCCTCCGCCCGCCTCCCCTGGGGCCGCGGCGGGCGACGCCGCGGCCCCGGGGGAGAGGGGACGGCACCGCGGTGTGGACCCCGCCCAGACCCCTTCGCCGGCCGAGGCCACCCGGGCCCGGCGGCCTTCCGAGCCGCGGGCCCGCTTCGACTCCGTGCTCGAGGCCATGCCGCGCGGCTTCGGCCCCGGCGTGGACTGAAACGCCGGGGGCGGCCCGGTGTGGACGCCGTACGGGGCCCGTGTCGCGGCGATCATGGGTGATCGCGAGCTAAGGAATAGGGTCAGAATGGTCGAATCTATACCAAACAGAATTCAGCTTCTGTCTGGTATGACATTTATTGTCCGTTTTGAGAGTGTGCGGGGAAGGCCGGACGGGCGTGCAGGCGTCCCGTACGCCGCAGCGGCCTGCGACGGCCACGGCGCGGCCGGGACGCGAGCGGCGATCACCCGGGGTCGTGCCGCCGGGCCCGTGAGCCCGGGTGGGCCCGGCGCCGCGCCCTGCAAGATCGTCCCGGCCGATGAGGTGCGGTGCGGTGGCGGCCGGGACGCATCGGTCGTGTCCGTCCGGTGCGGCGGCCGGGGTGCACCGGGTTCTTCCCGTGGCCGTCGCCGCGGTGGCCGGGTGCCGCATCTGCCGGTGTCCGTCGGTGTCTTCCTGTGGGCTTCCGGGGTCTGTGGCGGGTTCGTGTCCGCCGTACGCCACGGGCGGGCGGGTGCCGGTGGCCGGGCGGTGCGGGTGCGGGCCGTGCCGGCGGGTCGGCGGCGGGTGCCGGTGGCGGGGTCTTCCGGGGTGTCGGTCGTGGTTGCCGAGGTTTTTGATGCATAATCGCACTTATGCATCACTTGTGGGTGGTCCCCTGTCGGCGGGTGGGAGGTGCGTGATGGGCGCGGGTGAGGCCGGTGGGCCGATGAGCGTGACCGGGGCGGCCGAGGAGTTCCTGTTCTCGTTGCGGGTCAAGAAGCTGTCGGCGCACACGATCGCCGGGTACGCCCGGGATCTGCGGGCGGTGACGGTGCTGGCGGCCGCTCAGGCGGGGTGCGCGCCGGGTGAGCTCGCGGTGGGCGGTCTGTCGGGGCGGCTGGTACGGACGGCGTTCGCCGGGTTCGCCGGGCCGCGGTCGGCGGCGAGCGTCAACCGGGCCTGGAGCGCCTGGAACCAGTTTCTGACGTTCTGTGTGGCGGAGGGGCTCCTGGAGGGCAATCCGATGGCGGCGGTCCCCCGGCCTCGGCAGCCGGCCAAGGCGCCCAAGCCGTTGCTGGGTGACGGGGAGGCGTCGGGGTTGCTGCTGGAGCGGATCGCCGCGGGGGCGCGTAAGGCGCGGGATCCGTGGGTGGAGCGGGATCTGGTGGTGCTGGCGCTGGCGTTGGTGACGGGGATGCGGTCGGCGGAGCTTTTGGGGTTGACGCTGGGGTCGGTGGGTGGTTCGGCCGGGGATCGGCGGGTGCAGGTGGTGGGCAAGGGCGGGCGGACGCGTTCGCTGCCGGTCGAGGCGCCGGTGGAGGTGCTGGTCGAGCGGTATCTGGAGAGCAGGATGCGGCGTTTCGGGCTGGCTGCGCTCCCCCGGTCGGCGCCGTTGCTGGTGGACAACCGGGGTGAGGCGTTGCGGCGGGGTGGGCTGCAGTATCTGGTGCGGCAGTGTTACCGGTATGCGGGGGTGCATGATCGGGTTCAGCGGGGGACGCTGGTGCACGCGTTGCGGCATGAGTTCGCCACGCGGCTGGCTGAGCGGGGGGCTTCGGCGCATGAGCTGATGGAGTTGCTGGGGCATGCCTCGATCGTGACGGGTCAGGCGTATGTGGCTTCCACGGCGCGGGAGGTGCGGCGGGCGGCGCGGGGTAATCCGGCGTACGGGGTGCTGGAGCGGCTGACGGGTGAGGGTGGGGAGCGGCGGGAGCCGTAGCGGCGGGGCGGGGTGAGGGTGGTGGGGGCCGGTCCTCCCCTCCCCTGGCCGGTCGGGGACTCGCGCCGGTGTGACCCAGGGTGTTGTGCCGCGCTCCCCCGGTTTTCGGCCGGTGCCGGGGTGGCCGGGTGGGGGTTTCGGGGGCGGGGATCCGGGGGTGCCGGTTCGGGGGTGGGTGCGGGGGTTGTTCTATCGTGTCGGAGTCGTTGGGTGTCCGGGCCGGTGCCGGGGTGGCCGGGTCGTGGCGGAGGGGGTGCGCCGGTTGTCTGATCGTCCGGGGCGGTCCTGGCCGGCTCGTGCGGCCGGCGGGTTCCGGTGGTGTCGGCCGTGGTCGGTGCCGTGGTTCCGCCGGTCGGCCGGCGGGGCGGTGAGATCGCTTCGGCCCTGTTCGGGGGCACCGCTTCTCCCCCGTTTCGTTCCCTGTTCAGAAGGAGCCGCTCCGTGACCGTCTCGCATGCGTTCCCGTTGGAGCCCGTTTCGATCCGTGTGCCCGGTGAGGTCCTCGATGATCTGCGGGCTCGTCTGGTGTTGCGGCGTCCACCGGTGGATGAGGGTAATGAGGACTGGTTCTACGGTGTTCCGGATGGTTATCTTCGTGAGCTGGTCGCCTACTGGCGGGACGGCTATGACTGGCGTGTGGCCGAGGCGGCGATCAACGCTCATGAGCATTATGAGGTGAGTGTGGCGGGTGTTCCGGTGCATTTCATGCGCAAGGCCGGCCGTGGTCCTCGCCCGATTCCGTTGATCCTCACCCATGGGTGGCCGTGGACGTTCTGGCACTGGTCGAAGGTGATCGGTCCGCTGGCCGATCCGGGGGCGTTCGGTGGTGATCCGGCCGATGCGTTCGATGTGATCGTGCCGTCCCTGCCGGGTTTCGGTTTCCCGGGGCCGCTGACCGGTTTCCCGGAGGTGAACTTCTGGAAGGTCGCCGATCTGTGGCATGTCCTGATGACGGAGGTTCTGGGGTATGAGAGGTACGGTGCCGGGGGGTGTGACATCGGCGGGATCGTCTCCAGTCAGCTGGGTCACAAGTACGCCGATGAGCTGTACGGGGTTCATATCGGGTCGGGGTTGCCGCTCGATTTCTTCACGGGTCCCCGTGCGTGGGATTTCGCGCGGAATCGGCCTCTCACCGAGGATCAGCCCGCCGAGGTGCGTGCCCGGATCGTGGAGCTGGATCGGCGTTCGGCGTCTCATCTGGCGGTGCACATGCTCGATGGTGCGACGTTGGCGCATGGGCTGAGTGACTCCCCCGCGGGGTTGCTGGCCTGGCTGCTGGAGCGCTGGAACGCCTGGAGTGACAACGGTGGTGACGTCGAGTCGGTCTTCACGAGGGATGATCTGCTGACGCATGCCACGATCTACTGGGTGAACAATTCCATCGCCACGTCGATGCGGTACTACGCCAATGCCAACCGCTATCCGTGGGTTCCGGCTCATGACCGTGTCCCGGTCGTGCAGGCTCCGGTGGGTGTGACGTTGGTGACGTATGAGAATCCGCCCGGTGTGCGTGGCGCCGATGAGCGGGTGCGGGCGTTCCTGGGGGGTCCGCAGGCGGGTTGGTTCAACCATGTCAACGTCAGCGCCCATGATCGTGGGGGTCATTTCATTCCGTGGGAGAACCCGGAGGCCTGGGTGGGTGATCTGCGCCGTACCTTCCGTGGCCGCAGGCCCTGAGGGGTCTTCCGGGTCCGGGGCGGCCTGGAGTTCCTGGAATCCACGGTCGGTTCCCGTCGGTGTTCTCGATGTGTCCGGTGCCCGCTTTTCAGGGGCGCGGTCTGTGCGGCGTCGGGTCGGACATCCCTGGATGTGGAATGTCAAGCGGGCCTTGGCGCCGGCGTAACGGTCTTTCGCGTCGCCGAACTCCGCGAGCGCCCGGGCGCCAAGGCTCCTGGCCACCGGTGAGGGCACGGTCTGACCCCAGGACTCCACCATCGGTCCGGCGGACGAGAGTGCTCACTCACCAGTGGCTACCAGGAACCGAGTCTGCCTGATCAGCCGACCCGGTGGCTCCCGTCAGCGCAAGGGGAAGGCGCGGGTGGTGGTCTGTTCGACCTTGTTGCCTTCGGTGTCCCAGGCTTCGGCCTTGAGGGTGACGGCGCCCTTCGTATCCGCGAGGGCGGGGTAGGTGAGTGTGGTGGTGTAGACGCCGGTACGTACCCGGCGGACCTTGGCGTTCTTCCAGGTCTGGCCATCGTCGGTGCTGTAGGCCAGCTTCAGCCCCGCGACGGGCGGCATCCGCTCGGCCGACGGGGAGTGGGTCACGTCGATCTGGAACGTGTGCCGGCCACCGGCCCGTACGGAGGTGTCCAGGGCCTGGGTGTCACCCAGGTCGTAGCCGGCGAACACGAGCGGCTGCGGGTTGCACGAACCGGACGAGCCCATGGTCGGGTGGCAGTCGGTCGTGGGCGGGACGGTGTCCTCGTCGCGGGCCCTGGAGTGGAAGGTCCAGGCGTTGACGGAGCCCGAGCCGCTCTGTTCGAGCCGGTAGACGCCCTCCTCCTTGGTCAGTGTGAACATCGGGAACGCGGCGCCGGCGACGCGTGGGATCTCCTTGCCGTCCTTGAACAGCTTCGCGTTGGTGTTGACGCTGCCGCCGGGCATGGCCAGCCGCCCGTCGCCGGTTACGAAGGTGTAGGCGGGCAGGAACGTGTCGCCGCGCCGGCACATGGCGCACAACACCTTGTTCTCGACGTCGGGGATCTCCGGGATCACCATGGCGCCCGGGGTGGCCGGGCCGGTGCCCCAGCGCCTGGTCTCCTTGCCGGGCTTCTCGATCGTCGTGTCCAGTTCCCAGGTCTTTCCGTCGGTGCCGCTGACGCTCCCCTGCCGCAGCGTGTCCGCCGAGGACAGGCTGAAGTACTCGATCCGCCTGGAGGGGGCGGCGAAGTGGAACGCCGTCGCGAACGTGACCCGCTCCAGCGGCTTGCGGCTGTGCCAGATCTCCATCTGGTCGTCGAGGCTCATCGGCGTGTGGTACGCGGTGTCCACGGTCCGCAGGCGGTCGTTGGTGAAGCGGTAGACGGGGTCGGGGACCCGGCCGTCCTCGTACTCCTGGAGCTGGTAGGTGTAGTCGACGATCGGGTTGTTGGTGACCTCCAGTGTGACCGGGCCGTTCGTGAGCTGGGCGCGGAGCTGGTCGCCGACGGTCTTGAAGATCTGGATCACCGGCAGTGCCGGCTTTTCGTCCCCGCCGGGCCAGGTGGGGATCGAGCAGCCGGGGTACACGCGGTTGGCGAAGAGCACGACCCCGGCGGCGCCCGCGGCCTTCAGCGCCTGGAGACGCTCGAGTTCGATGAGGCAGGTGTCATCGGGGTCGATCGTCATCAGCGCGAGCTTGCCGCGCAGGTCGCCCTGCGGGTTCGCGCCGCCGCCGACATAGGCGAGGTCGTAGCGGTGGGTGCCGGCCGGGAACGGCATGTCCCAGCCCAGGTCGAAGCTCAGCCCGCGGTCGAAGTACTCATAGGTTCTGGCGTCGATCGCGTACTTCCGGGGGGACACGGCGCGCACGGCCAGTTGCGGGTTGGCGGCCGTGGCCTGTATCGAGTACAGGAGCTTCCCCTTGGTGACCTTCTTGGTGGGGCTGATGTACCAGTCGTTCATGCCGATGGCGCCCATGTGGCCGGTCGTCAGCGGGGTGCCGTCCCAGGCCGTGCGCACGAAGGAGACGGTGCCTCTGGCGTGCCGCCAGTCGATCGGCTTGGGCGTCTTGACGCTCAGCAGCACGGCTTCGCGCGCGTCGAGGGTGATCTCGGCTCCCCCCTCGGGCACGCTCACCTCGGGGTTGAACAGGAGGGCGACCGGGCCAGGCCCGCTGTCGATCGTGTTGTGCTGGACGCCGGCCTGGACGCTGTAGGTGCCCGCCTCGACCATGTAGCGGTAGACGCCGTCGCTGACGAAGTCGCCGGAGCTGATGCCGTAGGTGTCGGGGACGTCGACCGCGCTCGCGGCCACCCAGGTCACCGTCGGCGAGGCCGGGTTGCCGTACCTGTCGATGAGGTGCACGGTCAGCGGTACCTTCTTGGGCCCTCGGCGCAGCCCCACCGGGGTCGTGACGTGTGTACCGGACGGGCCTGTGGCGACCACGGCGCCGGTGTAGCCGCCCTTGGGCAGGCCGTCCGGGCGCAGGGTGACGGTGACGGACGCGGTGCCGCCCGCCGGGACGGTGATCGACGGGGTGCTGAACGTCAGCGCGTCCTTGGCCTCGCCCAGGGTGGCGGCTAGGGTCAGCGTCACCTCGGCGGCGCCGTCGTTGGCGTAGGTGACGGTCTTGTCCACCGTGTCGTTCACGTCTACGGGGATGACGCCGTAGTCCAGGTTCGGTGTGGTGGAGACGACGGGCTGGGAGACGGCCCTGGCCACGTCGACGCGGCCGGCGCCCTGCTCGTAGGCGGAGTATCCAGTGTCCTTGGCGGTCGACATCAGCGCCGCCTTGAGCCGCTGGCCGTCCCAGGAGGGATGTTCCTGGGCCAGTAGCGCGGCCGCGCCCGCGACGTGCGGGGTCGCCATCGAGGTGCCGTTCAGGCTGGTGTGGAGGGCGTCGACCGGGCTGCCCAGTGAGGTTCCGGCGGCGCGGGCGGCGACGATGCCCACGCCCGGGGCGGTTATGTCCGGCTTGAGCGCGCCGTCCACGGCCCTGGGCCCGCGGCTGGAGAAGTCCGCGAGCCGGTCGGACTTGTCGGTGGCGGCGACCGTCAGCGCGGAGGCGGCGGCGCCGGGTGTGCCGATCGTCTCCTTGCCGGGGCCGCTGTTGCCCGCGGCGATGACGAACAGCGCGCCCGTCGAGGCGCTCAGGTCGTTGACGGACTGGGACAGCGGGTCGGTGCCGTCGGTGGGGTTGCCGCCGAGGCTCATCGAGATGATCTTCGCCTTCTCCTCGGTGGCGGCCCACTCCATGCCGGCGATGATGTCGGAGGCGTCGCCCGAGCCGGAGTCGTCCAGCACCTTGCCGATGACGAGCCTGGCGCCGGGGGCGACGCCCTTGCGTGTGCCGTCCGAGCCCGCGCCCGAGCCCCCCACGGTCGCGGCGACGTGGGTGCCGTGGCCGTGGTGGTCGGTCATCTCCTGGCCCTCGACGAAGCTGCGGCTGTCGGCGATCCGGCCGGCCAGGTCGGGGTGGGTGGTGTCGACGCCGCTGTCCAGCACGGCGACCGTCGTGCCGGAGCCGTCGAAGCCGGCCTTCCATGCCTCGGGGGCGCCGATCAGCGGCACGCTCTCGGCCAGGTCCGCCTTGACCTTGGCGTCCAGCCAGACCTTGCCGACGCCGCCGGCGAGCTTCGTCCTGCCGTTGGCCGAGTCGCGCAGGGTGGCCCAGAAGTCGTCCGCCTTCGCTTTGTCGACCGTGAGCGCGGCGCCGTGGATGCTCGGCAGGGACCGGATGGCGGTGCTGTCGGGCAGGGCGCGGGCGGCGCTCTTCCGGGCGCCCTGGTATTGGACGATCAGCGGCAGGCGGTCGGCCGTGCCGTCGGCGTAGCCGTTCTCGGCCAGGTAGCGGACGTCGAACAGTTTGAGGTCCAGGAGGCCCGCGTCGAGGGCGGGCTGGGCGTCGTCCGGGATCACGAAGATCCCCTCCGGTCCGGCCTCGCTGCGGAACAGCGGGATGTGACCGTCGGGGCGGCGGACGGCCTCGGGGGTCGCGGTGTAGCGCCCGTCTCCGTCCCTGGCGAGGTGGACGGTGTCGCCGGTGATCAGGGTGAGGTTCCATGCGCCGCCGGCGGCGCCGGGGAGCGTGACGACGCCGGTGTCGCCCTCGTCGGGCGCGGCGAGGGCCGTCGCCGGGGTCAGCAGGCCCGAGGCCAGTGCCGCTACGGCCGCGGCCGCTAACACGCGCGGCCACGGCCGCCTTCTGGTGGTTGGCATCGGGGGTTCTGCCTTTCTCCTCATGCGTCGACCCAGCCCTCTTCGAGTCCGGCCTCGGGTTCGGGTTCGGGCTCGGGGGTGTCCTGCTCGTCCTTCGGATCGGGCGCTTCGGGCATGCGCCCAGCGTCACAGGAGCGACAGATGGCTACCTATGGGGCAAACACCCCAATAGTCAGGCGTCGAGGCGGTGCGCCAGCCCCGCGCGGGACCGCAGGCCCAGCTTGCGCATGGCCGACCCCAGGTGCTTGTCCACGGTCTTGGCCGACAGGAACAGCTCCTTGGCGATCTCCTTGTTGGTCAGGCCGGTGGCGGCCAGCCTGGCCACCGCGTCCTCCCTGGGGGAGAGCGCGGACCCGTAACCACGCGGGCCGCCGCGATGCCGGGCCGGTACGGGCAGGCCCCAGCGCCTGCTCAGCCGGCCGGCCCGGTCGAGGTCCCAGGCGGCGCCGAGCCCGCCGTACGCGTGCAGGGCGGCCTCCAGGATCGACGCCCCCCGCTCGTCACCGGCGGTGAGCAGCAGCGCGGCCGCGTGCTCGCGCGCCTGTGCCGCCTCGTACGGCGCCCCCAGCCGGTCGTACGAGGCCGCCGCGTCCATGAGGCGCACGGCGTCGGCGGACAGGAAGCCCCGCGCATGGCCGAGCGCCGCCCGCGCGAGCGGCGCGTCCAGCGCGGCGAGCTCGCCTTCGAGACGTGCCAGCAGCTCCCCGGCCTCATCGACCCTGCCCAGCCCCATCAGGGCTTCGACCAGTGCGGGAACCGCCCGAACACCCACCGGCCACAATCCCTTGGCCGCCCACAACGAGAACGCCTCGCCGGTACGCGCCACGGCCTCCCCTGCCCGGCCCTGTGCGGCGGCCAGCCGCAGCAGCGCGCTCACCGGCAGCGCGAGCACGTCGGCCGCGCCCGTCTCCAGGTTCGCGCGCACCAGGTCGTCGAGCCGCGCGGCGTCGGCCCGCCCGCGCGCGAGGGCCAGGCAGCCGGACACGGTGTCCGCGGTGAGGCGGAAACTGGGCAGGTCGGCGAAACGCACCCGCAACGCCTCGAGCTCGTCCGCCACGCCGTCCCAGGAACCCCGGCAGTACGCCAGAGTCGCCAGGTTCAACCGGCACCTGGACTCGATCAGGCCGGTGACGTCGTGCTCGGCCGCCTCGGCCAGCGCGGCGTCCAGCAGGCGGTACGCGGTGTCGTGATGCCCGGCCAGGCAGGCGACCTCGCCGATCGAGTCGTAGGCCACCACCTCCCACCGGTTCGTCGGACGGCCGCCGGTCCGCGCCACGACCTGCCCGGTCAGGCTCGCCCCGCGCGGGTCGCCGACGAGGGTCAGCACCATGGCGACCTTGCCGAGCACGGAGATACGCCGCTCCGGCTCCGCGATCTCGGGCAGCCGTTCGAGCGCCAGGTCGAGCCAGCGCAGGTGCTCGGCGAGCGGGACACCGGGGGTTCTCGGCATGCCCAGGCCCGCCATCGCGTACGCGGCCAGCACCGGGCGGTCGGCGAGATCGGCGACCGCCTCGATCATGGCCCCGCGGGTGAGCTCCGGCACGGCGCCTCCGGCCTCCAGCTTCAGCCCGATGAGGTAGTTCAGCTCGCCGCGCACCGGTCCGGGCGGCTGGCGGGCGGCGGCGGCGCGCAGCAGGCCGATGAGCTCGTCGGCGCCCAGCGCGTAACCGCCCGCCCAGCCCAGTTTCGCCGCCAGCCTGCCCTCGCGTTCCGGGTCGAGGGGGGCGTGCCGCAGGACCGCCTCCAGCAGGCGTTCGGCCTCCGCGTCGTTGGCGAGGGCCACGGCCTGGTCGGCCGCCTTCTCCGCGGCGTCCACCCACGCGTCGTGCTGGCCGGCGTGACGGTGGTGGTGGGCGATCTGGCCGAGCGGCGTGGGATTTTGCCGCGCCACCGCCTTGGCGGCGCGGACGTGCAGGTCCTGGCGTCTGGGCAGCGGGATGCTCCCGTACACCGCCTGGACGGCCAGCGCATGCCTGAAGCCCGCCATGCCGGCGTGCTCGGCGAACAGGCCGCGGTCGAGAAGCTCGTCCAGGCCCTCGTGGGCGTCCTGCTCCGGTACGCGGCAGGTGGCCACGAGATCGGGCACCGGCACGGCCACCCGCAGCACCGCCGCGGCCTCCGCCACCGCCTGCGCGTTCGCGCTCAGGCCGCGCACCCGTTCCAGTACGGAGTCGCGTACCCCGGCCGGTACGCCCAGCGCGTCGAGCGTCTTGCGCGCCCACCTGGTACCGCGCTGGACCAGGACGCCGCGGGCCCGCAGCAGCGCGACCAGCTCCTGGATGGCGTACGGCAGGCCCGACGTGCGCTCGCACAGGTAGGCGGCGAACTCGTCCGACACCTGCGCGGTGCCCAGGATCGAGGCCGTCAGCTCGTTCGTCCGGGCGGCGTCCAGCGGGGCCAGCACGAGGTGGGCATGGGTGAGCTCAGGACGTAACCGCGCGGTGAGCGCCCGCAGCCCGGGACCAGCCTCCTCACCGCGGAACGTGAGCACGAGGACGAGCCCGGGCGGCGGGTCGGCGAGCAGGTAGCCGAGGAATTCGACCGTCTGCTCGTCGGCCCAGTGCAGATCCTCCAGCACCAGGACGGCCCGGCCGAGCGCGGCGAGCAGCTCCGCGAGCCCGCGGAACACGCGATGCCGCAGCCCGGCGGGGTCGTCCAGCGGGCCGGGCTCGGCCGGGAGGACGGCGGCGAGCTCGGGCAGCAGCGGGCGCAGCGCGCCGGTCACCGGCGACAGGCCTCCCTCGGGCAACCTCCCGGCCGCGCCGCGCAACGCCTCGATGACGGGCCCGAGCGGGAACGGCTCCCGAATCTGCGGGCACCCACCGACGAGCGGCGGCCGATCAGGCTGCTCGGCGGCGGGCGGCGGGCGGTCACGCAGCTCGGCGGCCAGTTCGCTGACCAGCCGCGTCTTGCCGATGCCGGCCTCGCCCTCGATCATGACGACGGCCGGGGGACGCCGCACCGCCGCCCGCAGCCGCCGCATCTCCGCGTCCCGGCCGACGAGGACGGGCGAGACCACCCGCTCCACCGCCATTTCGGCATCGTCCATAATCGAGCCATTGAAGCGCCGCCCGCATGAAATGTCACGTCTGTCTTACCTGGCGGCCGGCCCATTGGGCTCGGCCGTGGCGACGGGGGTGGCGACGGGGGTGGCCGCGCAGCCCGTCCTGGCCGGCTCCTGGGCGGCGAGGGCGAAGGCCAGGACCTCGCGCCACTGCTCGCCGGTGAGCGCCGGAGGGGACCGCCGAGCAGGACGTCCACGAAGTGGCGGCCGGCCCGCCCCACGCAGCCCCGCCAGATGAGCGTTCGGCGTGGAGGGTCTTCACCTCACGCGGGGGGCCTCGCCGGGGGTGCGGCGGGTGATCGGTCCGCGGGGTTCGTCGACGTGGCCGGTCGCCGGGTCGCCGTTCAGGCCTTGAGTCTTCTGACCAGGCGGGTGGCGGCGCGGTGGCTGAGGCCGGTTTCGCCGCGGACGAGGAAGACGGCCTGGTCGGTGTGGCCGGTGGTTTTGAGTTCGAGGGCGCGGGCGAGGAGTTCGGGGCTGAGGCCGCCGTGCAGCAGGGCGTTGCGGGGGCGCTGGGTGATGCGGACGGCCCAGATGATGAGGGCGATGGCGATGAGGGCGAGCAGGATCGTCACGGCAGGGATGAGCAGGGAGTCCGACATGGGTTGTCCTTCGCGGGTGGGTCGCCGGGGGGCTCGGGGGCCGAGGGGGGTGTCGCCGGGGCGGGCCGGTGGGCCGGGGTTCGGTTCTTTCGGGTTTGTCGGGGGTTTCTGTTACGGTCCGGGTTCGTGGCTGTGCAGTCTCTTATTCACGCGCGTGGTCTGGTCAAACGTTTCGGGGATTTCACCGCGGTCGATGGGATCGATCTGGATGTGGCGCCGGGTGAGGCGTTCGGTTTCCTGGGTCCCAATGGGGCGGGGAAGTCGTCGACGATGCGGATGATCGGTTGTGTGTCGATGCCGTCGGCGGGTGAGTTGCGGATTTTCGGGTTGGATCCGGTGCGGGACGGGGTGCGGATCCGGGGGCGGTTGGGGGTGTGTCCTCAGCTGGACAATTTGGATCCGGATTTGACGGTTCGTGAGAACTTGACGACTTATGCCCGTTATTTCGGTTTGTCGCGGGCGGAGGCGCGGCGCCGCGCCGATGAGCTGCTGGACTTCGCCCGGCTGCGCGACCGGGCCGCGAGCCAGGTGGAGCCGTTGTCGGGCGGCATGAAGCGGCGCCTGACGATCGCGCGGGCGATGGTGGGCGATCCGGCGCTGGTGCTGCTGGACGAGCCGACCACGGGGCTGGACCCGCAGGCGCGTCACCTGCTGTGGGAGCGATTGTTCCGCCTGCGGAAGCAGGGGGTGACGCTGGTGCTGACGACGCACTACATGGACGAGGCCGAGCAGTTGTGCGACCGGCTGGTGGTGATGGACGGCGGGCGGATCGTCGCCGAGGGCTCGCCGCGTTCGCTGATCGCGGCGCACTGCACGCCGGAGGTGGTGGAGCTGCGCTTCGCCGAGGAGGGCGACCACGCCGGCAAGCTGGCGGGGGTGGGCCGCGCCGAGGTGCTGCCGGACCGGGTCCTTCTGTACGTCGATGACGGGGACGGCGCGGTGGCGGAGGTGCGCCGGCGGGGGCTTGCGCCGTCGGGGGTGCTGGTGCGGCGCTCGACGCTGGAGGATGTGTTCCTGCAGCTGACCGGCCGGACGCTGGTGGAGTGAGGGTGGCCGTGGGTGCGACGGCGGCGGTGCTGGAGCGGCATCTGGTGATGTACCGGCGGCTGTGGCGGGGGTCGGTGTTCTCCTCCTTCGTGCTGCCGGTGCTGTTTCTGGTCAGCATCGGGCTGGGGGTGGGCGGGCACGTCGGCCGGGTGGGCGGGGTGGGGTATCTGGCGTGGATCACGCCGGGGGTGCTGGCCTCGGCGGCGTTCCAGACGGCGATCGGCGAGTCGACGTACGCGGTGATGGGCGACTTCAGATGGGTGCGCTCCTACCACGCGATGTACGCCGCGCCGGTGCGGGTCGGTGAGATGGTCGCCGGGAGGCTGCTGTACGTCCTGCTGCGGGTGAGCGTGGCGGCGGCGGTGTTCCTGGGGGTGACGGCGCTGTTCGGCGCGTTGCGTTCGCCGTGGGCGGTGCTGAGCCTGCCGGCGGTGGCGCTGGTGGGGCTGGCGGCGGCGGCGCCGGTGACGGCGTTCGCCGCGACGGTGGAGCACGACAGCTACTTCGCGTTGCTGTTCCGGTTCGTGGTGATCCCTTCGGCGTTGTTCTCGGGGGTGTTCTTCCCCGTGGACCAGCTTCCGGGGCCGGCGCGGGTCCTGGCGTGTCTTTCGCCGCTGTGGCACGGGGTGGAGCTGAGCCGGGCGGCGACGCTGGGGGTTTCGCCGGCGTGGCCGGTGTGGGCGCATGTGGCGTGCCTGCTGGTGTGGGCCGCGGCGGGTACGGCGTGGGCGGTGTCGGCGTTCGGCGCGCGGCTGCGGGACTGACGAGAGCCGGGAGGGCCGTGGAGGGCCCTTCACGGCCCCGGAGGGGGAGGTCATGGTTTCTGCGATGGTGGCGGCGCGGCTGTCGCCGGTCCGCGTCGGCGCGGTGATGGGCCGCAACGTCGGGGCGCTTCGTTCTGGTCCGGCGTACTGGCTGGTGGTGGTCTCGGGGTTCTTCGAGCCGGTGCTGTACCTGCTGTCGATCGGTGTGGGCGTGGGGGCGCTGGTGGGGCGGCTGGAGGTGGGCGGCGGGCGGATGGTGGACTACGCGGCGTTCGTCGCGCCGGCGATGCTGGCGGTCTCGGCGATGTCGGGGGCGCTGGCGGAGACGACGTTCAACTTCTTCTTCAAGATGAGGTACGCCAAGACGTTCGAGGCGATTTTGGCGACGCCGGTGCGGCCGGTGGAGATCGCGGTGGGTGAGCTGGCGTGGGCGCTGGTGCGCAGCAGCCTCTACACGGGGGCGTTCCTGGTGGTGATGGTGGCGATGGGGCTGACCGGCGGGTGGTGGGCGCTGGCGGCGTTCCCGGCGACGCTGCTGGTGGGCCTGGCGTTCGGTGGGGCCGGGATGGCGATCAGCACGCTGATGCGGGGCTGGCAGGATTTCGATCTGCTGAGCACGGGGCAGTTCGCGTTGTTCCTGTTCTCCGGGACGTTCTCCCCCGTGTCGGACTATCCGGCGGTGATGGAGGCCGTGGTGGTGGCGACGCCGTTGTTCCACGCGGTGGAGCTGGTGCGGGGGCTGGCGATCGGGCAGGTGGGCTGGGGTCTTGCGGGGCACGCGGGGTATCTGGTGGTGATGGCGGCGGCGGGTCTGGCGTTCGCGGCGCGGCGCATCCAGCGGACGCTGTGCGCGTGAAGGCCGCCGCGCGTGAAGGCGCGGGCGGGGGGCGGTGGCCGGTCGCTGGTTCGCCGGTCGCGGTGGCGGGGTCCGCCCCGGGGTGAGAGGGCGTGTCCCCCCTCCCCCGGGGCGGGGCGGGGGCGGCGGGGATCGTGGTCCCCGCCGCCCCCGCCCTGCGGTTTCGGCCGCCGGCGCGCGGCGGGTGAGGGGTCAGGGGCGGCTGTAGGGGGCGGCGGAGACGACCGCGGTGAGCGGCAGCGGCCCGTACAGGTGGGGGAAGGCCTCCTCGGCGCCGGCGGGGATCTCCAGGCGGACGTCCAGGCCGGTGGGGTCGATGGTCAGCAGCAGCAACGGGCCGGTGACGTCGCGGTAGTAGCGGCGGGCGACGGCGTGCAGCTGGGCCTCGTCGGCGCAGGCGTGGATGAAGCCCTCCTCCTCCAGGGTGCGGCCGAGGGTGGAGACGCGATACTCCCCCGCCTGGCGGGCGGCGTCCCAGTCGGCGGCCAGGGCCAGGTGCAGGATGGTCATCGCGTCTCCTTGCCTCAGGGGCGGGCGTCCCACTCGCGGCGCAGCATCGCGTAGATCACCTCGTCGGTCCATTCGCCTTTGACGAGCTCGTTTTCCACCAGGTGGGCTTCGCGGCGCATGCCGAGGCGTTCCAGGACGCGGGCCGAGGCGTGGTTGCGGCCGTCGAGGCGGCCGGTGATGCGGTGCAGGCCCAGTTCGCCGAAGCCCAGGTGCAGCAGCATGCGGGCGGTTTCGGTGGCGTAGCCGTTGCCGTGGTGGCCGGGGTGGAAGATGTAGCCGATCTCGCCGCTTTCGTGGGTGCGGCTGTGCCAGAACAGGGTGGCGTCGCCGATGAGTTCGCCGGTGGCGGTCAGCTCCACCGCCAGGCTGAGGGCCTGGCCCTCGTCGGTCAGGGTCGAGAAGGTGATCTTCTTCTTCAGGGAGGTGCGGGTCTGCTCCAGGTCGTGGGGTTCCCAGTACAGGTGGCGGGCGACTTCGGGCAGGCGGTGGATGGCGTGCAGGGCCTGCAGGTCGTCTTCGGTGAAGGGGCGCAGGATGAGGCGTTCGGTGCGCAGCGGGTAGGAGGGGTTGAGCATCCGCTCAGGGTAGGGGTGGCGGGCGATGCCGGGCCAGTGGATTTCCGCGGGCGGCGGGGCGGGAGGGGACGGAGGCGACTTGCGGGTGGTGTCGAATGCGTGTTCCACTGATCGGATGCGATGGGAGTCGCCGGCGTTGCTGGAGGAGCCGCCGCCGCGGGGCGGGCCGCGGATCGGGCGCAGCGCCGTCCGGCGTGTCCTGGGGGATCTGACGTGTTATGAGGCTCCGGCTCGGGTGGCGCTGGAGCGTTCGGGCGGCGGGTGGTCGCTGAGCCCGTACCGGGGGTGTGAGCTGGGGTGCCGGTACTGCGCGGCGCGGGGCGCGCATCGGCGGCTGGGGCTGGATGCGGGGGCGGGGTTCGACTCGACGGTGGTGGTGCGGCCCGACATCGTGCGGCGGTTGCGGGCGGAGCTGGCCTCGGTGTGGGACGGCGAGCATGTGAGTGTGGGGGTGGGGGGTGACTGCTACCAGCCCGCTGAGGAGGTTTACCGGCTGATGCCGCAGCTGGTGGCGGCGTTGCGGGAGGCGGGGGCGCCGTTCACGGTGTTCACCAAGAGCCCGCTGGTGCTGCGGGACGCCGATCTTCTGGCGGGGGCGCCGGGGGCGGGGGTGGTGGTGTCGATCGCGTTCGTCGACGAGCAGGTGCGGCGGTGGGCCGAGCCGGGGGCGCCGAGCGCGCAGAAGCGGCTGGAGCTGGTGGCGGAGCTTGGTGAGCGGGGGGTGGCGTGCGGGGTGGCGATGGCGCCGGTGCTGCCGCTGGTGACCGATTCTGCGGATCAGCTGGCGGCGACGGTGCGGCGGGTGGCGGCGGCGGGGGCGGTGAGTGTGGAGCCGCGGGTGCTGCGGCTGCCGCGGGGGGCGCGGGAGTGGTATCTGGCGTGGCTGGGTGAGCGTCATCCGCGGCTGGTGGAGCGTTACGGCGAGCTGTACGCGCGGGGTGCGGACGCCGAGGAGGGGTATGTGCGGGCGGTGACGGCTCAGGTGCTGCAGCTGGCGGCGCGTTACGGGCTGGGGGCCGAGCGGCCGGAGCAGCCTTTGCCGCTGGCGTTGCCGGGTCATCGGCAGCTGCCGTTGCTGTGAGATGCGGCGCTCCTCCGGGGCGGAGGTGAACGTGCCGGGAGCCGGGCGCTCGGGCGGGCTCGGGAGGGCGGGGAAAGGCCGGGGCCCCGTGCGCCGGTGCGGCGCGCGGGGCCCTGATGGAGGGGTCCTTCTCCCCCGCCTGCGCCTTGCGGTGGTCGTCCGTCCGGCGCGGGGGCGAAGGGTCAGCTGTCGGCGCCGGTCAGGGCGCTGCCCTTCTTCCACTGGCTGAACGGCATCTGCCAGAAGCCCCAGCCGTTGTTCCATTCCAGTTTGCGGCTGGTGCCGGTGATGGTGATGACGTCTCCGCGCTGGACCTGGTCGTAGAACCACTTGGCCTGGTCGGGGCGGGCGTTGATGCAGCCGTGGCTGACGTTCTGGCGGCCCTGGGCCCAGACGTTGTTGAGGGCGTGGACGTATTCGCCGCTGTTGGAGAACCGCACCGCGTGGTTGATCATGAGGTCGTAGTAGCCGGGGTCGCCCTTCTTGCGGCCCGGGGAGATCATCCGTTCGGGGTTGGCCTTGCCCATGGTCAGGTGGACGCCGCTGGTGGTGGTGTATTCGCGGGTGGAGCCGTTGCCGGCGCTGATGAGCATGGTCTTGACGACCTTGCCGTCGCGTTTGACGACCATCTTGTGGGTGCGGGCGTTGACGACGGCGGTCTGGGCGGCGCCGATCCGGATGGTCTTGGTGAGGTCTTCGACGCCGTAGGCGTCCTTGCCGCTCTGGACGCCGGTGATGTTGGCGGTGAAGGTGATCTTCTGGTGGGGCTGCCAGAATTTCGCGGTGCGGTAGATGACGGTGGTGTCGCTGGTCCAGCGCCAGGCGCCCTGGGAGGGTTTCTCGGATTCGACGTGCAGGGCCTTTTCCACCGCGGCCTTGTTGGTGACGGGGTTGTTGAACGTCACGATGATGGGGGCGCCGATGCCGACCTTCTCGCCCTTGAGGGCGGGGGTGACGTCGGAGACCTTCAGTTCGACCTTGGGTTTGCGGGTGGTGAAGCTGCTCTGCGCGGTGGTGGCGCCGGCGCGGGCCGAGACGGTGTAGGCGGTGGAGGGCTTCAGTGCCCGCTTGGAGACCCACTTGGTGCGCCCGGTGTCGAAGGTGCCTTCGACGGGTTTTCCGTCGCTTTCGGCGGTGACCTCCTCGAGGGGGCCGCCGGCGGCGGTGACGACGATCTTCCGGTTCGGGGCGACGGTGCCGCTGCCCTGTCCCGGGGTGATCTTTATGGCGGCCCCGGCGGGTGTCTCCTTGGCGGGTGCCTTCTGTCCTTCGGCGGCGGGGTCGGGCGCCGCCGTTCCGCCGGAGCAGGAGGTCGCCAGAAGGGCGGCGGTCGTCATGGCCATGGCGGCCAGTGGCGTCCGGAGGCTGCGGCGTTCCACGTCTAGCACGACTTTCTCCCCCATAGCAGCAAGGTGCGTTCAAAACTTTAGTAGGTGATGCGCAGTACGGTTGCCTGGTTCAGCCGAGTTCGGTCACGTTTACGTCACTTCGTGGAGTCAATATCGTGCCGACGATCCGTCAGAAGATCGGTGGAGGGCGGCGGGCGTCTCCGTACGGTGACGGGGCACGGGGCCGAGACGGTGCGCGGGGGCGCACAGGGGGTGCACAGGGGCCCGCGGCGGTGCGGCGGGCGGCGTCGGGCGGTGACGGAGGGTGGCCGGCGGGCCCGCCGGGGCGGTGCGGAGGATAGGGTGGTTTGACCGCTCGATTCAGAAGGTCTGTCGGAAGGTCTGGGTGATGACCGCAGCTCGGTCCGCCGGCCAGGGCGCCGGCGCCGCAGGTGGTGAGGCCTCCGCCGGCCTGTACGGCGACGCGCACAGTGATGCCCGTGGTGATGCCCGTGGCGGCTCCCGCGGTGGCCTGCGCACCGGTGTGTGCGGCGATCCGCCGGGGGGTTTCCACGACGTCGCGGCGCGGGCGCCGGATGAGGCGCTGCTGCGCGCCGTCGTGGACGCCTGCGGCGAAGGGGTGGTCCTGTGCGACGCCGCGGGGACGGTGGTGGCGCGCAACGCCGCGGCGGCGCGGATGCTGCCGGCCGTGCGGCCGGGGACGGCGGCCGCCTCCACGGAGGCCGACCTGTTCGATGCCGGATGTCCCGAGGGCGAGGGCCGCGAGGTGGTGCGCGGCGGGCGGCGGCTGCTGGTGCGGCGCGAGTCCTTCGGGGTGGGCCACCGCGCCTGGTATCTGCGGGACGTCACCGCCGAGCGTGACCGCACCGAGGCGTTGCTGGCCGAGCGGCGGCGCACCGGTTTCCTGCTGGAGGCCGGGCGGCGTCTGGCCTCCTCGCTCAATCCGCGCCGCTGCGCCCGCGCCGCGGTGGAGCTGGCCTCGCCGTTCCTGGCCGACGTCGCCATGGTGGTGCTGCCGCCCGCGGCGCGGCGCCAGGCGCCGTGGCTGCGGTCGGTGCCGGGCCGGCCGGTCCTGCAGGAGGGGGTCATCGGGGCGGCGGAGGTCGCCCAGGTGCCGGGCCTGACCGAGGCGCTGGCGGGTTTCCCGCCGGTGCCCAGCCGGTGGCTGGATCCGGCGCAGGTGCCGCAGTGGCTGCTGCCGGAGGGGTTCGGCGCCGCCGCGCACCTGCTGGTGACGCCGCTGCCGGGCAACGGGGTGCCGGCCGGGGCGCTGCTCCTGGCCCGCGGCACAGGCGGTGAGCCGTTCGATGAGGAGACCGAGACGCTGGTGCGGGTCTTCGCCTCCCGGGCGGGCGCGGCGATCTCGGCGGCGGCGCTGTACCAGGAGCAGGGGGCGACGAACTCGATCCTGACCGGGGGGCTGCTGCCGCCGCATCTGCCGCAGCCGCCCGGGGCGGAGCTGGCGGGGTCGCTGCGGGCGGCCCTGCAGACCAGCCTGGTCGGCGGTGACTTCTACGACGTCTGCCCGCCCGAGGACGCCGCGCCCGGCGGGGAGCCGGCCGGCACGGCGCGGGGTGAGGCGCTGCTGATGCTGGGGGACGTGTGCGGCAAGGGGCCGCGGGCGGCGGTGCTGGCCGGGCAGGTGCGCCAGTCACTGCGGGCACTGGCGCTGCTGGAGCGCCGGCCCGGACCTCTGGTGGAGCTGCTGAACCGCTGCCTGCTGGCCTCACCGGTGCCGAACTCCTTCGTCACGCTGGTGCTGGGCTCCCTGGCCGCCGACGGCGACGGCGGCGGGGTGCGGCTGGAGCTGGCGGTGGCCGGGCATCCGCCGCCGCTGGTGCTGCGCGCCGACGGCACGGTCACCGAGGTCGCCTCCCGCGGTTCGATGCTGGGGGCGATGCGCCGGATCCTGCTGGAGCCGGTCACCGTGCACCTGGCGCCGGGTGAGGTGTGCCTGCTGTACAGCGACGGCATCACCGAGGCGTTCGGCGGCCCGTCGGGCCGGGAGATGTACGGCGGGCAGCGGCTGAAGGCGGCGCTGGCCGGGTGCGCGGGCATGCCGGCCTCGGCGGTGGTGGAGCGGCTGGAGCAGCTGAGCACCGAGTGGCTGGCGGGGCGGGTCCAGGACGACCGGGCTCTGCTGGCCGTACGAGCGGAGGGCCCGCGATGAGCACCACTGCCGTCTTTCCCGGTCTGCGGGCCGCGGGTGAGCGTTATTTCGGCCACATCGGCCGCGCCGACGAGTTCGGCGCGGTGGATGTGGTGCTGGAGCTGCTGGAGGCCGGGGTGCCGGCCGAGCGGGTGCTGCTGGACCTCATCGCCCCGGCGCAGCGGCGGGTGGGTGAGCTGTGGGCGGCCAACGACTGGTCGGTGGCGCGTGAGCACGCCGCCACGGCGATCAGCGAGCGGGCGGTGGCGGCGGTCGCCGCGCGGGTGCGGCCCCGGCCGCACCTGGGGCGCGTCACGGTGGCCTGCACCGACGGCGAGTACCACGCGCTGCCCACGCGGCTGCTGGCGGAGGTGCTGCGGCTGCGCGGCTGGCACGTCGACTTCCTGGGCGCGTCGGTGCCGGGCCCGCATCTGATCACCCATCTGCATCAGACGGGGCCGGACGCGGTGGCGCTGGGGTGCGCGCTGGCGCTGCGGCTGCCGCGGGCGCACGCCATGATCGGCGCCTGCCAGGCGGTGGGGGTGCCGGTGCTGGCCGGCGGGGCGGGGTTCGGCGCTGACGGCCGGTTCGCGCGGCTGCTGGGCGCCGACGCCTGGGCGCCCAGTGCCGACGCCGCGGCCGACCTGCTGGCCGAGGGGGGCCTGCCGTCGTTCCCCTCCCCCGCGGTGGCGCTGGCCCACCTGGACGATGAGGAGTACACGCATCTGACGCGGCGGCGGGCGCAGCTGCTGCAGACGGTGATGAGCGAGATGGTGGCCGCCTTCCCGCCGATGGCGGCCTACGATCCGGCGCAGCTGGAGGCCACCGCCGACGATCTGGCCCACATCCTGGACTTCCTGGGGGCGGCCCTGTACGTCGATGACGATGAGTTGTTCGCCGGGTTCGTGTCCTGGACGGCCGGGGTGCTGGGGGCGCGGGGGGTGCCGGGGCGGGCGCTGAGCGGGGGCTTGCGCCTGTTCCACGGTGAGCTGCGAGACTTTCCCCGGGCCCGCCGTATCCTGCGGTGCGGTATCACCGCCGCGGACGGCGGCCACAGCGAGTTGGAGAACTGACGCCAGATGCTGGAGAAGACCCCGCTGCGCACCGAGGTGCGAAGCCGCGAGCCGGGCGCCGTGCTGCTGGCGCTCACCGGTGACCTGGACTACGACACCGCGGCCGAGCTGGTCGCCGCGGCGCAGGAGGCGCTGGGCGGCGGGGTGGACCGGCTCGACCTGGATCTGTCGGGGCTCGACTTCATCGACTCCTCCGGCCTGGCCGCTTTGATCAACGTCTACAACGTCGCGCGGGAGCAGGAGGCGGGCCTGCGGATCGTCGCTTTGACGTCGTATCTGCGGCATCTGTTCCAGGTGACGGCGCTGGATCACATCTTCGAACTGCCGGCGTGAGCCCCGCCGGCGGGTGCCGCCGGCGGGGCTCAGGGTGGAGCGGCTGTCGTGGGTCGCGCCGCCGGCCGGCGGCGTGGCCGCCTGTCATCGGCTCCGGATCGTGAGCCGGCGCGCCGGGCTGCGCACGCTCACCTCGGTGGCGTTCCCGTGGAGCCGCTCGGAGCGTCAGCGGTGAGGTGATGCGGGGCAGGCGAGCCAGCGGTCGAACCACGCGCGGGTGCGCCGCAGCAGGTCGATCTGGTGGCTGCGCTCCTGGATCGAGTGGCCTTCCCGCGGATAGACGACGAACTCGTGCTCGATGCCGAAGTGCCGTAAGGCGCGATGGAGGTACGTGGCCTGGCCGAGCGGGACGTTCGTGTCGTTCTCGCCGTGCAGGATCAGCACGGGCGTGCGGATCTTCGAGGCGTGGGAGATGGGGCTGAGCCGGTCGTGCGGGTGCGGGCCGGTTCCTTCCCAGCCGCAGCTGCCGCTGAGGCCCGCTTCCAGGGTCGCCCAGTCACCGGTTGCGACGAGCATGCCCCAGTCGCTGATGCCGGCGCCCACGATCGCGGCCTTGAACCGGTCCGTCTGCCCGACGGCCCACGCGGCCATGAACCCGCCGTGGCTCCATCCGCCGATCCCCAGCCGGTCCGGATCGGCGACGCCGCCGGCGATCAGCAGGTCGATGCCGCCGATGATGTCAGTCCACTCCTGCATGCCGGCCGCGCCGGCGACGGTCGCCGCGAAATCATGGCCGTGGCCCTCGCCGCCCCGGGGATTGGGCAGGAAGACCGCGTACCCTGCGGTCGCCAGCCACTGTCCCGACGGGATCACGCCGAGCATGAACCGGTCGGCGTGCCTGTCGTAGGGGCCGCCGTGCACCAGCGTGATGAGCGGGAACGGGCCCTCGCGGCGGCTCCTTCCGGCCGGCAGGATCAGCAGCCCGTCGAGGTCGAGCCCGTCGGAGGCCTTGTAGGAGAGGCGTTCTTGCGTTCCCCAGGTGATCTGGCGCAGCTGCGGCCTGGTGTCGCTGAGTCGCGTGAGCCGATCGGCGGGCGGTCCGGCGTGGATGTTCATCGGCTCATACGCCGTGCTCGCCGCCATGGCGACCATCTCCCCCGACCGGCTCGCGGTGAGCCAGGCGGCCCAGCCCTCCACCGAACGCATCGGCTGGAACCGCTGTGTTTCCGGATCGAGGCGGTGGATCGCGGTGTCGAGCCCGTCGGCGAACAGTGCCAGCGGCGGGCCGTCCGCGGTCTGCGCCAGGCCGGACGGGCAGACGGTCATGCCGCCGGTCAGGTTGTGGTGCTCTCCTGCCGCGCCGCTCCCGGGCACGGCGAGGTCGTATACAGCCCGTCCCCCGACCGGCCCGGGCAGGGTCGTCGCCAGGTAGCACAGGTGCCAGCCGCCGCCGGTGTTCCACCAGGTGGGTGAGGACGCATCCAGCGCGGCCCGGCCGAGCGCCCGGACCTCGCCGCTCTCCAGGCCGACCGCGTGCAACTCGCAGGTGCGGCAGCCGGGGTCGAGCTCCGGGGTCGCCCAGCTGAGTACGGCGAGGGCCCCGCCGTCCGGGCGTTGCGCCAGTTCGACGACGTGCCTATCGTCCAATCCGTCCACCACGTGTGCCCGGCCGGAATTCAGCTCCAGCAGCCACAACCGGTCATGGGGCACCTGTTGTCCCCACACCTTGGCGTCGTCGCGTCCGGCCGTCCCGCGTTCGTCGGCATCGGCCGGCGGCTTTGCGGCCACCACCGCGATCCGCCGGCCGTCGGCGAGGGGGAGGTAGTCGGAGATCCCTTCCGGCCAGGTGGTCAGCGTCTGTGCCTCGCCGCCTTCGAGGGAGGTCCGATGCAACTGGGTCGCGCCTCGCCGCGCCCGATCCGATCCGAAGTAGAGCGAGGCCGAATCCGGCGCCCAGCGGGGCATGAAGTCTTTCGCCGTTCCCGCGGTCAGCTGCCTGGGTGGTGCGCTTTCGTCGGTCGCGGCGATCCAGATCGCACTGCTCGGACGGTCCTGTGCCCTTCCGGCCGGGGCGGCCGTGTAGGCGACCCAGCGGCCGTCCGGGGAGATCACCGGGTGCAGCGGCACGATGCCGTCCACGACCAGTTGCGGCGTGACCTTACTCAGCAAGCTCGTCTCCCCGGGTCGAAGGTGATGATCGGCGTAATGAAGATCATGCCGGAAGTCTCATTGCGCGAATGGCTGAATGCCGCAGATCGCGGGCGGCAGTAGTCTCCGGAAACCACCGGTTCCCGGAAACAGCCTCCTCGGAGGCGGCCCCGGGGATATGGCGCGCGCCGGTCACGGGGGCAGGGGGCTGGGCGCTGCGGCGGGGGTGAGCAGGGTGACGAGCGCGGCCGCGCCGTCGAGCAGGGCCCTGGAGCGGGCGGTGACGGCGGCGTCGCGGGCGTCCAGCGCGGCGGTGACGTCCTGCCGGCCGCCCGGCTCGCGCAGCCGCGGCATCAGGGCCCGCAGCGGAGCGATGCGGTGGCCGGCGGCGCGCAGCTGGTGGACGATCCGGGCGTCGCGGACCTGGGCGGGGGTGTAGCGGCGCGCCCCGCGGTCACGGCCGCGGTCGCGGTCGGGCACGACGAGGCCCTCGGCGTCCCAGTGCCGCAGCGTCGAGGCCCGCACGCCCAGGGCGGCGGCGAGTTCGGAGACGCTCATCGCGTCGCCGGCGCGCACGTCGCCGATCGGTTCGGCGGAGATCTCCCGGGCGGCCTCGCGGGCCCGCCTCAGCCGGGCGCGCTCGGCGTCGAGCCGGGCGTGCGCCGCGTCGAGCAGGGCCAGCGCCTCCGAGGCGGGTGGGCGGTGGGCGGCCCGGACGATTCTCCTGGCCTCGGCGGGGCCCGCGCCGGCGGCCAGGGCCCGGTAGGCCAGCGCAGAGGCGAGGTGGACGCCGCTGTAGAGGCGGTGGCCGGCGGCCGAGCGGGCCGCCGGGGGCAGCACGCCGTCGCGCTCGAGGTTGCGCACCTGCTGGACGGAGTAGCCGCAGCGCCGCGCGACGTCCACGGTGCGCATTTCGGGTGATTCGCGGCTTGGCATCGTGGAATCCCTGGTGGCATGCGGTGAAGTCTCCACAGGCACTTTAATGTGACGCTTGAAGGCATGACCATGGATGAGATCATCGACTTCGTGAGCGGCCTGGAGGGCGTCCTGGCCGTCAGGCCGCAGCCCGGCGACGGCACCCCCGAGCTGGCCTGGGGGGATGCGTTCTTCTACTACTCCCCCGACGGCGTCGTGCCGACGACCGTCCAGCCCTTCGCGACGATCGTGACGAAGAACTATCCCGAGGACGAGACCTCCCGCCTGGAGCGGCCGGGCGCCTTCCGGGTGAACGTCGCCGCCGGCAGGGAGGCGTTCGTCCACTGGAGCGGTCACGCGCCGCGCGAGCCGGGTCCCGCCGCCCGGTCCGGGGCGGGCTCCGGCCCGGGCGGCGGGACCCGGTCCGGCGGGGGTGACGGCCCGGGCGGCGATGGCGGTGGCGGTGACGCCGAGGACGCCGAGGACGCCGTGATCGCCCACCCGGTCTACGGGGCCCAGTCGTGGCTGGCGGTGGTGAACCCGGGTCCCCGTACCGCGCGGGTGCTGCGGGAGCTGCTGTCGCAGGCCCACCGGCTGGCCCGCGCCCGCCACGAGCGGCGCGCCGCGGCGGGGTGAGCCGCCGCCGGGGCCGAGGGCAGGGACCTCTCGGCCCCGGGGTCGCCCGGCTCCCCGGTGGCGGTGGCCGGCGTGCCGCGGGGCCGCGACCGGGGCCGGCCGTGACCGGGCCGGGGAGCCGGGCGACGGCCGCCGGCATCGGGAGTGGCTCCCGCTCTTTTCCGGTACGGCCTCCTCGAGGGGAGGCCGTACCGGCCCGCCCTCCCCCTCCCCCGGGGGGCTGATCGGCAGGAGGCGCCGCCGCGTGTGGTCGCGGTGGTCAGGCGGCCTTGCCGCGGGCGATGTAGTAGAGGTTCATGTCGGTGAAGTCGAGGGTGGCGGTGCTGGGTTTGTGGAAGCAGTGGAAGAAGGCGGCCGGCACGTCGAACCCGTTGGGGGCCAGCGGCGCGTCCGGGTTGGTGTAGCAGTAGACGTCCCTGGCGGTGGCGTCGCCGAGGCGGATCTCCTTGGGGTAGCAGGGGTAGGCGACGGCCGGGTGGCTGCCGGCGAAGGTCTCCACCGGGCGGTCGCGGTCGGTGCGGATCCGCAGCCGTTCGGCCGTATCGCCGAGCACGACCGCGGCGACCTCGCCCTGCCCGCCGAAGAGCGTGCCCACCACCTGCGGGCCGGAGGCGGTGAGGCCGGCGAGGCTGCCGCGGCTGTGCAGCGCGTTCTCACGGGTCAGCCACAGCGGCAGGGGTCCGGCGCCCGCCTGTGCGGCGGCGGCGCGTGCCTCGGCGGCCGCTTCGGGGGTCCGGCGGCGCAGGATCAGCTGGCGGCCCGCGTAGTCGAAGGTGGTCAGCAGGTGGTAGAAGACCCATATGCCGATCATGCCGTCGGAGTCGGTGTCGACGTCCGCGCCCGACTCGGTCGACGACCAGCTCACGGGGACGTCGCGTAGTTCGATGCCGCCCAGCCTGAGTGAGTCCAGCGCCCCGTAGTGCGCCCAGACGACGCCGTCCAGGTAGTCGATCTTCTCGCTGACGATGGGGTTCAGCCCGGCCTCGCGGGCCACCGTCGCCGAGACCTGCAGGTAGGGGGCGCCGGTGTAGAACGTGAAGCGTTTCGCCGGTCCGCCGTTGACCGAGGCCTCTACCAGCGGTATCGGGTCCATCTGCTGCCAGGGCAGGCGCGCGGTGTCGCCGTGGATCCGGTACGGCTCGCCGGAGAACGCCGCGAACCAGGTGGCGTAGCTTTCCTCGCCGGCCGCCCGCCAGTGCGGTGCCGACAGGGAGAGTTTGTCCTGCCGGATGTAGCAGTCGGCCAGGAGCCGGTTGGCCTCCTTGTCGCCGGGCGCCAGCCGGACGGCCGTTGTGAGGTATTTCTCGGCGTCGGGGAACCGGTTGGACAGCAGCGCGACGTGGCCGCGCCGGCGGGCGGCGTGCAGGTTGGCGGGGTCCTGTTTCAGGATCTCCTCGTAGGCGCGGGCGGCCTGCTCGAACTTGCCGGCCTTGAACAGCGCGTCCGCGTCGCCGCTTCCGGTCGCCGCGGCGGCCGCGGCCGTGCTGTTCGGCAGCGGCACGGTCACGGCCGCACCGGCCAGTGCGGCGGCGCCCCGCAGCACCGAGCGCCGATCCCATCCTCCGTCGTTGACCAAGGCATTCTCCTTTTCGTGATCGTTTTCGCCGGGGTCCTCCGCCGGGCGGACGGCCACGGCGGCGGGCGGGCCGGGCCGGTTCGAGTCCCGGCCGGTTCGGGGCCGGGCCGGTTCGGGGCCGGTCGTTGCTGGACGGCGACGCGCGCGGCATGCCGCCGGTCTTCGCCGCCCGGCCGGTGACCCGCCGTCCCCGTCCGTCGCCGGTCCCGTCCACTGTCGGGCGGCCGGGTCCCCGGTTCGTCCGCGTCGTGTCATGGTCGTGTCACGGTCACGGTCACGGTCGGCGCCGGTGCGGGGGCGGCCGGGAAACCGCGGCGGGCGGCGGGGGCGCGTTCGCCGCAGCGGCGTCCGGCCGCCGATGATGGGGGCATGAGTGTCACCGTCACCGGTCCCGTCCCGCTCGCCGCGCTGGCCGCGCTGCTTGCCGATCCCACCCGGGCGCGGTTCTGCCTGGCGCTGCTGGACGGGCGGGCCTGGAGCGCCGGGGAGCTGGCCCGCGGCGCCGGGGTGGCCGCCTCCACCGCCAGTGAGCACCTGTCGCGGCTGGTGGAGGCGGGGTTGCTGGCCGAGGAGCGTCAGGGCCGTCACCGCTACGTGCGGCTGGCCGATCCCGGTGTGGCCCAGCTCATCGAGGACCTGGCCGCCCACGCCGGCGGGCCGGGCGGGGGGCGGCCGGTGACGTTGCGGGCCTCGGCCGCGGCGCGGGCGATGGCCGGGGCGCGCACCTGCTACGACCATCTGGCCGGGCGGCTGGGGGTGGCGGTCACCGACGCGCTGACCGCGCGGGGCCTGCTGTGCCAGGACGCCGGGTTCGCCCTGACCCGGGAGGGGCTGGAGTGGTTCGCCACCGGTCTGGGGGTGGGGTTGCCGGTGTCCGGGCGGCGGCCGCTGGCCCGGCCGTGCCTGGACTGGACCGAGCGGCGTCACCACCTGGCCGGCGCCGCGGGGGCGGCGTTGTGCTCGGCGTTGCTGGAGCGCGGCTGGGTGGTGCGGATCGGCTCGGGGCGGGCGCTGCGCGTCACCGGCGGCGGGCGGCGGGCCCTGGCGGAGCTGCTGGGGCTGGAGACGGAGAAAGAGGCGGAGGCGGAGGCGGAGGCCGGCTCGACGCCAAGCCGATGATCGTGGTCAGGCCGGGGCTCCGAGGGCGGTGACGCGGTTCGCGTACTCGCGGCGGGCCTTGCGCCGTGCCGGGATCGCCAGGGCGTCGCCGAGCGGCGCGGCCGGGGATCGAACCCTGGTGAGGGTAGGCTCACGCCGCATGATCGGTGAATTCGCGAAGGACAACCTGCACGAGAGACTGCGGCGGGACCGCGGGGCGCTGCTGTGGAAACTCGAGGGCTTGTCCGAATACGATGCCCGCCGGCCTCTGACAGCGACCGGGACCAACCTCCTCGGCCTGGTCAAACACATGGCCACCATCGAGGCCAGGTACTTCGGCGAGGTCTTCGGCCGCCCGTCCCCGGAACCCCTGCCCCGGTGGCAGGACTCCGACGGCGGCGATCTGTGGGCGGCCGGGGACGAGACCCGCGAACAGATCATCGGGTTCTACCGGCGCACCTGGGAACACTCGGATGCGACGATCAACGATCTTCCCCTCGACGCCCCCGGCCACGTGCCGTGGTGGCCGGAGTCGACGCCGGCCTGGCACATGAACCTGTTCGCCATCATGGTCCATGTCCTCGTCGAGTCCACCCGGCATGCCGGGCACGCCGACATCCTGCGCGAAGGACTCGACGGCCGGACGGGGTTGCGCGCCGAACACGAGAGGCGGATCGACGAGGAGGCCCGCGCGGCCTACCGCGCGAAGATCGAGCAGGCCGCCAGGTCGGCCGCGTCGATCAACGCTTAGCCGGGCATGTCAGGCGGCCTCACGTCAGCTCCCCCACGCCCGGACTCGTTCCCGTGGGCACGTGAAGGGCAGGTCCGCACACTCACCTGCGGAGATCTCCGTCAGCAGTGAGCCTTCCCGGCCCGGATACGGACATCCGCCGGGGAGGCTTTTTTCATGCTCCGGGGCCGCTCATCCGGGACCGGCGCTGATCATACGGGCGCCCTCCCGGGACCTGGCATCGCCGATCCGGGCATGCGGCGCTCGCTCGTTGACCACCCCTGCGGTCGCGTTTCAGGACGCCGACATGGCCGCGGTGCACTTCTGGCGGCGCGTCGCCACGAAGATCGCCGGTGACGCATGGGCTGAGGAACGCAGAGGGGTACCAGGCCGGCCGGACCTGCCTCCTGACGTCTGGATCTCGTTCAGCACCCCCGCGGTCAGGCCCGGGGCCGGCCGGAGCCCGTCCGCCCGGCGGCCGCCCGGAGGCGTTCCAGGGCCCACAGTGTGAGGGCCGCGGCCGACAGGGTGGCGCCGAGCAGGCTGACGCCGCTCCAGCCGGCGTGGGTCCAGGCGAATGAGGCCAGGGGCGGGCCGGCGGCGCCGCCGAGGAAGAACGCGGTCATGAGGGCGGAGTTGAGCCGGTTGCGGTTTTCGGGGGCGAGGGCGTAGATGACGTTCTGGCCGGCGTTCAGCAGCGCCTGCTGGGCCGCGGTGAACAGCACGAGCCCTGCGACGAGCGGGACGGGTGACAGGGCCCCGGCGGCGATCAGTGGCCACGACAGCGTCAGCAGCGCGGCGGCGATGCCGCTGACCTGCTGCACCCGTCCGCGGTCGGCCAGCCGGCCCGCGATCGGCGTGGCGATCGCCCCGGCGATGCCGGCCAGGCCCAGGGCGCCGACGGCCGCCTCGTGCCAGCCGTACGGCGGGCCGGTCAGCAGGAAGGTCAGCGCCGTCCACAGCGCGCTGAACGCGGCGAACGACAGTGCGCCGATTCCGGCCCGCCACCGCAGCAGCGGCTCGTGGCGGAACATCGCCAGCGTCGAGCGCAGCAGCGCCGGATACGACAGCCCGAGGGGGGTGTGCAGGCGGGGCAGGAACCGCCACAGCAGGGCGGCGGCGATCGCGACGAGGACCGCGTTGAGCCAGTAGATCGTCCGCCAGCCGCCGAGCGCGGAGACCGTGCCGGCCGCGGTGCGGGCCAGCAGGCCGCCGAGCAGCAGTCCCGTCATGACGGTGCCCACGACGCGGCCGCGTTCGCCGGGTGCGGCGAGGGTGGCGGCGTAGGGGACGACGACCTGCGCGGCCACCGAGGTGAGCGCGGTCAGCGCGGTGCCGGCCAGCAGCAGCGCGCCGCTGGGCGCGCAGGCCGACACCAGGAGGAACACCGAGGTGGCCGCGAGCAGGCCGACGCTGAGGCGGCGGCGTTCGGCCAGGTCGCCCAGGGGGACCAGGAGGATCAGGCCGAGGGCGTAGCCGCCCTGGGCGGCGGTCACGATCAGCGCGGCCATGGTGGTGCTCAGCCCGAGCTGGCGGCCGATGACCTCAAGCAGCGGCTGGGCGAAGTGGTTGCCGGCGACCGCGAGGCCGGTGGCCGCCGACATCAGCAGCAGCAGGGAGCGGGGCAGCCGGGCGGGGGCCGCGACAGCGGGGACGGGAGCGGGGGCGTGCCGCGGGGTGTGCGTCATGGGGTCAAGGGTGCGCGACACCAGATCGATGAGTCCAACACATGGTTTTCATCGTGATCGATCGTGGTTCATGATGGCTGGATGGAGTTGCAGCAGCTGAGGTATGTCGTGGCGGTCGCCGAGATCGGCAACTTCACCCGGGCGGCCGAGCGCTGCCATGTGGTGCAGTCGGCGCTCAGTCACCAGGTCGCCGCCCTGGAGCGGGAGCTGGGCGCCCGGTTGTTCGAGCGGACCAGCCGGCGGGTGCGGCTGACGCCGGCCGGGGAGGCGTTCCTGCCCGCGGCGCGGGCGTGCCTGGAGGCCGCGGCGCGGGCGCGGGCCGACGTGGCGGCCGCGAGCGGGGAGATCCGCGGGCGCCTGGCCGTCGGCGCGATCCCCACGGTCGCGGCCGTCGACCTGCCGGCCGCGCTGCGGGACTACCGCCGGCGCCACCCGCGGGTGCACATCACGCTCGTCTCGGCGGGCAGCGAGGAACTCGTCGAGCAGGTCCGCAGGGGCGGTCTCGATGCGGCGTTCCTCGGGCTGCCGCCGCGCGCGCGGCCCCGGGGGGTGCGCAGCCTGCGGCTGGGCACGGGTGAGCTGGTCGCGGTGGTGGCGCCGGAGCACCCGCTGGCGGGCGGTGAGGCGGACCTGCGCGGCCTGGCCGATGAGCCGTTCGTCGACTTCCGCGCCGGCCACGCCGGGCGGCTGCAGTCGGATGAGGCGTTCGCGGCCGCGGGGGTGCGGCGCGAGGTGCCGTTCGAGGTGTCCTCGGCGGAGTTCATGGTGGATCTGGTACGGCAGGGCCTGGGGGTGGGCATGCTGCCGGCCGCGTACGCGCCGCGGTTTCCCGATCTGGGCGTCGTCCGGCTCCGCGACGCCCCCACGCGGGCCGAGTACCTGATCTGGGACTTTCGGCCGTCGCCGGCGGCCGCGGCGTTCCTGGAGCTGGCCGGCGCCGATCCCGCGGCGGCGGAGGGTGCTCAGGGCCGCTGAGCCGGGACGCCGGAGCCCGCTCCGCCGGGCGGCGCGGCCGCGGCGAGGGCGGCGCGCAGGGCACGGGCCTCCTGCGGCGTGGTGAGGCCGGGGGCGGGGGCGGCTCCTTTGCCGCCTGGTGCGGCGGGGGCCGCCCGGCCGGAGGGGACGGCGGGCGGGGTCAGGCCGCCAGGCGGGAGCCGCGGCGCCAGACGGCCCGGGTGTTGAGGGTGTCGGAGATGGTGGTGGCCGGGTCGCCGTCGACGAGGAGGAGGTCGGCGCGCAGGCCCTCGGCGACGCGTCCGCGGTCGTCGAGGCCGAAGCGGCGGGCGGGGGTGGCTGTGGCCGCGCGCAGGGCCTGGACGGGGCTGAGGCCGGCGCGGACCAGGTACTGCAGTTCGTGGTGGAGGCTGGCGCCGTGGGCGACGCCGCCGAGGAAGGGCAGGGGCAGGGCGGCGTCGGTGCCGGTCAGCAGGTCCACGCCGGCCTCAGCGAGGGCTTTGACGGTGGCCAGGACGTCGTCGATCCTGCCCTGGGGGTGGTGGCCGTAGCAGGAGCGCAGGGTCTCCTCCCAGCCGGCGTCCAGGCGGGAGGCGACGCGCGGGTCGTCGGCGAGGGCGGCGCCGGTGATGCCCATCATGGAGGCGTTCAGCACGACGCAGGGCACGACGAACACTCCGGCGTCCCTGATGAGGCCGATGATCTCCTCGGTGTGGGGGCGGTCCATGAACAGGTGGGCCAGGCCGTCGATGCCCGCCTCGAGGGCCATGCGGGTGGTCTCGGCGGTCAGGGTGTGGGCGACGGTGAGCACGCCGTGCCTCCTTGCCTCGGCGACGCCGGCGTTCAGGGTGGCCTGGTCCAGCATGGGAAGGCCGGGGTGGCCTTCGATGCTGCCGTCGTCGACCATGAACTTGATGTAGTCGGAGCCGTTTTCGATGAGCCGGGGGACGAACGCGGCGGCTTCCTGCGGGGTGGTGGAGAAGGGCATGAGCGGGGGCGGCCCGGCCGGTTTCGTGCCCGCGGGCGGGCCGGGGCGGAAGCCCTCGGGGAACAGCTCGCTGGGGTGGCCGCCCGGCGGGGTGATGGCGAAGCCGCTGGAGCGCACGTCGGCGACGGTGTCGTCGTCGCTGATGCGGGCCCGGTTGCCGCGGGTGTGGGTGCCCTGCATCTCCAGTTCGGTGGTCACGCCGAACCGCAGGGCCAGCGCCAGGGTGCCCGGGCCGGTGTGGACGTGGGCGTCGATCAGGCCGGGCAGCAGCGTCGCCCCGCGGCCGTCGACGATCTCGGCGCCGGGCGGGGCCTGCCCGCCGACGCGGGCGATCCGCCCGTCCTCGATGAGCACGGTGGTCACGCCGAGCGTCTTGTCGCCGTCGAAGACCCGGGCGCCGGTGATGGCGGTCATGGACATCGTCTACCTCGATCCTTGAGCACGGACACCCCAAATATATACCTAAAGCTATGTGCATTCTTCGCGGTATGGGTATGCGTGGCGGCCGATGTTCCTTAGGATGGCCGCATGAGCAGCTCCGCACCGTCCCCGGAGGCCGAAGGCGCCCTTTTCGACCAGGTCGGGCCCGCGCTGTCGCGGCTGCGGCGGCGCACCGCGGGCGGGCGCGCGGATCTCACGCGCAACCTCGTCCTGAACGTGGTCGCCGACGCGGCCGGGGAGATGACGGTCGGCGGCCTGGCCGGGGAGATGGGGGTCACCCAGCCCGTCGCCAGCCGTACGGTCGCCGCCTGCATCGCCGACGGGCTGCTGCGGCGGGCCGCCTCCCAGGCCGACGGGCGGCGCACCGTGCTGGAGCTCACCGCCGCCGGCGAGGCCGAGCGCCGCCGCTTCGCCTCCGCGCAGCGTGAGGTCTTCGAACACATCACCGCGGCGTGGGAGCCGGCCGAGCGCCTGCGGTTCGCCCGGTCGCTGATCCGCTACAGCCGGGACGCCGGAGCCTGGTCCGCCGGGCGGCGCGACCGCGGCGAAGGCGGCGAAGGCGACACGGACGGCGAGGGCGTCGAGGACGGTACGGGCGTCCGGCCCGAGCGGGACTGAGCCTTCCGCTCAGGCCGGGCGCAGCCGGTGGGTGAGGCTGGTGTGGCGGCGGCCGGCGCCGCGGGTGCGCACCGCCTGGCCCAGGGCGCGGCGCGAGCCGACGATGACGACGAGCCTCTTGGCGCGGGTGATGGCGGTGTAGAGGAGGTTGCGCTGCAGCATCATCCAGGCGCTGGTGGCCAGCGGGATGACCACGGCCGGGTACTCGCTGCCCTGGGAGCGGTGGATGGAGACGGCGTAGGCGTGGGCGAGCTCGTCGAGCTCGTCGAAGGCGTACTCGACGTGCTCGTCCTCATCGGTCAGCACGGTCAGTCCGTGGTCGTCGGGGCGGATGTCGACGACCGTGCCGACGGTGCCGTTGAACACCCCCGCGGCGCCCTTGTCGTAGTTGTTGCGCAGCTGGGTGACCTTGTCGCCGACGCGGAAGACGCGGCCGCCGTAGCGGCGCTCGGGCATGCCCTCGCGGGAGGGGGTCAGGGCCTCCTGCAGGAGGGTGTTGAGGTTGCCGGCGCCGGCGGCGCCGCGGTGCATGGGCACCAGCACCTGCACGTCGCGGCGCGGGTCCAGGCCGAAGCGGCGCCGGATGCGGTTGGCCACCACGTCCACGGTCAGCGCCGCGATCTCCTCGGCCTCCTCGCAGGGGAACAGGAAGAAGTCGGCCATGCCCTCCAGGGCCGGCATCAGGCCGGAGTTGACCCGGTGGGCGTTGGTGACCACGCCCGACTCCTGGGCCTGGCGGAAGATGTGGGTCAGGCGCACCCGGGGCACGACGTCCTCGGCGGCGGCCAGCAGGTCGCGCAATACCTCGCCGGCGCCGACGGAGGGCAGCTGGTCGACGTCGCCGACGAACAGAAGGTGGGTGCCGGGGGCGACGGCCTTGACGAGCTTGTTGGCCAGCAGCAGGTCCAGCATGGAGGCCTCGTCGACGACGACGAGGTCGGCGTCCAGGGGGTTGTCGCGGTCGAAGGTGGCGTCGCCTCCGGGGCGCAGCTGCAGCAGCCGGTGCACGGTGGTGGCCTCGTGCCCGGTCAGCTCCGACAGTCGTTTGGCGGCCCGGCCGGTGGGCGCGGCCAGGACGACCTTCGCCTTCTTGGCGCGGGCCAGGGTGACGATGGAGCGCACGGTGAAGCTCTTGCCGCAGCCGGGCCCGCCGGTCAGCACCGCGACCTTGTTGGTCAGGGCCAGCCGTACGGCGTGGGCCTGCTCGGGGGCCAGGTCGGCGCCGGTGCGCCTTCCCAGCCACTCCAGGGCGACGTCCCAGTCGACGCCGGTGAAGGCGCCGAGCCGGTCGGCGGAGGAGTTCAGCAGGGAGCGCAGCGAGGAGGCCAGCGACAGCTCGGCGCGGTGGAAGGGCAGCAGGTAGACCGCCGGGACGACGCCGTCGCCGGCGGGCACCTCCTCGCGGACCACGCCCTCCTCGCTGATGAGTTCCTCCAGGCAGGAGGCGGTCAGCTCGGCCGGCACCGAAAGGATCTTGACGGCGTCGGCGACGAGGTTGGGCGCCGGCAGGTAGCAGTGGCCGTCGTCGGCGGCCTGCGACAGGGTGTAGCGCAGGCCCGCCTTGACGCGTTCGGGGCTGTCGTGCGGGATGCCGACGGCCTGGGCGATGGTGTCGGCGGTCTTGAAGCCGATCCCCCACACGTCGTCGGCCAGCCGGTAGGGCTCGCTCCTGACGACGGAGATGGAGGCCTCGCCGTACTGCTTGAAGATGCGCACCGCGATGGAGGTGGACACCCCGACGCCCTGCAGGAAGATCATCACCTCTTTGATGATCTTCTGTTCCTCCCAGGCGGCGCCGATCATCTTGGTGCGCTTGGGGCCCAGGCCCGGGACCTCGACCAGGCGTTCGGGGGTGGTCTCGATGACGGTGAGGGTCTCGGTGCCGAAGTGGTCGACGATGCGCTCGGCCATCTTCGGGCCGATGCCCTTGATGAGGCCGGAGCCCAGGTAGCGGCGGATGCCCTGGACGGTGGCCGGCAGCACGGTGGCGTACGACCACACCTCGAACTGCCTGCCGTAGCGGGGGTGGGAGGTCCAGCGGCCGGTCAGGCGCAGCGATTCGCCCGGCTGGGCGCCCAGCAGCGGCCCGACCACGGTGAGCAGGTCGCTGCCGGAGCGTTCGGTGGCGACCCGGGCGATGGTGTAGCCGGTCTCCTCGTTGGCGTAGGTGATGCGCTCCAGCACCGCCGAGATCGATGTACCGGGGGCACCGTTCTTCTCCGGTTGCACGGCCTCACCTCCAGCGCTGGATCGTCGCGCGCCAGTTTAGGGCCGCGGCCCCGTGCCCGCCGTGCCCGGCACGGGTACGGCGCGCAGCGCGCGCTCGACCTGCTCGGCCGGGTAGGGCGTGGCCCTGCTGGTGCCGAACAGCTCCCAGTAGAGGTCGTTCATGACGGCGGCGACGGGCGCGTGGCGCAGGATCGTCTCGGCGACGCCGTCCGGGAGCGTCGTGGCGGCGCCGTCCGGCAGGGCGGGCAGGGCGCCGTCGGCGGCGCAGGCCCGGATGAAGGCGTTGCGCCGCTCCGGCGGCCTGCCCGGCTCCCCCCTCACCTGGCACACGTCGCTGACCAGCCAGTTGACCAGGCGCATCCTGGCGTAGCCGGCGTCGTGGGTGCGGTTGCGCTCCAGGAAGGCCGTCTCCTGGGGCGACAGGTCGAACCGGGCGCTGGTGGCCAGGCCGAAGTCGGCGAGGTACAGGCGCCGGCCGTCGGTGAGGAGGTTGGCGAAGTGGGCGTCGAAGTGCATCAGGCCGGCGGCGTTCATGGAGGCCACCTCGCCGAGCATCTGCGACTCCAGCATCGCGCACGCCGCGGCGGTGGCCTCGGGGCCGGCGGCGACCTGGGCGGCGAGCCAGGCGTCGAGGGTGTGCGGGACGAACTCGGTGAACAGCACCAGGCTCGCCGGGGCGCGTTTCAGCGCCTCCAGCCGCTCACGCACGGCCTGCGAGCCGTGCCAGTAGGCCACGACGGCGTCGATGTCGTCGTGCTCGGCGGTCGGCGGCGGCGCTCCGGGCAGCACCCGCCAGTGGTGCAGCAGGGGGAACGCCCCGGTGTGGCCGGCGACGACCCGGCCGGTCGCCATGGTGTGCGCGGCCAGTTCGCGCCAGGCGCCGAAGCCCGGTCCCGGGAAGCCGGGCGCGCCGAGGCCGTACTGGCAGAACGCGGGCAGGCCGAAGAGGTCGGCGGTGGACATGACGTTTTCCGGGCGGCACTCGGCGTCGGTCAAAGGGACGCGTTTGACGAACACCGGCACGCCGCCGACGTCCAGCAGCAGTGCGGCGCCGCCGACGCCCGCGCCCAGGGGGCCGGCGCCTTCCAGCAGTTCGCCGAGCCGCCGGCCGCTGAGCGGCGCCAGCGCGGCGGTCACCTCGCCGTGGCGGCGCAGCCGCTCGTCGCGGAAGGCGCCGTCATCATCGTCCGGGGTCGCCATGGCGCCCGCCTCCTGGTGCGATCGTGATCTTTCCGTTGCCGGTGAGGACGTTACCGTCACGGCCGCGGTCCTGTCATCGGGGACCGGCGCCGGATGACGGGGCCGCGGCGGATGAGGCCGCGGCGGGCGGGCGCGGATCCGCCGGGGCGGCGATGCCGCCGCCTCCCGCCGCCGGCCTGCGGCTTCCGGATCGGGGGGTCTTCGCCGGGGGCCTGGCCGTGGCCGGCGGCCTCAGCGGTCCCGGCGCACGCAGGTCGTGCCGGCGTCGGCGGGCTCGCCGCCCGGACCGGCCGGCCGGAGCTCGGCGAGCGGCAGGCCGTCCGCGCCGACGAGGACGGAGTGACTCTCGCCGGGGGCGAAGGCGTGGCGCTCGCCCCACTGGCGCAGGGCCACGATGACGGTGAACAGGTCGCGCCCGGCGGGGGTGAGCGTGTAGAGCCGCCGCCTGCCCGACGGCGCGGCCCGCCGGTCCAGGACGCCTCGCTCGACGAGCCGGCGGAGCCGGTCGGTGAGGATGTTGCGGGCGATGCCGGTGCGCTGCTGGAAGTCGGTGAACGCCCGCGCGCCGTCCATGGCGTCGCGGACGATGAGCAGGCTCCAGCGGTCGCCGACCAGGTCGAGGGTCCGCGCCACCGGGCAGGCAGGGTCGGTCCAGGTCACCTCCTCGGTGCTGACGGCGCCGATCGCGGGCTGGGTCATCATGGCTCCCGGAGAGTTGCTGATTGAAACCATTCTGCCCTACGCTCCATTGGTTGCAATTTGCTACTTATGGAGCGTGGGGCGGATGAGCCTGACCGTCGGCCGAAGGACGCTGCTCGCCGTGCTCTGCGCGGCCGCCGTGGCGAGCGTCTACGCCGCGCAGCCGGTTCTCGCCCGGATCGGGGACGACCTGGGCGTGCCGCAGGCCCGCCTGGGATGGATCGTCGCCGCCGGGCAGCTCGGCTACCTGGCGGGGCTGGCCGTCCTCGTCCCGCTGGGCGACGTCGCCGACCGGCGCAGGCTCATCGCATGGCACCTCCTGCTGACCGCGGCGGGCGCGGCGCTGGCCGCGACGGCCACCGGCGTCTGGACGCTGCTCGCCGCCCTGGTGGCCGCGGGCCTGTTCGCGGTCGTCGTGCAGACGGCGGTCGCCTACACCGCCGCCCTGTCCGCGCCCGGGGAACGCGGCCGCGACCTCGGCGCGGTGACCTCCGGCGTCGTCATCGGCATCCTCGGGGCGCGGGTCGCGGCCGGCGCGCTGGCCGCGGTGTGGGGCTGGCGCGGCGTGTACGCCGTGCTCGCCGTGCTCCTGGCGACGCTGGCGTTGCTCGCGGTGAGAGTCCTGCCGCCGGACACGCGCGCCGCCCGCCCCGCCTACCGGCAGGTGCTGAGGTCGCTGGGCGGGCTGTTCCGCGAGCGCCTGTTCCTCTCGCGCGGGCTGATCGCGTTCTTCCTGTTCGCCTCCTTCGGGACGCTGTGGAGCGGCCTGGCGCTGCCGCTCGCGGCCGCCCCGTGGCATCTGAGCACGGCGCAGATCGGGCTGTTCGGCCTTGCCGGGCTGGCCGGCGCCCTCGGCGCCGGCCGGGCGGGTCGCCGGGCCGACTCCGGGGCCGCGGACGCCGTGACCGGCGGGGCGCTCCTCCTGCTCGCCGTCTCCTGGCTCGCCGTCGGGCAGGCGTCGTGGTCGCTGTGGCTCGTCGTCATCGGCGTGGTCGTGCTCGACTTCGCCGTCCAGGCCGTGCACGTGAGCAGCCAGCACCTGCTCACCACGGCCCACCCGGACCGCACCGGCAGCGTCGTCGGCGGCTACATGATCTTCTACTCCCTGGGTTCCGCCCTGGGCGCCACCACCACGACCCTCGCGTTCGCCGGCGCCGGATGGACGGGCTCCAGCGTCCTCGGCGCGGCCTTCGCCGGCTGCGCGCTCGCGGTCTGGGCCTTCGGCCGCCGCGCGGCGGCCGGCCCGCACCCGCCCGCGGGCGCGCCGCCGAAGGAGGAGGCGGCGGATGCCGGCCCGCTCACGCCGCCGGCGCCGTGCCGCGGGTGACGGCACGTCCCGCGTGGGGCGGCGGACGTCGCACCGTCCGCCGCCCCGCACGGGACCGGGGGCGTCAGCGCCTCATGAGGGCGAAGACCCCCCAGCCGAGATGCTCACGCGTGCAGCGCGCGTAGCGGGCGGGCTCCTCGATGAGCTCCTCCCGCACCGCGGGCGCCAGTTCGTCGTCCGGGTTGAGGTCGAGCCAGCGGCGCAGGTTGAGCCACTGGGCCGCGGCGTAGCGGTCCCAGCTGTCCTGGTCGGCCAGCATCATCTCCACGACGTCGTACCCGAGGTCCTGGAAGCGCCCGATCAGGTCCGGCAGCGGCAGGAAGTCGGCGATCCCGCCGGCGTGGCAGCCCTTGGCGGTCTCCTCGTCCGGAGGGGTCCGCCGCCAGTACGGCTCGCCGATCAGCATCAGGCCTCCGGGACGCAGGCTGCGGCCGAGCAGCTCGGTCGTCCCGGCGACGCCGCCGCCGATCCAGGTGGCGCCGACGCAGGCGGCCAGATCGACCGGCTGGTCGGCGACGTGGCCGCCGGCGTCGCCGTGGACGAACCCGACCTGCCCGGCGACGCCGAGTTCGGCGGCGCGGGCGCGGGCCCGCTCGGTGAAGGCCGTGCTGATGTCCACCCCGGTGCCGGTGATCCCGTGCTCACGCGCCCAGGTGCACAGCAGCTCGCCCGAGCCGCTGGCGAGGTCGAGCGCCCGTGTCCCGGGGGCGAGGCGGAGCGCTTCGCCCAGGGCCGCGAGCTTGGCCTCGGTCAGCGGGTTGTGGATCCGGTGGCTGCTCTCGCGGATGGTGAAGATGCGGGGAAGGTCCATGACCGGGTTCCTTTCCGTCATGCCGTGCGGTGGGAGGGGTGGCCGGCCGGGGCCGGGGCGCGCGTGGCGGAGGGGAGGGCATGGTGATGCGAAGGATGCCGATGAGAAGACAACGTGGAGACCCTTTTCGACAAGGGGGCCCCGCCGGACGGCAGCCGTGCCGGGACCGCTCCCGTCAGGGAGAGGGGCAGGCGAAGGTCAGGACGAGGCCCGGAAGGTGAGGATGATCCGGGCACCGCGCACAGCGGTGATCTCCACGACGGTCATCAACCCACCTCCTTCGATCTCCGTAGGGCGAACCGGTCGTCGCTACCGGACACCGTAGCACCGCCGTGGACGCCGGCGCAGCCCCGGCCGGCCGCGGAGTCCACCGCCGGGGTACGGCCCGCCGTCACCGAACCGTCTCCCCCGCCGCCGGGAATCCGCCGCCGGGAATCCGGTCCTCCCCGGCAGGCGGGTACGGCCGGCTCACAGGGGCCGCAGCGTCCGGCCGATCCGCTCCAGCAGTCCCCGCCGGGCGGCGTCGTCGGTGCTCAGCGTCAGCACGCAGGTCCGGTCGCCGGGCGCGGGCAGCAGCAGGCGCAGCCCGTGCAGCCGCACGCCGCCGACGGTGAAGACGTATCCGACGCGCGCCGCGGCGCCCCCGGCGACCTGCACCGTGCCGGCCCGCACGACGCGACCCCGCAGCGGCTCCAGCCGCCGTACGGCGGAGGCGAGCAACTGCCCGGCGGAGGCGGCGCCGGACCGGCAGCCGGCGGTGAGGCCGGTGGTGAAGCGGTGCGGGGAACGGCTCATGGAGCCGGGGTCGAACGCCCAGATCCCGTCGCGGGCGGTCACGGGCTCCAGCCCGGTCTCGGCCCGGTGGATCTGCTTGTCCGTCAGGCCCGCCCGGGTCAGGCGCCGCTCCAGGCCATGGCCTGTGGCATCCAGGGCGACCCAGGAGCGCGGCACGCCGAAGGTCAGGCCGCTTCCGGGCCCGCCGGCCCGGGTGAAGCCCCGCGGCAGGCCGTCTCCCGCGGCGCCGTCCGGGGGTGGGGCCGCCGCGTTCCCGGACGGGGCGGCCGGGCCGCGGGCGGCGTCCGGGGCGGTGCCCGCGGGGCCGCCGGCGCAGGCCGCGCCGGCGAGGACCGCTGCCAGGCACGGCGCGGCCGCGGCGGCGCGGCGGCGGTGACGCCTCACATCCTCCTCCTCTCCCCCGCTTCCCCGGGCGGGCTCCGGTGGCGTTCCCGCCGGCTCCGCACCCGCGTGGTCCGCACCCGTGTGGAAAGGACCACGCGGGTGCGGGCCGGGCCGGCTCTGGTCGGCGCGGCCCCTTTCCCGCAGGTTAAGCGGCGCGCGGCGGCGGCGGCGGTTTCCGGCGCGGTGTGTCGGCGGGGCGTGTCGGCGCGGTGCGCCGGGTGTGCCGCCGCGCCGTACCGCGCCCGGCCGGGGGCGAGGACCGGCGGGCGACGGTCTAGGCGGGCCCGCCGGACACGGCGGCGGGGGCGGCCGCCGGCGTCTCCCCCGTCTCCGGCGTCTTCGGCGTCTCCGGCGTCTCCGGCGGAGACGGGGCTGCCGGCTCCGGCAGGGTGCGGAACAGCAGCCAGCTCAGGACGGGCATCAGGATCAGCGGAGTCAGGGCCGTGCGCAGGGAGGTGACGTCGGCCAGGCGGCCGATGAGGGGACCGGCCAGGCCGCCGATGCCGACCGTCAGCCCCAGGGTGATCCCGCTCGCCGTGCCGACGCGCCGGGGCAGGTAGTCCTGGGCGAGGGTGACCTGCAAGGAGAACGGGACGTACAGGCCGACGGAGGTCAGCGCCACGAACAGGTGGATCGCCGGGCCCGGGACGAACACGACGCCCGCGACGGCGGCGGCCGTGGCCGGGTACGCCACCCGCACGACCTTCACCCGCGGCCACCGGCCGGCCAGGCGGCCGCCCAGCACGGTGCCCGCCGCGCCGCCGAGATAGAGGACGAGCAACGCGGTGGTGCCCGCCGCCGTGCCGCCCGCCGTCTGCTGAACGGCGTGGAAGGAGACGAAGGTGCTCAGGCCGACGAAGGTGATCGACCGGCAGACCGCGGCCAGCGACAGCTTCGCCATGGAGACCCCGTCGTCGGTCCCCACCGGGGCCGCGGCGCCCGGACCCGTGGGCGCCGTCCTCTCCAGCGCGCGCAGGACGGGCAGGCACAGCACCACGCCGGCCAGGGCCGGTGCCGCCAGCAACGGCGAGAGCCGCAGGCCGCCGGTGGCGACGACGGCGGTGACCAGAACGGGAGCGGCCGCGAAGCCGAGATTGCCGCCGAGGGAGAACCAGCCCATCGCGCCGTGGCCGCCCCCGGCGACACGCCGCGCGACGCGGGCCGACTCCGGGTGATAGGCGGCGACCCCGACCCCGGAGACCGCCACGAACGCCAGTGTCAGCGCGTAGGAGCCGGTCAGGCCGCTCAGCGCGATCCCGAGCCCGCCCAGGAGCGTGCCCACCGGCAGCAGCCACGGCATCGCCCGCCGGTCGGTGAGCGCCCCGAACAGCGGCTGAGCCACCGACGACAGCAGCGACGCGGCGAGCACGACACCCGAGGCGGCGGCGTAGGTGTAGGCGCGTTCGGCGACGAAGAACGGGACGAGCGCCGCCACGGCGCCCTGGTAGACGTCCACGCAGGCGTGCCCGGCCGACAGCAGGACGATGGCTCTGTTCCTTGGCATTTCGCCATGATCACCGCCGGAGGCGTGAACGCGCTTTCGATAATCTGCCGACTGATGATGAAATTCCGCCATATGTCGGTCGCGCCGACCCGCGCCCAGCGGCTGGCCTCCGGGGCCGGGATCGGCGCGCACCGCCACGACGACCACCAGATCGTCTACGCCGGCCGCGGGGTGCTGGGCGTCAGCGCCGGCTCGGGCTCGTGGATCGCGCCGGCCACCCGCGCCGTGTGGGTGCCGGCCGGTACGGTGCACGCCCACCGGGCCCACGGCGAGCTGGAGCTGCACCTGGTCGGCCTGCCCGCCGGCGACGACCCGCTCGGCCTGCGGGAGCCGGCCGTGCTGGCGGTCGGCCCCCTGCTGCGGGAGCTGATCCTCGCCTACACCAGCGCCCCGCATGACGGCGGTCCCGAGCGCGGGCGGCTGCGTGCCGTGCTGCTGGACCGGTTGCGGGTCGCGCCGCAGCGGCCTTCGCACCCGCCCGTGCCCACCGCCCCCCAGCTCGTGCGGCTGTGGGAGATCCTGCGGGCCGATCCGGCCGACGACCGCACCCTGGCCGCGCTGGGCGGGCAGGTCGGCGCGAGCAGCCGGACCCTGTCACGCCTGTTCAAAGCCGACCTGGGCATGACCTTCCCGCAGTGGCGCACCCAGGTGCGTCTTCACCACGCGCTGGTCCTGCTGGCCGAGGGAACGCCGGTGACCGTCGTGGCGCACCGGTGCGGCTGGTCGTCGGCCAGTGCCTTCATCACCGTCTTCCGCCGCGTCTTCGGGTGCACCCCGGGGGCCTACCGGGGGTCGGCCTGAAGGGGGCCGGGTTCGCCGCGGGCCTCAGGCCGGTGAGGCGCCGCGGTTCGCCGCCAGGAAGGCCGCGATGAGCTCGGCGACCTCCTTGGGCCGTTCAGCGAGCATGTCGTGGCCGGCGTCCAGTTCCTCGACGCGGACGTTGGACGGCAGGCCGGTCAGGTCGCGGCGCACTCCCCTGCGGAACGCCGCCATCAGCTCCCCGCCGGACATGCCCGGCGGGTCCTGGGCGGCGATCACCACCAGCGTGGGACAGGTGAGGCGGCGCAGCAGCGGGATCGTGTCGCGGAACGGCGGGGTGTGGCGCACCGCGGCGAGGAGTTCGGCGTCGGGCCGGGCGTGGACCTGGCCGTCGTCCCTCGTCGTCAGAGCCCTGGGAGGGAACATCGCCTGAGCCTCGGGCGGCAGCGGCCGGCCCATGCTCGCGGCCTGGGCGTCGAAGGTGGCTTTGAGGGAGGCCAGGTCGCGGTCCCGTTCGGCCGGGTCCATCCCCGGGTAGTTGCCCGGGTCGCTTTCCGCCGAGCGCAGGCCGTCGAGGTCGACGACGGCGGGGCAGCCGGGGTGGCGCAGGGCCCACTGCACGGCGAGCATGCCGCCCAGCGAGTGGCCGACGACGGCGGGCTCGCCCAGGCCGAGGCACCTGACCACGGCCTCCAGGTCGTCCAGGGCCGCCTCCCAGCTCCACGGGCCGTCGCCGGAGTGGCCGTGGCCGCGCAGGTCGACGGCGACGGTGCGGTGACCGGTGAGGTCGAGGGCGTCCCAGGCCTCCAGGGTGCCGCCGAGGCCGTGCAGCAGCAGGACGGGGTCTCCGGGCCCGCCGGAGTCGCGCACGGCCAGGGGGATGTCGTGGTCAGTGACGGTCGTGTCGTGCGGCATGGCGCTCCTGGGGCTGGTTGAGGCGTCGGCGTATGGAGTCGGTGCTCACCCCGCCGTCGGGGTGGCGGTCGAGTTTGGCGCGTTTGACGAGGTCGTGGACGCCCTGGCGGGTGATGCCGAGCATCGCCCCGGCCGTGGAGAACGGCACCGCCTGCCTGCCGGGGTGGCCGGCACGGCGGGCCACCGCCCGGCCGAAGGCCGTGCGCCACCACTCGTCGGGCGGGTCGAACGGGCCGTCGGAGGGGAAGAGCGCGGCGATGAGCCGCGCCGCGGTGCGGACCGCGAGCCGCTCGTCGCCTCCCAGCAGCTGCGCGGCCCACACCTCGGCCTCGATGCGCAGCCGTTCCCTGACCGGCCCGGCCTGCTCGCCGGAGCCGAGCAGGATCTCCAGCGGGTCGGTGATCCTTCGTTGGGTCAGCGCGGCCAGCTCACCGGCCAGCGCGACGTGTTCCGCCGTACTCACTTGACGAACGATAGCAAGTACTTGCTATTTGGTGTCAAGCAGTTGTGTCTCGCGACCGGGTCACCGGTGCTCCATGACGATCACCGCGCTGGTGCCGGACTCCAGGGCCCGGAAGACGTGCGGGGCGTCGCCGGGATAGGTCAGGTAGTCGCCCGGGCCGAGCTCGACCGGTTCGCCGGCCGGGCCGGCCAGTGCCCGGCCCGCGCCGATCACCAGGTGCTCGACGGTGTGGGGCAGGTGCGCCTCCGACAGGCGCGGCTCGCCCGGCTCGGCCTCGATGCGGTAGATGTCGCGCCGGGCGCCCGGCGGGCAGGAGGCCAGCAGCGTGGCGGCGTAGTCGGAGTACTCGGAGCGGGTGGCCTCCCCCTCGCCGGCGCGCAGGATCCGCACGGCCGGCCGCGGCGGGTCGACCAGGTGCCCGAACGGCACGCCGAGGGCGACGCCGAGCGCCCACAGCGTCTCCACGCTGGGGTTGCCGGTGCCGGCCTCCAGCTGCGACAGGGTGGACTTGGCCAGGCCGGCGCGGCGGGACAGCTCGCTCAGCGACAGGCCTGCGCGCTCGCGCTCCCGGCGGATCGACGCCGCGATCGACGCGATCAGGCGCGAGGGCGAGGGGTCGGCGGGTGCGGGGGCGCCGTCGGCCATGCGTTCACTCCATCGGATCGTTTCGTTCGGTTTGACGAACCACTGGCAGAGTGTTCAGTATATCGTCCATGCGTTCATTGCGGCGAACAATCGGGCGCGGCACCCTCCGTGACATCGCCCTGGTCTGTCTGGCCGACGCGCTCGTCGGCGCCTCCTTCGGCGCGATCGCCGTCTCCGGCGGCCTGCCGCCGCAGGTGCCGGTCCTCATGTCGCTGCTGGTCTTCGCCGGCGGCGCCCAGTTCGCCGCGCTCGGCGTGGTGCTGGCCGGCGGCGGCCCGCTCGCCGCCGTCGTCTCCGGGCTCATCCTCAACGCCCGCCTGCTGCCCTTCGGCTTCGCCGTCGCCGACGCCCCCGGCGGGCGGCTCGCCGCCAGGCTGGCGGGCGCCCACCTGATCACCGACGAGGTGGTGGCCTTCGTGCTGGCCGGAAGCGGGCCGCGGGCGCGCCGCGTCACCTTCTGGACCTGCGGGCTCGCGCTGTTCGCCTCCTGGAACCTGGCCGTGGCGGGCGGCGCGCTGGCCGGCCGGGCCATCGGCGACGTCGGAGCCCTCGGGCTGGACGCGGCCTTCCCCGCCGTGCTGCTGGCCCTGGCGCTGCCCGCGCTGCGCGAGCGCGCCACCCGCCGGGCCGCCCTGTACGGCGCGGCCGCCGCCGTCGCCGCCACGCCGTTCCTGCCCGCCGGCCTGCCGGTGCTGCTGTCCCTGGGCGGCCTGGCGCTGCCCGCCGCCCGCCCGGCGGACGGCGGGGACCCGGCGTGAGACGGCCGGGCCCGGCCCGCGGGCCGGCGCCGCCCGCCCGCGTCCGGCCCGCCACGGGCGAGCTCCTCCCGCCTGACCCTCCCGCCTGACCCTCCCGACGAAGGAGACGCACCGATGCCCCTGCTCGCCATCGCCGTACTGGCCGCGGGAACGTACGCGTTCCGGCTGGCCGGGCCGCTGCTGCGCGGCCGGATGGAGCTCCCCGGCCGCCTGCGGTCGCTGCTGCCCGCCGCCACCGCGGTGCTGCTGACCGCACTGGCGGCCACCGCCGCGCTCACCGAGGGCGGCGGCTTCGCCGGCTGGGCCAGACCGGCCGGCGTGCTGACCGCCGGGATCCTGGTGCTGCGCCGCGCGCCGTTCCCGCTGGTCGTCGTCGCGGCCGCCGCCGTCACCGCCGCGCTGCGGCTGTGCGGGGTGCCCTGAGCCCCTGAGCCCTTGGGCCCTTGGGCTTCTGAGCTTCTGAGCTTCTGAGCGACCGTACGGCCGTCCCGTACGGTTCCCGTGCCCGCGCGACCCCGCGTCCCTCCGCGCTCCGGAGCCCTCAGGCCGGGTGGTAGACCAGGTGCACCACACCGGTGCCGAAGGTCTGCGACTCCACCAGCTTCAGGGGCGTCTGCTCGCCGCCCTCGGGGAACAGCCGCCGGCCGCTTCCCACGACGATCGGGTGGACCAGCAGCCGCAGCTCGTCCAGCAGCCCCTCGCGCAGCAGCGACCGCACGAGGGTGGCGCTGCCGCTGATCGAGATGTCCCTGCCCGGCCCCTGCTTGAGTCTGGCGATCTCCTCGGTGACGTTCCCGCTGATCAGCGTCGAGTTCTGCCACTCCAGCGTCTTCAGGGTGGAGGAGACGACGTACTTGGGCGTCTCGTTCATCTGCGCCGCCATCGGGTCGTCGTCCGCGGTGGGCCAGTAGCCGGCGAACTCCTGGTAGGTGGCCCGGCCCAGCAGCATGGCGTCGGCCCCCTCCGCCTGCGCCGCCACGGCCTGGCCCATCTCCTCGTCGAAGTAGGGGAAGTGCCACTTCTCCGGCGACTCCATGACGCCGTCCAGGGACAGGAAGAAACCGGCGACGATCTTTCGCATGACATCTCCTCGGTGGCTCACCCGCTCCGCGCGGGATCGTCTTCTGGGGAGATGCTCCCGCGCCCGCCCGGCGGGGGCCATCTCCCCAAGAGCGGTGTTCACGGAGAACGGGAAGCCCCCGCCGGGGAGCGACGAGGCCGCGAAGGGCCCGCCGGGAGCCGGGATTGCGGGTCCGATCCTCGCCGGAATTGCACGTCCGGCCACCGCCGGACGCCGCCTCCGCCGCCGCCCTACCGTCGAGGTCACGGCCCGCCGCCCGGCCCGGGAGGCGCGGCGGGCCGCCACACCGTAAGGAACGGCCGCGGCAGAGCGCGGCAGGCGGCACAAGACCGCCACAAGGAACGGAGATTTTCGATGGATCTGCAGCTGTCCGGACGGGTGGCCGTCGTCACCGGCGCCTCCAAGGGCGTGGGACTGGCCGTCGTGCGCACCCTGCTGGCCGAGGGGGCCCGGGTGGTGGCCGCCTCCCGCAAGACCAGCCCGGACCTCGACGCCCTGGCCGGGAGCGACCTCGTCCACGTTTCGGCCGACCTGATGGACCCCGACGCCCCGGCCCGGGTCGTGGCCCGCGCCGAGGAGGAGTTCGGCGGCCTGGACATCCTGGTCAACAACGCCGGCGGTCCCCCGCCGGGGGTCAGCCTGCCGCGGTTCTCGTTCATGGCGCCCACCGACGACGACTGGCTGCGGATGTTCGAGTTCAACCTCTTCTCCGCCGTCCGGGCGACCCGGGCCGCAATCCCGCTGATGCTGGCGCGCGGCGGAGGCTCGATCGTCAACGTCTCCTCCGGTCTCGCCCGCCAGCCCGCTCCGATGAACGTCGACTACAACGCCGCCAAGGCCGCCCTGAACACCCTGACCCAGACGTTGTCGGAGGAGTACGCGCCGCAGGGCATCCGCGTCAACACCGTCTCCCTGGGCGCGGTGCGCACGGCGTGGTGGACCGAGGAGGGCGGCGCGGCCGACATCATCGCCGCCCAGGCCGGCACCGACCGCGACAGCGTGCTCGACACCGTGGCGCCGCAGATGATGAACCTCACCACCGGGCGCCTGGTGGACCCGCAGGAGGCCGCCGACGTGATCGCCCTGCTGGCCTCGCCGCGCTCGGCCAGCACCACCGGCGCCGACTTCGCGGTCGACGCCGGCTTCTCCAAGGCCGTCTGAGGCCCCCGGGGGACGGCCCGCCGCGCCGTACGGAGGAACCCGGACAGTACGGCGCGGCGGGGACGCGGGACCGGCGCCCGCGTCCCCGCCGCCCGGCCGGGGCCCGCCGTACGGCCCTCGTCCGAGCGGTTCCTGGAGCTTGTGAGCGTAGACGGGGCCGGGCTTCTCCGGCTTGGCAGCGGCCGGCTGCGGCTCGGCCTGGTGCGGGTGCCGGCGGACGGGCGCGAGCGGAGCTGGGGGGAGCTGCGCGCGGCGACGACGTCGGTGCGCACGTCGGCGTGACCCACGCGTTCCCCGCTACCGGCTCTGAGCCCGTACGGGTCCCTCGGGCCGGTAGTCCTTGAGCGTGACGGTGTCGTGCAGCCGCACCCCCGAGCGGTTGAGCTTCGCCAGCGCGCGGACCGTCCCCTCGGGCAGTACGGTGACCAGCCGGGCCGCGGCGGCCAGGATCCGCAGCCGGGCGTGGCTGCCCGGGATGAGACCGCGGGCCGCGCCCAGGGCGAAGGCCCGGCTGCGCCGGACGTAGTCGCCGATCTCGCGCTCGTAGGCGGGGAAGGCGCGCGTGTGGTCGCCACCGGCCGCGGCCAGTTCCCCCGCCAGGACGTAGGCGCCGACGACGGCCAGGCTGGTGCCGCCGCCGACGGCGGGCCCGGGGCCGTAGCCGGCGTCTCCGGCGAGGGTGACGCGGCCGCGTGACCAGGTGTCCATGCGCAGCTGGGTGATGGAGTCGAAGTAGAAGGCCGGGGTGCGGTCGAGCTCGTCCAGCATGCGCCCGACCTGCGGCGAGGCCTCGGCGAACGCCTGCCGCAGCAGGTCCTTCTGCCGCTCGGTGTCGCGGTGGTGGTAGTCCAGCGGCCGGTCGGTGCGGAAGAGGAAGACCGCCCGGGCGTCGTCCATGTGACGCGCCCCGTAGACGCCCGCCATCCGGCCGGGGCCGCTGTAGGTGACCATGCGGCCGTCCAGGCCCAGGTCGTTGGGCATCGACAGCACGGCCAGGTAGGCGCCGATCCAGTGGGTGAAGCGCGACTCCTCGCCGAAGGTCAGCCGCCGCACGTTGGAGTGCAGGCCGTCGGCGCCGATCACCAGGTCGAAGCGGCGGGGGGCGCCCGTGTCGAAGGCGACGTCCAGGCCGTCGTCGCGTTCGGCGATGGAGGCGATGGAGTCGCCGAAGACGTACTCGACGTCGTCGCGGGTGGCGTCATGGAGGATCTCGGCGAGGTCGTCGCGCATGATCTCGGCGTGCCGGTCGGAGACGGAGCGCAGGAACCTGCCGATCCCGACCTCGACGGGTCGCGCGATCCCCTCCCGGTGGAAGGTGAGGTGCTCGGTGCCGGTGGCCTTCGCCTGGACGCGCTCCAGCACGCCCATCCGCTCGGCGATCTCCATGGCGGGGGTGAACAGGTCGACGGCGTGACCGCCGGTCTTGCGCGGGGCCGGCGCCCGCTCCACCACGGTGGGCGTGAAGCCGTGGCGGTGCAGCCAGTAGGCCAGGACGGGGCCGGCGACGCTGGCCCCGGAGATGAGGATGCGCACGGCAACTCCCTTACTTAACGATAGGTAAGTCGGCGGCGATGAACTTACCAGACGTTAAGCAGGGGCGCTATCCTCATCCGGTGGCCAGGAGCGATACCAAGACCCGGATCCAGCGGGTCGCCCGCGAGCTGTTCATCGCCCAGGGTGTGCAGCAGACCAGCCTGCAGGACATCGCCGACCGGCTGGGGATCACCAAGCCCGCGCTGTACTACCACTTCGCCTCACGCGAGGAGCTGGTCCGCAGCATCGTCGAGCCGATGATGCGGGAGGGCGAGGCGTTCATCGCCGAGCAGGAGGCGGCCGGCCCGGCCGACCCCGCCGAACTGCTGGCCGCCTACTTCGACCTGCACTACCGCCACCGCGAGGTGGTGACGCTCATGATCAGGGAGCTGCCCGCCCTGGCCGACCTGGGGATGGTCGACATGATCTTCCAGTGGCGCGAGCGGCTGGCCGTACTGCTGGTCGGCCCCTCCCCCGCCCTGGAGCGGCAGATCGGCGCGACCGTGGCGCTCGGCGGGCTCGCCGACTGCGCCGTGCAGTTCGCCCATCTCGCCGCCGAGGAGGTCCGCCCGGCGGCCGTCGCCTCCGCCCGCGCGGCCCTCGGCGCCGCCTGACGGCTCCCCCGCCCGAGGTCACTCGAGGTCGTCCGAGGCCGCGCGGGTCCCGGCGCGCCGGCGACGGCCCGCGGGAGGCGGTGACCGTCAGGACGGCCGCGCGTGGCGGACGGCAACCGTCAGGACGACGTCCTGTAGCGGGCGGCGATCGTCAGGACGGCGCTTCGTAGCGGGCGGCGACCGCGGCGCCGCGGTCGCGCAGGGAGTCACGCAGCCACCGCGGGGACAGGGCCTCGGCGTCCGTGGCGAGCTGCCACAGCGCCCATTCGGCGTGTCTCGGGTCCTGGAAGGTCACCTCCATCCGCAGCCGGCCGTCCGGGCCCGCTTCCTCGGCGAGGACGGCCAGCGCGGTGCCCACCAGCTCCTCCCGCCGCGCCGGATCCACCCACGCCACCACGGTGACCTGGTCGCCGCCGGCCCGGAACCGCGTGCCGCGTTCCCGCCAGGCCCGCTCCAGATCGACCCGTTCCGGCCGCCGCGCGGGTTCGGCGAGCTCCTCGGCGGCCAGGACGCGCGACAGCCGGTAGGTGCGCTCCGCGCCGGACCTCGTGGCCAGCAGATACCCCCGGTCCCGTACGGTGACCAGCCCGATCGGGTCCACCGTGCGCCATCTCGGGGCCTGGTCCGCGGCCGCGTAGTGGATCCGCAGCCGGCGCCCGGCGAACACCGCGCGCAGCACCCCGGCCGCCACGGTGTCGGGTGCCTCCTCGGCGGCGATCCGGCGCGAGAGCAGGTCGGTCTCCGGGTCGATGAGCAGCCGCCCGGCCGCGGCGGCCGCGGTGTCCCGATAGCTCTCGGGCAGCGCGTCGACCACCTTGAGCATCGCCGAGGCGAGCGCCGAGCCGAGGCCGAACGCCTGCGTGCCGCGCCGCGATCCGGCGACCAGCAGGGCGAGGGCCTCGTCGGGGTTCAGGCCGGTGAGCTCGGTCCGGAAACCGGGCAGCAACGCGAAACCGCCGTGCCGGCCGCGCTCGGCGTAGACCGGGACGCCGGCCGCGGACAGCGCCTCGATGTCGCGCAGCACGGTGCGGGTCGACACCTCCAGCTCACGGGCGAGCGTGGCCGCGGACAGCCGGCCGTGCCGCCGCAGCAGCAGAACCAGCGAGACCAGCCGGTCGGCGCGCATGCGAGAACCCTACCGAGATACACGACAAAGGATGTCGTGATTCGCCGGGAGGCTTGTCATCGCGACGTCGCAGCCGGCGGTCGCCGAGCCGCCGGCCGTCCCTGTCCTCAATGAGTCGTCCTCGATGAATCGAATGGAGCCGATGTGGTGATGGAGCGAACCGCGGTCAACCCGTGGGCGTGGTCGATGGAGCTGGGATACAACCAGGGTGAGACCGTCTCAGGACACACCCGGACCCTGTACTGCTCCGGGCAGGCCGCGATGGGAGGCGACGGCACACCCCGGCACGCCGACGACATGGCGGCGCAGCTGGCGCTGAGCCTCGACAACCTGGAGGCCGTACTCGGCGAGGCCGGCATGTCCCTGGCGAACCTCGTCCGGCTCAACGTCCACACCACCGACGTCGACCGGCTCTTCGAGCACTACGGCGTGCTGGCGTCGCGGCTGGGCGCCGCCGGGGTGGCGCCGCCCACCACGATGCTCGGGGTGACCCGGCTGGCACTCCCGGGCCTGATGGTCGAGCTCGAGGGGACCGCCGTGGCGTGACGCGCCCCGTGCCGCCTCCGGTGGGACCGCCGGAGGCGGCACGGGGAGACCACGGGGCAGGACGAGGTAGGTCAGGGTCAGGCCCGCCGCCACTGCGGAAGGCTGCCGGACGGCGGCGAAAGGCACACCGAGCAGCGTCGCCACGGTGGAACCCGCCGTGCCGGTCCTGTCCGACGGCACCACGCCGGTCGCCGTCACCAGCGCCAGGGCGAGGAAAGCGGAGCGTCCTCCCATCGACGTGATCTTGCCGACCGATCGGCCGATCACCACGGCTACCGCAGGATCCACCCCTTGATAGACAGTGTCTACCAAGGGGTGGTAGACACTGTCTATGGAATCTGGGGGCTCCCTGCGGGAGCGGCTGGTCGACGCCGGCGTGGAACTCGTGACGGCCGGAGGCGGCGCCTCGGTGGGACTGCGGGAGATCGCCCGCCGGGCCGGGGTGTCACACGGCGCGCCACGCCGGTACTTTCCCACCCACCACGCGCTGCTGTCGGCGATCGCCCATCGCGGGTTCGCCGACCTCGCCGCCCGCTTCACCGCCGCGGGCGAGGGGGCGGCCACGTCGCGCGAACGGCTGCGGGCGATCGCTACGGCCTACGTCGCCTACGCCGTCGAGAACCGCGGCATGTTCGAGCTGATGTTCCGCCACGACCTGCTCGACAGCGACGGCCCGGCCGACGGCCCGGCGGGCGACGGGACCGGCGACCGGGCCGACGATGACCCGGGCGACCGTACGGATGGCCGCACGCCCGGCCACGAGACCGGCGAGGCGGGCGGCCCCACCCCGGAGCGGCCCCGGCTGCGGGAGACGACGCGGCCCCTGTTCCGCGACCTCGCCCGGCTCATCGCCCGGCACCGGGCGGAACAGCAGGGGGCCGCGGCCGGCTCCGCGACCCCGGGGGACGCCGGGGAGCCGCCGGAGGTGACGGCCGCCGCCCTGTGGGCCGGCCTGCACGGCCTCGCCCAGCTGTGGATCTGGGGAAGCCTGCCGCTGATGCTCGGCACCGTGCCCGCCGACACCGGCCGTCTCGACCGGCTCGTCGAGGCGGCCCTGACCGCCCACCTCGGACCGGCGCACCGGTGAGCGGAGCCGTACGACGCCGCCTGGCGCTGACGGCGAGCGTGGCCGGCGCGGCGATCGTCGCACTGGACGGCACCGTGCTGCTGGCCGCGCAGCCCAGCCTGCGGCGCGAGCTGGGCGCCGGCCTGGCACAGGTTCAGTGGGCCGGCACCGCCTACCTGGTCGCGGTGGCCGCGCTGCTGGTCCTCGCCGGACGCCTCGGCGACCGCCACGGGCACGTCCGGCTGCTGGTCACCGGCACGCTCGGTTTCGGGGCGGCCTCCGCCGCCATCACCTTCGCACCCACCGTCGGCTGGCTGATCGGCCTGCGCGCCGTCCAGGGCGTGTTCGCCGCGCTGCTGCAGCCGGCGACGCTCGCGCTGCTGCGTCTGGCCTACCCCGGCGACCGGCTCGCCCGCCCGGTCGCCGTCCGCACCGCCGCCATCGGCGTCGCCGCCGCGGCGGGCCCGGTCCTCGGCGGATTCCTCGTCGCGCACCTGGGGTGGCGATCGGTGTTCGCCCTCAACGTCCCCCTCGCGCTCGCCACCGCGGCGCTCGCCCTGTCCGTGCGCACCCCGCCCGCGCCGTCCGCGCCGCGGTCGGCGGCGGGAAGGCTGGACGCCGGCGGCGCGGCCCTGATCGCACTCGCCCTCGCCGCGCTGACCGGCACGCTGTCACAGGCGCCGGACCGCGGCTGGATCACCGCGCCGACACTGCTCGGGCTCCTCACGGCCACGGCGGCCGCGGCCGCGTTCGCCGCGCACGAACGCCGGGCCGGCCACCCGATCGTGCCCGGCGCCGTGATCCGGTCGACGCCGGTGACCGCGTCGATGGCGATGCTGCTGGTCACCGCGGCCGGCATGTTCGGCGCGCTGTTCTCGGCCACGTTCCGGCTTCAGGACCTGCTCGGGCTCGACGCGCTGACCGGCGGCCTGCGAGCCCTGCCGCTGACCGCGTTCATGGTCGCCGGCGCCCCCGCCGCCGGTGCCGCGCTCGGCCGGTACGGGGCGCGCCGCACCGCCGTCACCGGCGTGCTCCTGGCGGCGTCGGGCATCGCGGCGCTGTCCTTCCCGCTCGACGGGTGGACGGCCGGCGTGGGCTTCGCCGTCCTCGGTGCGGGCTTCTCCGCCGTGATGGTCACCGCCACCGGCACCGTCGTCGGTGACGCACCCGCCGGGTACGCCGGGGTCGTCGGCGGCCTCAAGCAGACCGCCGTCAACATCGGCACCGCCCTCGGCATCGCCGTGGCCGCGGGCCTCATGCCCGCCGCCGCGACCGCGACACCCGCGGCGGCCCCCGGCCCGGCCATGGACTCCGGCATGTTCTGGCTGGCGGCACTCACCGCCCTCGCGGTCCTCCCCGCGACCCTCATGCCCGCCTCGCGGCCGTCGACCCGGGAGACGAAGCACGGTGACCGTACGGCCTCCGCCCGGTGATCGTGTTCATCGCGACGCCGCGCGTCGCGGCTCGGAGGCTCTTGACCCGGCGCCTTCCCTTCGGAGCCGGTCAGGACGGTGCCAGGACGGCGCGGGCGATCCTGGACAGGGCGTCCGCGACCTCCTCGCGCGGTATGCCGTTGCGTCGCTGCACGTCGTAGACCTCCGGTGCCAGCGGGGCCAGGAGCGCGTCGGCGAGTGCTCCCGGCCCGGGCACCCCGGCCGCCACGACCAGGGATCGCACGTGCGCGCGCCAGAAGCCGTAGGCGCCGGCGGCGAAGCGTGAGGCACCGGTCTCGGCGCCGAGCACCAGATGCCCGTGGCGCTCCAGCAGCTCCGTCATCGCGTCGTAGAACGCGGCCAGCCGCTCGGCCGGCGGCGCGCCCGGCCCGAGCGGCGGATCACCGCGCAGCAGCTTTTCCTGCAGCTCGCGCTCGTGCTCGTCGAGCAGGGCCAGCGCGATCGACGCCGGGTCGGGGTAGCGGCGGTAGAGCGTGCCCCGCCCCACCCCGGCGACCCGGGCGATCTCCTCCATGGTCACCGGGCGGCGCTCGGCGAACAGCCGCTCGGCGGCGGCGAGCACCTTCTCCCGGTTTCGCGCGGCGTCGGCGCGCTCACGCGGACGCGCGGAAGCGCCGGCCAGCAGGTCGGTCCGTTCGCGCGGTCGCGCGGCGATGTCGTTCGGCAGATCGGTCCGTGGCGTCACGTCTCCGATTCTAGCCAAGTGGACATGATGTCCGCTTATGCTACAGTCCTTCCAACCGGACACTCTGTCCGCCTGAGAGGACTCCACGATGCCCCGACTGCTGCACCTGGACGCCAGCGCTCGCCGCGCGTCCTTCTCCCGCGTGCTGAGCGCCGCCTTCGCCGAGGAATGGCGGGCCGCGGGCGGCGAGGTCACCTACCGCGACCTGGCCGCCGACCCCGTACCGCCGATCGGCCAGGCATGGACCGAACTGTGCGACCACGTCCTGCGCCACGCCATCACCGACATCGGCCGTTACGGAGAAGCGGTCCGCACCCCCGAACAGGCCGCCGCCTGGGCCGTCGTGCGGCCGCTTCTGGATGAGGTGGTGGCCGCCGACGTCGTGCTGATCGGCACCCCGATGTACAACTTCTCGATCCCCGCCGCGCTCAAGGCGTGGATCGACCAGATCACCTTTCCGCGCATGTCCCTGGCCGGGCGGCGCTTCGTCGTGGCCTGCGCACGCGGCGGCGCCTACGGACCCGGCGCGCCCCGTGAGCCGTACGACCACCAGGAGCGCTACCTGCGCGACTTCTTCACCGGGCACTTCGGCGTCGACGACGCGGTGTTCGTCAGCACCGAACTGACCAACTCGCTGGTCGATCCGGCACTGGAACACCTACGTGAAGAGCACGCCTCCTCCCGCGACACAGCCGAGGCCGCCATCCGCCCTCTGGCCCGCCAACTGGCCCGCGAGGGAGCACCGCTGACCGGACCCGCGAGGGGACGCCGCTGACTGGACCCGCGAGGGGACGCCGGTATCTGGACCCGCGAGGGGACGCCGGTATCTGGACTGAGGAACGCAGGAGCGAAGCGACGGAGTGACGAGGGAAGACACCGGTCACCAGCCCCCGAGCCGCGACACGCCAGCGTCGCAATCAACACAACCCCGAGCCGCGACACGCAGCGTAACCATGGATGCAACATGAACATAAGCTGGATTCTGCTGGTGGCGGCCGGGCTGGTGGAGATCGCCTGGTCGCAGAGCATCAAGCCGACCGAGAACTTCACCCGGCCGCTGCCGACGCTGCTGTGCCTGGCGCTGGCCGCCGTCGCGGTGTACCTGTTGTCGCGGGCGATGGAGACCCTGCCCGTCGGCACCGCCTACGCCGTCTTCACCGGCATCGGCGCGGCCGGCGCGATCGTCCTCGGCGTCGTGGTCCACCGCGACCCCGTCACGGCCGGTCGCCTGGCCGCGCTGTCCCTCATCATCGGCGGTGTCGTCCTCGCCCGCCTCACCTCCCCCGACGCCGGTTGAGGCCCGGTACGGCCCTCGGCCGAGTCGTGCTCCGAGCCCGGGTCCGGCCGGATCCCGGTCCCGGAGACCGGGATCCTCCGCCGTGCCGCTGGTCCATCCGATCTACCCGAGGAACTCCCGCAGCGAGCGGGGCCGGCGGCCCAGGATGTCGGCCACGGTCGTGGTCGTGCTCGCCCAGCGCCCGTCTCCGATCTGCGCCATAAGGCGGGCCAGGTCATGGGCGGCCTGGGCGGGCATGCCGCGCTTCTCCAGGTGAACGGCGGCCTCCTCGACCGGCAGGTCCACGTAACGCGCGGTCCGGCCGAGCGAACGGGTCAGTTCGGCGGCGATCTCGTCATGCGTCGGCGCCGTCGGCCCGGTGAGCTCGTAGACGGCGTCGGCTTCGACGGGGCGGGTGAGCAGCGCGGCCGCGACCGCCGCGATGTCACGCGCGTCGATGTAGCCGACGCGGCCTCTGCCGTACGAGCCGAGGATCCGCCCCTCCTCGTCGACGTCGCCCGCGAGGTTCTGCATGAAGCCGACGGGCGCCAGGATCGACCACGGCAGCCCTGAGGCTCTGAGGTGCTCATCGACCTGCCCGTGCATGCCGAACCCGAGCAGGCCGCTCGATGTCACACCGCGCACGGAGACGGTCATCACCTGCGCCACCCCGGCGGTCGCGGCGCGATCGATGACCGCCTTGTGCGCCTGTACGAAACCGGGCCACAGCGCGCTGTTGAGAAAGAGCCTGTCACCCGGCGCGAGTGGGATGCTCTCCGGTCGCTCCAGGTCGCCGACCACGTAGTCGCATCCCAGTTCCTCGCCCTGTTCCGCGCGCCGTACCACGGCTCGGGCCGCACCGCCGAGTTCCTCGACCAGTGCGCGCCCGATCGTGCCCGTCGCGCCCGTCACCACGATCATCGTAACCCCCTAAGCGGAATGTCACCTTCCGCCTTTACAATAAGCGGAAGATGGCCTTCCGGTTAAGGGGGAGTTCAATGCGCGCCGATGCCCGTCGCAATCGGGACAGGATCCTGGAGGCGGCACGCGACGCGGTGGCCGAGCGCGGCGCGGACGCGCCGATGGAACTGATCGCCCGCCGGGCCGGCGTCGGCGTCGGCACGCTCTACCGCCGCTTTCCCGACCGCGACGTGCTGCTAGCCGCCCTGGCCGAGCAGTACGTCCACGAGCTCCTGGACGCCCTGGACCGTGCCGTGACGGCCGAGCCCGACGCGTGGGCGGCTGTTCGCGCCTTCGTCGCTCACAGCGTGGACAAGGGCCGCGGCGCCATCGCGGCCGCGATGGCCGGGACCTCCGCGCCCGAGGCGAGGCAGGCACTGGTGCGGCGGCTCGACGAGTTGGTACGGCAGGCGCAGGCGGACGGTGCGATGCGTCCGGACGCCGGCGTCGGCGATCTCATGGACCTGCTCGGCGCGTTCGCCTGCCATCCGGGGGTGATTCCGGAGCGCTTCCTCCCCCTCGTCCTCGACGGCCTCGGCCGGCGTTGACCTCACCGCCCCTCAGGAGGCGCCGGACGACGATCTCGTGACGCTCTCTACGTCATCCCCGTCAGCCGGCACAGTACGGCGAAGCCGTCCTCGGTGCCGGGCCAGTGGCGGCGCACCGCGGGCAGTCCCGCGCGGCGCACCACCGAACGCAGCGTCGCGGTGACGACGACGGCGTCGTCGGCGTACCCCAGGACCGGGATGAAGTCCGGCACCAGGTCCAGAGGGAAGGCCAGATAGGCCAGGAGGAGGGCGAGCCTGATCCGCACGCCGCGGGGCAGGTCCGGGTCGGCGGCCAGCCGGCGCACCAGACGCAGTACGTCCGGCAGCAGTCGCAGCGCCTCGCGCAGCAGATCGCCGCGCGGCCGTACCACGACCAGCACCGCCACAAGCGCCGCCCACGTCAGCACCAGCGCGGCGGCGAGGCCCAGCAGCAGGTCCCATCCCCACGAGCCGATCATGACGCTCCTTCGCAGGCCGGGCCACGGCGTCTCTTCCCGGGTCCGGTGCCGTCCGGTGAGGCGAACGTACCATCGGGCGCCGCCTGCCCGGCCGGCGTGTCCCGCTCGGGAACCGCCCGCATCGCCGGATCCGGCGATGAACTTTCGCCGCCGTTCGTCAGTCGAAGAGACAGGACACACGATCACGAAGAGAACAGGATGGACGAAAGATGAGACTTTCGACTGGCCGATGGGTGGCACGTCCGGCGATGGCGGTCGCCCTCGCCGCCGGTGTGGCGCTGACCGGTGCGGCGGCCGCGAACGCTTCCGCCGGCTCCCCCGCGCACCCGGCCCGCCCGGCCCATGCGGTCCGCCCCGGAGTGCTGGGACCGTACGGCTACGGCGGGGTGAAGCTGGGGATGAGCGCCAGGCAGGCCGAGGCCACCGGGAAGATCGTCCTGAAGACCCGTGCCGGCCGGCTCTCCCCGTGCTCCGGATGGGACCTCAAGGCCCATCCGACGGGCCGCGACAGCGTGGGCCTGTACATCTCCAAGCGGAAGGGGGTGGCGTTGGTCGTCGCCCCGAAGGGGGTCAGGACCCCGCAGGGGATCGGGATCGGCTCCACCCATCGGCAGCTGCGCAAGGCATACCCCGGGCTGCGGGAGGAGGGCGACTACCCCGTCGCCGCCGTCCCCGGCAACCGGAGGGCCACCTACTACTTCCTGCTGAACCACGGGAAGGTCTACCAGGTGGCGCTGGCCCTCAACGACCAGGACTGCACCAACTAGGCGCCGCGGCGCCGGGTACGGCCGGGCCCGCGCGGGCCGGGTGCCGATGGGCGCGGGTCGTTCGAGGACCTGATCGCCGGTGCGTTCAGCCCGCTGTCGCACCGGCGGGGTTCGCGTCGCCGGCGGGATACGTCCCGTACCCTTCGGTCACCAGCGGACCGTCGAAGATCAGTACCTCGTTGACGAGGGCGCCCTTCTGGTTGCGGTAGTTGATGACCAGGCAGTCGACGCCGATGTAGGAGCCGACGACCTCGAAGCGCAGGTCGGGGATGCGCCTCAGCCCCTCGGCCCAGTAGGCGCGCAGCGCCGCCTTGCCCCGGATGACCCCGTCGCCGCCGAGGAGCTGCGCCGCGACCGGCGAACGGAACGTCACGTCCTCCGCGAAATGAGCCAGCAACGCGTCCAGGTCATGGGCGTTCCACGCCGCCGCCCAGCCGTCCACGAACTTCCGCACCGCGACATGATCCATACGCGTGATTATGTCCGGTCCCGTCCGGCGCGGTGGCGCCGGCCCGGGACCCGCGCACACGCAAGGCGGCTGTTCGTGCCTCCCCCTCCGCCGGGGAGCGGAGCCGCATCACCCGGGCCCGGCGCGACCTGGGGTAGCGTACGGGGCGATGACCAGCTTCGTGCTCGGCGTCGAGGATCTCGCCGACACCCGGTTCGCGCTCTCGCCCCTGCACGAGACCGTGGTCAGCCTGCGGGTGCTGCGCGATCCGCGGCTGCCGCAGCCGCATCCGGCCTGGCGCGCCTCCGCCCTCCCCCGGCTCGCCGCCCCCGACGCCGTCCTGCTGGGCTCCCTGGTCGGGACGGGCCTGGCCATCCCCGACTTCCTCACCCCCCGGCCCGCCGGCTTCGCCCCGGCCTTCGAGGAGGAGCTGGCCACGGTCGGCCGGACCGCGCCCGCACTGGTCCGGCGTGACCTGCGGGCCGCCCACGCCCCGGGGCGGCTCCCGGAGGCCCTGCGCGCCGCCGTCGCCGGCGACGACTCCGCCGCCGCCTTCCGTGACGCCGCCTGCGAGGCCCTGCGGCGCTACTGGGATGTCGCGATCAGGCCGATGTGGCCCCGGATACGGCTGCTGCTGGAGGCCGACATGACCTACCGCGCGCGGCGGCTGGCCGTGGGCGGCGCCCGCCTGCTGTTCGCTGACATGCACCCCGACCTGCGATGGCGCGACGGCGTGCTGCACATCGACAGGATCGTCGGCCGGCACCGCGTCGAGGCCTCCGGCCGGGGGCTGCTGCTGGTGCCGTCGGTGTTCGCCCACCGGCCCACTCCCCCGCTCCGGCCGGAGGAGCCGCCGCTGCTGATCTACCCGAGCCGCGGGACGGCGACGCTGTGGAGCCCGGCGCCGGCCGCCGGCTCGGCGGCGCTCGTGTCCCTCATCGGCGCGCCCCGGGCCAGGCTGCTCACCCTCCTGGCCGAGCCGCTGCCCACGGCCGAGCTCGCCCGCCGCCTCGGGGTGACCCCGAGCGCGGTCTCCCAGCACCTGCGCGTGCTGTACGGCACGGGCCTGGTCACCCGGGCCCGCGACGGGCGGCGGGTGCTGTACCGGCGCAGCCGTCTCGGCGACCGGCTGGCCGGCCCGCAACCGGAGCCCCGACCGGCCCGGTCCGCCCCGTGGTGATCGTGCGCGCGGTCGCCGGGCTCCGGGGACCCTCGCCGGAAAACCGCTTGAGCCTTCCCCCATGTCCTCCGTAGGGTGCTCGCGGCCCCGCCACAGTGAAGACAGCCCCGCCACAGTGAAGACAGAGGACAAAACCGCGTGACCCCGCCTGCTTTCTGACCTGACACCTTCTTCCGCTCACCTGTAGCCGACGCTGCCGTCGGTTCCGCCGGGCTGCCCGCGTGCGCCCGGTCATACGGCGTTTGAGGCCGCGCGCAATCGGCCTCGTGTCAGGTCTAGAGAGATCATGTCTTCACAACCTCATATCGTGCTGCCCTGGGTCGTTCGCCGGACCAGGCTGCCTCTGCTGTCGTTGCGGTGCGTGGACTGCCGCTCGGAGTCGGCCACCACGGGCGAGGGCAGGTTCCGCGTCAACGCCAACGGCAAACTGCTGGACGTGTGGCTGCTGGTCCGCTGCACGTCCTGCGGCCGGACGAGCAAGCTCACCGTGCACGAGCGGGCGCCGGTCAGATCCTTCGATCCGGCCGAGCTCGACGGCTACCACGCCAACGATCCGGAACTGGTGGCGTCCACACTGCTGGATCCGCTGCTCGCCCGGCGCAACCGCTTCGCTCTGGACTGGAGAGGCGCCTGGCGGCTGGACGCCCCTCCGCCATGCCCCGACGAGGCGTGGCCGGCCCGGGTGGAGGTCGTCTTCGCCGATCCGGTGCCGGTGCGCGTGGATCGGCTCATCGCGCGGGGGCTCGGCCTCAGCAGGAACGAGGTGCTGCGCCGGATCAAGTGCGACATTCCACTGGGCCGTTCGACGAGCTCCGGGTTCGCCTTCACCGTGATGGCCGGGGACTAGCCGGGATGCGGCCGCCGCACGCGATCCGTACGGAACCCAGCGGGCTCGGCGCCGCCCGGGGCCGTCGCCCCGGCGGACCGCCTCCCGTCCTGGAACCGGTGCGATGATCACCACACGCTGAGCCCGCCATCGGGTCATCCCCGATGGCGGGCCCAGCGTGTGATCGCGCGGCTCCCGGCCGGGGCCGGAGAACCCGCCCGCCCCGCCCGCCGAGGACCCCGGCAGGCGGGATGAGCCGAGGTCAGGTCCGGGTCATGGTGGACTCATAGCCGCCGCCTCCGGGGTAGACCCAGGCGCCGGCGACGGTGGTGCCGTCGGCGCTGAACGTGCCCTCGTAGTAGGCGGGGCCGCCCTTGGCGCCGCCCCAGATGATCAGCTTGTCGCCGGTCAGCTCGTACACGTAGTCGAGCGTGTTGCCGGTCGAGTCGTAGAAGCGTGACACCACGTCGGCGCCGGCCGGTTCACCGAACGGACGCAGGTTGCCGATCACCTCCAGGCCGGTGACGGGCTGGCCGAACTGGGTGAGCTCGACGTGCTGGAGCAGGAAGAAGCCGCCGGGCATCCACTCGTACCGCACGGTTCCCTCTGCGCCGCCGGTGACCGCCCAGGTGCCGGTCAGGCGGTCCAGGGCCTTCAGATCGGCGCTCGGCAGGCAGGTATCCGTCGTCTCGGACATCTCATTCTCCTTGTGGTCTCGGTGACTGCTCGCCGATACCTCGGAGCCCGCCCGCGTGCTTCGACACGAGCCGGATGTGTTTCAGATCACACCGTGACCGGGTCGAGAGGCCGGGGTGGCGACAGGAACTCACCCTCAGGGCGGCCTTTCGCCCGGGTCCGTGTGACCAGTCCCAAAGTAACTCTGTGTAGTTGCAGTTCTTGATCATGAGGCGGCGGTCTGGGGTTCGCCATAGAGCGCCTCGCCCTCGGCCCGGGTGGGTTTCCTCAAGTCGGCGGGCGTTCCCGCCGGCTATCCATGCTTGTCCGGTCCGGCGTCGGCGAAGGCGCGGTATCCGCTGAGATCTCGGGCTGGGCGAGGACGTCGCCGCGGTGTACGACTCGGACCGGACCCGGGGTCATCATCGGATGCTGATCCGCCGGCGTAGCGAGGTCCTGTCGGACATTCAGCGAGACCGCCGTCGTCGTCATCACCGCGAAGTCCGCCGGGCGCGAGGTCTTCGGCCTCGACCCCGCAGGCGTCCGTCTCGCTTGACCTCTTGTGCGTCAGTCCGGCAGCCAGTGCAGCTCGTGCGCCAGGGTTTTGGCGACGGCACGGATGCGCCGGTGTAGTGGCGACTGCTCGCGTGGGAGGACCAGGTGGATCGTCAGGCTGGGCGCGCCCCGCAGCGGTCGCCAGATGAGACCGGCCGGTTGTGCCGTGGCCGCGGCTTCTCCGGCCGGGGCGAGGGTGACCCCGTCGCGCAGGTCGCGCTGAGACATGTCGAAAGAGACCGCGGCGGTGTGGAATCGGGGGTGTGGCCGGGTGTCTCGGAACAGTGCGGACAGCTGATCGTGGATCACGGGGTTGGCCGCACGGTCCGGGAGTCGCAACGGATACGCGGCCGCGTCGGCGATCTCGATCTCCGGGTGTCCGGCCAGCGGATGGTGCTGCGCCAGCTGGACCCCGATGCGCGCACGCCGCAGCAGGAACCGGCGCACGCCACGGCCCGGCTGTTCACCGCGGGTGATCCCGGCGTCGATGCGGCCGTCGGCGACCGCGGGGGAGATCTCCGGTGTCGCCATCGGGACCGCGCCGACCTCGAGTCCGCTGTTGCCGCGAATCAGCCTGTCCACCAGGGCCGGTGTCGTCTCGGCTCCGGTGCTGAGGCTGTATCCGATGCGCAGCGTGCCCAGTTCACCGGCCGCCGCGTTCCGGGCGGTGTCCCATGCCCGGTCCAGCGCCGCCAGCGCGGGCGGCGCGGACTCCGCCAGAGCCGTACCGGCCGTGGTCAATACGACGCTACGCGTGTTGCGGACCAGCAGGACCGTACCGAGTTCCGCCTCCAATCGGCGCATCCGGGCGCTGAGTGCGGGCTGTGCGATACCGATCCGTGCGGCCGCGCGGGTGAAGTTCAACTCCTGCGCCAGCACCAGGAAGTACCGCAGGCTCACCGTATCCGGCGCCACGTGCCCTCCCTGCCGATTGATAAGGATCCGTTCTGAGTCTATCCCGTACCGATCTTTCCCTCGGCCGCACATCAAGCCCTAACCTGCGCATATGACGATTCAACCGACCGCAGTACCCGTCGCCGGGATCGATCGATCCGAGTGTCGATTCGAAGTCGGACGTGTCCGGCCGAACACAGGAGGTTTCCATGGCCAAGGGCTACTGGGTCAGTGTCTACCCCGCCATTTCCGACCCTGAGAGGCTGACTGCCTACGGCAGGCTGGCCCGGCCGGCTGTCCAGGCCGGAGGCGGGCGCGTCCTGTCCCGTGACGGTCGAGTCGTCGCCCACGAGGCCGGAATCACGCAACGCGTCGTTCTGATTGAGTTCGACAGCTTTGAACAGGCCGTCGCGGCATACGAGAGCGAGGCGTACCAGAAGGCGCTGGCCGCCCTCCCCGACGGTGTCGAGCGCGACTTCCGCATCGTCGAAGGCATCGACTGACCGAGGTCCGGCCGGATCTTCACTGAAGATCCGGCCATCTTGGTTCTCGCTGGTGCGGCTGCCCTCCCGATCCGCATGGAAGAGTCGCCCGGAAATGGAGAACGGAGATCCGGCGAGGTGGTCTCAGCGGCTTCCATGCAAGACGGCCGTGTTCGAGGCGGGTGGGATCGCCTCAATGAGAGAACCGAGAGAATACCCGGTCAATGACTGCCGCTATCGCTTCGCAAATAGCCATTCAGGGCAATCCGCCGCCCCCCCGTGAATGCTCCGATTATTTCCACTCCACCGGCCCGGCCGGATTCAGATTCCACCATTCTAAGAATGCGCCGGGAAGAATGGCCGTCCTACAGGGCCGGCAGGACCGTCCGTACCGGGCGGGGAGCGGAGTCCGCGCCAGGTCGAACAGCGGGATCAGAGATTGACAGGATGCTTGGCGGTATGCCCGTGGAAGCGCGCCGAACCGCCGGTCCGCTCGCGTCTTCAAGAATTGACAGAACCCTTGGCGGCATGCCCTCGGGGACGCCGAAAAATCGCCGCCCTTTGTCGGCCGCCCAGGAATTGACACACGCCCGGTGGTTGCCTATGGTCCGCTTGTTGCTTTTCCAGATCGCATCCGAAGGTATTCATGACTGAATCCACGTCGCCGAAGTCCGGGCAGCAGCCGGTTCCTGCCGTTCTCATGGCGTGTTCGCTGCCGGCCCGGCTGGAGGACACCGTCCTGGGGACCCCCCGGGCCGGTGCGGAGGGTCCGACCGTCCGCGAGGGCGCCGGCGCGGGTGCCCGCTGACGCCATGGGAACCAGGAAGGAACTCCTCGAGACGCGGCCGGGCGGTCAGGCCACATACCTGCCCGACCGGCACATGTTCGCCCTGTGGACCTGGGCCGACGGCGCCGTGGGGGCGCCCCCGCCGGTCGGTGACGTCCAGACCGTCCCCCTGGTCGTCCCGACGCCGGACCTCGGCGGGCTCAAGGTGTCCGACGTCGACTGCGCGCTGATCGAGCCGGACCGGCTCGTGGCCGTACCCCTCGACTCGCCCGGCCGGTCGGTGGACGTCTGGCGGTCGTGGAGCGCGGGCGGCGAGCCGGCTCTGCCGATCGCCGCGCACGCGGTCCCCGACGCCACGGGTGTCGCCGTCACGACGGCGGAACACGCGAGCGGCGTCTTCCGCCGCACCACCGCGGTGGGGGCCGAGATGCGCACGGCGCTCACCGCCGAGCTGCGCCCGTATCAGGTGCGCGGGGTGGGCTGGCTGCGCGAGACCGTCGACACGCACGGCGGCGCGGTGCTGGCCGACGAGATGGGACTCGGCAAGACCCTGCAGACCATCGGCTGTGTCGCCGGACGCGCCGGGAAGGGGCCGCAGCTGGTGGTCTGTCCCACGTCGTTGGTGGGGAACTGGGCACACGAGATCGCACGGTTCGCACCCGGCCTGCGGACCGTGATCTGGCGCGGCGGGCCGCTGTCCCCGGTGGACGGCGGCACGGTGGTGCTCACCGGCTATCCCACGCTGCGCACGCACGGCCCGGCCCTGGCGGGGATCCGGTGGAGCACCGCGGTCTTCGACGAGGCACAGGCCCTGAAGAACCCCCGTACGCAGGTGTCGAAGGCCGCGCGCACCATCGCGGCCGACGCGCGGATCGCCCTGACCGGGACGCCCGTCGAGAATCACCTCGACGAGCTGTGGACCCTGCTCAATCTGGTCGCACCGCACCTGTTCGGGAACCGGACGCAGTTCCGCCGTCGTTTCGTACGGCAGATCGCGGCCGGCTCCCCGGCCGCTTCCGCCCGGCTGCGCGGGGCCATCGAACCGGTCGTGCTGATGCGGAAGAAGGCGCAGGTCGCGGCGTCGCTCCCGCCCAAGATCCACGCCGATCTCATCTGCGACCTCACCGAGGAGCAGGAGCGGCTGTACGACCGGCTGCTGGAGCAGGTCATCGACGACGGCTTCGGCAGTGGAGCCCAGCGGCAGACCAGGGTGCTCGCCGTCCTGACCTCGCTCAAGCAGGTCTGCAACCATCCGGGCCTGATCACGGACGACCTCGGTGAGCTGTCGGGCAGGTCGGGAAAGCTCGACCTGTGCACCGACATCGTGTCCGGCAACCTGGAGAACGACGCTCCGACCCTCGTCTTCACCCAGTACCGGCGGACCGGTGAGCTGCTGGTCCGGCACTTCGCCGAACGGTTCGGGGTGAGTACGCCGTTCTTCCACGGCGGCCTGAACCAGGAGCAGCGGGCCGGCATCGTCCGCCGGTTCCAGTCCGGCGACGGCCCGAAGGTCCTCGTCCTCAGCCTGAAGGCCGGGGGCACCGGGCTCACGCTCACGCGCGCGGCCGACGTCATCCACTTCGACCGGTGGTGGAACCCGGCCGTGGAGGCCCAGGCGTCCGACCGGGTCCACCGGATCGGTCAGACCCGCACGGTCACCGTCACCACCCTGACCACCGGGACCACCGTCGAGGAGCACATCGCGGCCATGCACGACCGCAAGTCCGCACTGTCGGACATCACCGACATGTCAAGCGTCGCCGAGCTGACCCGCCTGGACGACGACCGTCTCATCGAGGTCCTGCGCCGGAAGCGAGTCAACTGACCATGGCCGACCACGACTACGGTTACACGGCGTGGGGCAGGGACTGGGTCCGGTTCGCCGAGTCGTTGCGCCAGACCCGTCCCGATCCCCGGCTGCCGAGTGCGCGGCGCATGGCGCGCGACGGGAAGGTGCAGATCACGTTCGACGGCCGGACCGTGCGCGCCGTCGTGCACCGAGGTCGCGGCACCTCGACGGTCACGATCGAGGTCGCGCCGATGTCCCCGGAGGTGACGGCCGGGATCTCCCGTCGGCTGAGCGGCGTCCAGCCCCTGCTCACCGACGATCTGTACCGCGCGATCGCCGACGCGGGCCATCCGCTCGCGCCGGTCCTCGACAGCGTCGACTGCTCCTGCCCGGCCGGCGCCCCGCGGTGCGCCCACGAACTGGCCGTCTACTACGACATGGCGCGGCGCATCGACGACGATCCCCGCATCGCCCTCGACGTGCAGGGCTTCTTCCGCGCCTCGGCGGGCGACGGCCGAGCACCCGCCGAAGCGACGGCGCAGCGCTGGATCGCGCTCAACTCCCTTGATCCGGCCGCCTACTTCACCGCGGCCGGGTGACACGGCCGGCCTGACGGGCCCCGCGCCCGTCCGGCGCGAGGACCCCGGCGTGTCCCGGCGGAGGCCCCGCCAGGCCCCGCCGGGGTCCTCGCGCGGATCCGTCCTACTCGCCGCCGACGGCCGAGAGGGCCGTCATCTCCTCCGCGGAGAGCCGCAGCGCGCTGGCGGCCACGTTGGCGGCCAGGTGGCCGGGGTCACCGGTTCCCGGGATGGCCAGCACATGCGGCCCCTGCTGGAGGGTCCACGCCAGCCGTACCTGCGCGGGCGTCGCGTCGTGCGCGCGCGCCACGGCGAGCACCGTCTCGTCGTCGGTCCCGACCGCGCCCGCCTCGCGGCCGGCGCCGGCGATCGCGAAGAACGGCACGAAGGCGACGCCCTGCGCGCCGCAGGCCCGCAGGAACTCCCGCTTGGCGGCCGGCGCGCCGAGGCCGTAGGGGTTCTGCACGCACACCACCGGCGCGATGGCCTGGGCCTCGGCCAGCTGGCCGGGCGTGACGTTGGACACGCCCAGGTGACGGATGAGCCCGGCGTCGCGCAGCTCGGCCAGCGCGCCGAAGTGCTCGGCGATCGAGCCGACCCCGTCGTGCGGCGGGACGCGGAGGTTCACCACGTCCAGGTGATCACGGCCCAGCTGGCGCAGGTTCTCCTCCACCTGGCCGCGCAACTGCCGCGGCGTGGCCCACCACCACTCCCCCGAGGAGTCCCGGCCCGGCCAGACCTTGGTGGTGATGACCAGGTCGTCCGGGTACGGGGCCAGCGCCCGGTTGATCAGCTCGTTGGCCGAGCGCAGCGAGGAGAAGTAGAACGCGGCGGTGTCGATGTGGTTCACCCCCAGCTCGACCGCGCGCCGCAGCACGGTGATCGACCGCTCCCGGTTGCTCGGCACGCCCAGGTCGAAGGCGGCGCTGCCGGTCAGGCGCATCGCGCCGAGCCCGACGCGGTTGACCGTGAGGTCACCGAGCTTCCAGGTGCCCGCGGCCGCCGCGGTGACGGTGGGTGCGTACGAATCCGACATGAGTCTCCTTGGTGAGGACGGTGGACGGCGGGGGCCCTGCGTCCGGGCCGTCGGCCAGGCGCGGCGGCCGGCCGTAGCGGGGACGTGACCGCCCCCGGGCACGCAAAAGAGCCTCCTCGGTGGACCGGGGTCCGTACCGGGGGGGCTCAGATGTCAATGGAGATCATATCGCAGGTCCGGGCCCGTTCCGGGCGGTCCGGCAACGAGCCGGAACTGGAGGACCCGTTCGGCCGCTACGTCATCACGACCTTCGTGAAGGGCACCGACATCGGCCCGTACGAGGCCGCTCGGCACATCCCCGGAGTGCGCGGACATGAGCTTTCGTACACGGCGAACCGGCACTTCTCGATTGTTCCGCTCCGCGAGGAGGACCCGACCGCAGCGGGCTTCGGCCGGGTCGCCTGACCGGCCCACCAGCGCACGCCGAGCGTGTCGGGGGAGTCGAACTGGCGTCCGAAATTCTGGTCCCGGATGACTTGGCCATAGCCAGGTGACGTGTACCGCTCCGTGACGTCATGTTGGGCGGTCGCCATGAGGGTCGGCGGTGCAGCGGACAGCGGTAGCGGGGTCCGGGCCTGCGAACCTCGTATATTCCGAAGTCGTCGGCACTACAGTCGGCCGCAGTTGTGTGCGTGGTGCGGGGGTGGACGATACATGGGGAGCTATGCGACACGACGAGGCGTCCGAACCGGCGCGACGATGTGGCGGGCGCTCTCGGATGGCCCCGAGAAGCGCATCGCCCCCGACGGCGTGATGGATCTGATGTGGTTCCAGGACCGTCTCGTCGTGGCAGGCCCCGACACTCGGACGGTCATCGTGCCGACACATGCCGGCAAGGTGACCTGGGGTCTCCAACTCGCTCCGGGCGTGGCGTACACACTTCTCGGTGTGCCCGCACACGAACTGACGGAGCGGCGCGTCGAGTTGTCGGAACTCGTCGCGCTCCCCAGGCATGACGGCTGGTCGTTCGAGGACGACGCGATCGACGCGCTCGAACGGGTTTTCATCGCCCTATGGACGCGGGCGGACCCGGAACGCTTCGTCCTTCGTATGGCGGCCTCTCTCGACCGCGCCGCTCGCGAAGGTCTGAGCGTGCGTGAGACAGCAGAGCTCCACGACCTGTCGGAGCGATCATTGCGTCGGCTCAGCAACCGGCTCTTCGGCTACGGCCCCAAGACGCTCATGCGGATTCACCGTTTCCAGCATGCACTCCACCTGGCGCGAGCAGGCCTGCCGTTGAGTGATGCCGCGGCGACAGCCGGCTACGCCGACCAAGCCCACTTCAACAGGGAGAGTAAACGGCTCACCGGCCAGACACCCGCCACGCTCACACGCGTCGCTTAGCTTTTTCACCAGGATGACACTCTCTCAAATGCTCGTCCGTTCTTGCTTCGAGTTCGTTTCCCCCGGCTGGCCGTTTCGTCCAAGCCTGACGTAGCCGACGGATGACAGCGTTCTCGTATGAGCATCAACCTGGGTCGCGCGAGAGCGTTCATGGCCTCGCACGCGCGAGTTCTCGATCGGCAGCGCTTCGAGGCCATCACCACCGGCAGCGACGCTGCTCGTCAGGCCATCATCCACGGACTCGACGCCTACCGAAACCCCGACGGCGGCTACGGGTGGGGACTCGAACCGGACCTTCGTGCACCGGAGAGCCAGCCGGGAGGCGCCCAGCACGCGCTAGAGGCGCTCGCTGACGCCGGCCCTGCGACCTCGCCGCACACCGCGGCCCTCCTCGACTGGCTGGGCTCCGTGACTCTTCCCGATGGCGGGCTGCCGTTCGCGCTTCCGATCAGCGACCCCTCGGCGTGCGCCCCGTTCTGGGTGCAGGCGGATCCCTCGGAGTCATCGCTGCAGATCACGGCCGCGGTGGCGACGCAGGCGTATCGCGCCGCGCGTTGGGATGAAGCCGTACGAGACCATCCATGGCTGGCAACGGCGACGCGGTACTGCTTCGACGCGATCCGTGAGATCGACGAAGCGCCCTTCGCGTACGTGCTGTCCTTCGCGCTCCAGTTCCTCGACATCGCAGCCGACACCCACCCGGAGGCGCGTGACCTGCTCGACCACCTCGGACGGTTCGTCCCGAAGAACGGGGCACTCGCCGTGGCCGGCGGGGCCGAGGGCGAGACGCTTCATCCTCTCGACTACGCGCCCGAGCCCGGGCGATCGATCCGCGGCCTACTCGACCCCAAAGCTGTGTCGGACGACCTCGACCGCCTGGAACTCGGGCAGCGACAGGACGGCGGGTGGGTGGTTGACTTCACCAGCCATTCGACCGCCGCATCACTCGAATGGCGGGGCTATGCGACGGTCGGCGCCGTCACTGTGCTGCGTATGAACGGACGCTGACCCCGGCTCGCTCTGGGCCACAGAGCGCGATTCGGCTCTGTCCTCCAGCGGCGGTCTTCACAAGTAGCTGTCGGTGATCGCCGCTGCGATCTGTGACGCCCGCATTTCCCGAGGTTCGCCGCAGCAAGCGCCGGATTTGTTGCGGCAGCGCCACCCGGGGCTGACCGGCCCGCGCGGGGCCGGATGGGCCGAGGTCAGTCCGGTACGTAGTCGAAGGTGTCCGGGTGCGGTCCGACCCGTCCCCGCTCACCCTTGTCGAGCGCGCTGATGGCTTCGACCTGCTGCGGGGTGAGGGAGAAGTCGAACAGGCCGAAGTTCTCCACCATCCGCTCGCGCCGCGTCGTCTTGGGGAAGACGATGTCGCCGCGCTGGATGTGCCAGCGCAGGATGACCTGCGAGGTGGTCCTGCCGTGGGCGGCGGCGATCTCGGTGATCTTCTCGTCCTCAAGGACGGCGCCGCCCTGACCGAGCGGGCTCCACGCCTCCACGGCGATGCCGTGACGGTGGGAGGCCTCGCGCGCGGCGTCGTTGGCGAAGTAGGGATGAGCCTCGATCTGGTTCACCGCGGGCACCACCCCCGTCTCGGTGATGATCCGGTCGAGGTGGTCCGGCTGGAAGTTCGACACGCCCGCGGTGCGCAGCCTGCCGTCGGCGACCAGGCCGGTGATGGCCTTCCAGGTCGAGACGTAGTCGCCGTCGTAGAGGGTGGGCAGCGGCCAGTGCATCAGGAACAGGTCGAGCCGCTCCAGGCCGAGCCGGTTCATCGTCTCGTCGAAGGAGCGACGCACGTCGTCGGGGCGGTGGTTGCCGTTGTTGAGCTTGCTGGTGACGTACAGCTCCTCGCGGGGAACGCCGGAGGCCGCGATGGCCGCGCCGACGCCCTCCTCGTTGCCGTACATCTGGGCGGTGTCGATGTGGCGGTAGCCGACCTGCAGGGCCTGGCCGACGATGCCGGCGGTCTCCTCGGGCGGGATGAGATAGGTGCCGAATCCCAGCTGCGGGATCCGTGTCTTGTCATTGAGGGTGATCGTTGGAACCATTCCTTCAACGTACCCACGAAATACCAGGTGAACGGGGCCCCGGCGGTGCCGGCCCATGCTCGGACGTGTACGGCGGGCGAGGCCGTGCGGGCCGGAGGGTTTCGCCCCGGCCCCGTCATCCTCAGAACCTCCTGCTACATCCGGGAGAAATCCTCGAAGGGCATGCCTCGGCTCGCGAACGCGGCCGGCACGGCGGACGGCCCAAGGTGTTCGACGACGACATGGCGGCCTACGCCCCGAACGCTCCGCGCCCGGGGCGTGCCGGTGCCCGAGGTCGCCCGCAAGCCGGTCATCCCCGAAGGCAAGGACAAGGGGCGCCACCCCTCAGTGACCGGCGTCCACCGGGTCGCGGGGGGGGATGGCCGCTGATCGGCCTCCCGCGAGCGCCGCGGGCCTTGAGCGGCAACGGAACGGCCGGTGGCGTCGGCGGGCCGGAGACCCGCCGGGTTTCCGGCACTGGCCGTCCGAGCTGATCAGGGGACACACCGCTTCGAAAGCCCGGCCGTGTGTCAGCGGTCCTCAGCGCCAGTGAAGATCTCCGATCGTCGCGGCTTCCGCGCCTCCGTCGGCGAAGATGACCTGACCGGTGACGAAGCGGTTGTCCGTGCCGCCGAGCCAGCAGATGAGTTCGGCGATCCACTCGGGCCGTCCTGGAAATCCGCCGAAGGGTTGGGGCGAGGCGCTCTCGACGGCGGTGCGTACGTCTTCGCTCGCGAAGATCCACGAGGCTGCGGGGGTGTCGACGATGCCGGGTGCGACGACGTTGAGGGCGATGCCGGCTCCGGCCCATTCGGGGGTCGGGGCGACTCTGCGGGCCCATCGATTCAGCGCCCGCTTGGCGACGCCGTACGCACCCGCGGCACCGGCCAGGGACGGATCCGCGTTGATGTAGGCGACGGCGGCGGCTTCGTCGCCGTCGAGGCATGCCTGCAGCACGCGCTCGTCCGCGAGGGCGAGAGAGGAGGTCGACGACACGGCCACGGCGCGGGGCGCCTCGCTCTGCGCCAGCAGCGGCCGCAGCCCTTCAAGGGTCGCGACGGTGCCGAAGTAGTTGGTCTCGAGGAGGCCGGTCTTGCCGCCTCCCGCGATGGCGAGCACCGCGTCGATGGGCCCGTATTCGGTCACCTGGTCGACCAGCGACCGTCGTTCGTCAGGGGTGGACAGATCGGCGTGGATGTCGGCGTCGCCGAGGTCGCAGCCGATGACCTTGGCGCCGCGTTCGCGGAGCAGCGCCGCGGTGGCGGCGCCGATGCCGGATGCCGAGCCGGTGACGACGTATGTCCGCCCGGCGATTACTGGCGACTCACCAGGACCGGCACCACGGCCGGCGAGTTTGTTATCCATTTGGATAACAATATTCGCATGGATAACGTATGCCAAGGCCCACCACGTAGCGATCCATACGTAACCATCAGTTATATTTCCCCGTATCGCAGTACCTGAGTGGAGGGCCTCCAGCGCCATGCCGCCCGTTTGCGTCTCGTGCCGCGCTCGCCAAGACGCCCAACGTCCCGATGCCGGCCGTTCACCGGCCGGGCACGCTCTGGATCGAGCTGCCCACTCTGCCGCGAGATGACGCTCACTCCTGCGGCCGCCCGCCGGTTCAACCGCCGGCGGGGCAGGGCACGCCCTTCATCGCCCGCAACTCGCCGAGCAGATCGCGGATGATCGCCGATCCGGCCGGCTCCGGCGTGGTCACGTACCCCACGCGGCGCTGCGGCGCACCATCGCTGAGCCCGGCCGTCACGACCTTGGCGGGCGCACCGACCGTGGACAGCCTGGGCACGATCGCCGCCGGGGTGCTCCACCCCGGCCGGCCCGCGGTGTACGACCTGGCCGACGGCCCGAAGGCGCTGGCCGAACTGGAGAGCCGGGCGACCGTCGGCAAGCTGGCGCTGCGCCCCTGAGAACCCCGTCCCGCCTCGCCTTCCCTCACACTCGGCCTCGGCCCTGCGGGCCCGTCACGCCGCGTTGCCCAGCACGCGTCCCGGCGTGATCCGGATCACCACCCGCACGTTCTCCGGGGGGAGCCGCAGATACTCCTCCCCGGCGCCGGCGCCCTCGTACTTCTCCGCCAGCTCCACCGCCAGTCGCCTTCCCTCGTCCTCGGCGACCGTCGCGAGCCCGCGGATCTCGACATACCTCTCGGGATCCGAAAGGTCGAACACGCTGAGGCTGGCGCGCGGATCCCGTTCCAGGTTCAGGACCTTGCGCCTTCCGGCCTGGGAGGAGATCACCACGTCGTCACCGTCGGTGCCGACCCAGACGACCGAGGTCTGCGGGCCGCCGTCGGGGTTGAGGGTGGCGAGGACGCCGACGTTGGGGGCGTCGAGGATCCGCCGTGCGGAGTCGCTGAGGGTAACGTCCATGATCGAAAGCTTACGGGCCCCGGAATGTTCGTCCACCTGAGCGCCGGACTCAGCGGTCGCCCACCGTGGTGACAAGGGCGTCGATCAGGTGCCGCCGGTCTCGGTGACGTCCGTGGTGCGGTGGCCGATGATCCATCGGCGCCCGGCGCAGCGGCCTGTCAGTGGCCCGTCAAGGACACGTCGGGGAGCGGGCGATCCAGAGGGCGGCAGAAAAGAAGGACAGAGGATGACACAGGAGAACGAGAGCGTTATGCTCGATCCTTCTCTTCAGAAAATATCAGAATTCCTCAATAGGAGTTTATCAGAGAGATGGAACTCCGTCAACACGAATCCGCTCTCGCCGCCGCACTGCGCGTCGAGCAGGCCCACGTCACCCGGACCTACGAGCGGCTGGACGCCGTCCGGCGGCACACCCGCGCCGCGCTGGAGGAGGCCTACGGGCGCGAGACCGGCGGCCTGCACCAGGCCCGCTACGAACGCGAGGTCAGCGCGGACGAGCACGCCCGCCGCCTGGCCCGCCTGGAGGCGGTCGAACGCGGCCTGTGCTTCGGCCGGATCGACGACACCGACGGCGACACCCGCTACATCGGCCGCGCCGGGCTGCGCGACGCCGACGGCGAGATCATCCTGACCGACTGGCGGGCCCCGGCCGCCCGCCCCTTCTACACCGCCACCCCCGGCGATCCCGGCGCGCTCGTGCGCCGCCGTCACCTGCACACCCGTGACCGCGTCGTGGTCGGTCTCGACGACGAGGTGTTCGACCTGGAACACCTCGGCGAGGGCGAGCGCCGTACGCTCGTCGGCGAGGCGGCGCTGCTGGCGGCCCTGCGGCGCGGCCGTACCGGGCGGATGGGCGAGGTGGTCGCCACCATCCAGCGCGAGCAGGACCGGGTGATCCGCTCCGGCCTGGCGGGTGCGCTGGTGGTGCAGGGCGGGCCCGGGACCGGCAAGACCGTCGCCGCCCTGCACCGGGCGGCCTTCCTGCTCTACACCCACCGCGACGTGCTGGAACGGCGCGGCATCCTCATCGTGGGTCCCAACGCCGTCTTCTCCCGCTACATCGGCCAGGTGCTGCCGTCGCTGGGTGAGACCGACGTGGTGCTGTCGTCGGTCGGGCAGCTGTACCCGGGCGTGCACGCCGTCGCCGCCGACCCCCCGGCGGCCGCCGCGCTCAAGGGCGGCCTGGGCATGGTGGAGGTGCTCGCCGCGGCGCTGCGCGACCGCCGGCGCGTCCCGGACGGTGACCTGGAGGTGGACGTCCCGGTGCGCACCTCGCTGCGCGGTGGCGTGGAGGTGGTCGTGCAGTGGATGACGCTGCGGGCCGGCCACGACGTCTGCGTGCGCGCCCGCGACCGGGCCTCCCGCGCCCGCCTGCCGCACAACGCCGCCCGCAAGCTGTTCGTGATGGACATGCTCAGGGCGCTGGCCCTGGACGAGGCCCGGCGGCTGGACGCCCCGGAGGACGAGGAGGATCTGCGCCACGCCCGCCGGGCGCTGTGGGCCCAGGAACCGGTCCGCCGGGCACTGGACGCGCTGTGGCCGCCGCTGACCCCCGAGGAGCTGGTCGCCGGCCTGCTGTCCGACCCGGCCGCGCTGGAGTCGGCCGCGCCCGGCCTGACCCCGGCCGAGCGCGCCGCGCTGCTGCGGCCGTACGGCGCGCCGTGGACGACGGACGACGTCCCGCTGCTGGATGAGGCGGCCGAGCTGCTGGGCGAGGACGTCGGCGACGCCGAGGCCGCCGGGACGTTCTCCCGCGCCGAGCGCGAGCGGGCCGAACGCGAGGACGACGAGCGGTACGCGCTGGGCGTGCTGGAGTACACCGGCCTGTTCGAGGACGGCATGATGGAGGCCGCCGCGCTGGCCGGCCGCCACCGCGCGCCGGGCCCGGAGACCACCACCGCCGAGCGGGCCGCCGCCGACCGCCGCTGGGCCTACGGCCACGTCATCGTGGACGAGGCGCAGGAGCTGTCGGCGATGGCCTGGCGCACCGTGATGCGCCGCGTCCCGGCCCGCTCGCTGACCATCGTGGGCGACCTCGCCCAGACCGGCTCACCGGCCGGGGCCCGCTCGTGGGGCGAGATGCTCGACCCCTACCTCCGGGGTCGCCGGCGCACCGAGCGGCTGCGGGTCAACTACCGCACCCCGGCGGAGATCATGGAGGTGGCCGCCGACGTCCTCGCGGCGGTCTCCCCCGGCGCCGAGCCGCCGGAGTCGGTGCGCGACGGCGGCGCCCCTCCGCGCGCCGTACGCCTCGACCCCGGTCTTCCCGCCGGTCGCGCCGCCCTGACCGCCCTGGTGCGTGAGGAACTCGCCGCGATCGGTGAGGGCCGCCTGGCCGTCATCGTCCCCGACGACCGCCAGGAGGCCCTCGCCGGGCTCTTCCCCCGCGAGGGCGACGTCCTGGACTCCCCCGTCGCGGTCCTGACCGTCACCGCCGCCAAGGGGCTGGAGTTCGACGCCGTGGTGGTCGTCGAGCCCGGTGAGATCCTCACCCGGTCCCCGACGGGCGGCAACGACCTGTACGTGGCGATCACCCGGGCGACCCGGCGCCTGGCCGTCACCTGCCGCGGCGAGCTGCCGCCGATGCTGTCGCGCCTGCGCTCCTGACGCCCGCCCTCGCCTCCGCCCCCGGTTTCCGCTGGGGAAAGGAATGCCGCGCCATGGCGCTGCGGGACCGGGGCGGAGCCGGCCCGGCGGGCCTACGCCGAGCGGTTCAGGACGTGAGCCGGCCGGCAGGAGCCGTCAGCGGCGGCTCACCGGCCGCTCGGCCTCCTGACCGTCCGGCCCGGACGTCCCCCGGCGTCCGGGCCGCGGTCAGCCACAGGCCGGTGAACACGGCGCAGGCCAGCGTCACGGCGCCCGCCGTGAGGAAGGCGCTGTCGAGGTCGGATTCGAAGGAGGCGCCGCCGGACTCCCGCGTGTGGACGATCGCCCCGAGCACCGCCACGCCGAGCACCGCGCCGATCTGCCGGGTGGTGCTGCTGACACCCGAGGCGAGGCCGCCCTCCTGCGGGCTGACCGCCTGGATGGAGGCCCCGGTCAGCGGCGACATGGTTAGAGCGAACCCGATGCCGGCGACCGCCAGCCGCCACCACACGTTTCCGTAGCCGGTATCGGCGTGGACGAAGCCCAGCGCCAGCAGTCCCAGCCCGGCCAGCGCCAGGCCGGCGGTGACGACGACGCGGAAGCCGTACCTGGCCGCGAGCCGGCCCGCGTACGGGCTGACGATCACCATGGCCAGCGAGGTGGGCAGGGTCCGCAGCCCGGCGACCAGGATCGAGGTGCCCTGGACGTGGACGAAGAACTGGGAGAAGAAGAACGACGACCCCATCAGGGCGAACCCGACCACGACCATCGCCGTGTTGGACACCGTGAACAGCCGCTGACGGAACAGCCGCAGCGGCAGCATCGGCGTCGGCACACGACTCTCGACCACGATGAACGCGGCCAGGAGCACCAGCCCGGCGGCGAAGCCGCCCAGGATCACCGGCGAGGTCCACCCTCGGGAACCGCCCTCGATCAGGCCGTAGGTCACGGCGCCCACGCCCGCGACGGACAGGACCGTGCCGGGGACGTCGATCGGAGGCGCGCCCGGGTTGCGGGACTCCCCCAGCACGCGCAGCCCGGCCAGCAGCAGGACCGCCCCGATGGGCACGTTGACCAGGAAGATGGCGGGCCAGCCGAAGGCCTCCACCAGGATCCCGCCCGCCAGCGGTCCGGCGGCCAGGCCGATGCCGCTGAACCCGGCCCACGACCCGATCGCTCTGACGCGCTCCTTCGGGGCGGGATACGCGGCGGTGAGCAGCGCCAGTGAGGCGGGGCTCAGCGCCGCGGCCCCGACGCCCTGCAGTACCCGTCCGGCGATCAGCCAGCCGATCGAGGGCGCGAGCGAACACACCACCGACGCGGCCGTGAACACCACCACCCCGGTCAGGAACACCCGCCTACGGCCGAACCGGTCGGCGAAGACGCCGCCCGACAGCAGCAGCATGGCCACCAGCAGCACGTAGGCGTCGACGATCCACTGCAGGCCGGTCAGCCCGGTGTGGAGCCGCTGCTGCATGTCGGGCAGGGCGGCGCCGACGATCGTGTTGTCGAGCAGCACCATGAACTGACCCGCGCAGGTCAGGGTGAGTAGAGCTTTCCGCACGTCTCTCCTAAAAGCAGTCATTAGCTGCGTTAGTAGAGACTCTAACGCAAGTCTGGACTGCGTTAGGGTGAGGGTATGGATGAGCAGGGGCGGGGCAGGCGGCCCGGCGGGCGCAGCGCCCGGGTCCGCGCGGCGGTGCACCAGGCCGTCACCGAGCTGGTCGGCGAGCGCGGTTACGGAAACTTCACCATCGGCGACATCGCGGCCCGCGCCGGCGTGGCCGACACCAGCCTCTACCGCCGGTGGGGCAACCTCCAGGCCCTGCTCGGCGATGTGCTGCTGACCCGGCTCAACGCGCGGTCACCGATGCCTGACACCGGCAGCCTGGCCGGCGACCTGCGCACCTACGCCGCCGCCGTGGCCCGCGAGGTCACCGGACCCGACGGCCTGGCGGTGGTGCGGCTGACCATCGCGCTGTCAGGCGAGGGTCAGCCTGGCCTTCAGGTGCGCGACGAGCTCCTGGCCGACCGCACCAGGCAGTTGCAGGCCATGCTCGACCGCGCCCGCGACCGCGGCGAGGACCCGCCCGCCGCACTGGAGGTGCTGGACCACCTCCTGGCGCCGATCTACATGCGCGTCCTGTTCGGACTGGGCCCGCTCACCCCTGACTACCTCGACGGGTTGGTCGGCCGGTTGCTCGCCTGATCCGGTCCCTCGCGCCGTGGGACGGCCGCCGCCCGCCGTTCGCCGCCGACGGGCTGCGCGCCCAGGGCGTCCCGAACGGCGCGGCGTCAGCCGAGAGCGTGACCGGTGGTGGCGTCGACGTGGGCGGGAACCTCCTCGTGCCGGTCCCCGACGCTCGAGGTGCCCGACGGCTCGAACTCGGCCTGCACCTGATCCGCCGCGACCACGGCGCGGAGGTGGCCAACGCGGTGAGCCGGCGGTTGGTCTTCGCCGCCCACCGCGACGGCGGCCAGCGGTAGTTCGTCGAACGGCCCGTGCCCGCCGTACCGGACGCCTCCCTGGCTCCGGTGCTGGCCTGGGCGCGGCGGCGCCTGGACCGGCCGCTGACCGTGACCGATCTGGCCGGGCGCGCCGCGGTCAGCCCGGCCACCCTGCACCGGCGGTTCCAGGCCGAGCTCGGCACCACTCCCCTGGCCTGGCTCACCGCCGAGCGCGTCACGCCGGCGTGCAGGCTGATCGAACGCGGCGAGCAGCGGATGGAGGCTGTGGCGCGGGACAGCGGCCTGGGGACGGCGGCGAACCTGCGGGCCCAGCTGCGGCGGCGCACCGGACTGACCCCCACCGCCTACCGCAGGCGGTTCGGGCTGACCTCCTGAGCCGGAGCGGCGGGCACCGCATCCCCGCCGCGGGATCGGCGCCACCGGCCGCGGACCTTTCCGGCCGGGCAAGACGCTCGCGGGAGAAGCGGACAGGTCGTGTCCTCTTCGTCCGGCAGGATGGATGACGTGCCGAAGACCTCAGCGCGGCTGCTGACGCTGCTCTCACTGCTCCAGACCCGCAGGGACTGGCCGGGAGGGCTGCTGGCCGAGCGGCTGGACGTCAGCCCCCGCACCGTACGCCGTGACGTCGACCGTCTGCGTGAGCTCGGCTACCCCATCACGACCTTCCGGGGGCCCGACGGCGGGTACCGGCTCGACGCCGGCGCGGAGCTGCCCCCGATGCTGTTCGACGACGAGCAGGCCGTCGCCCTGGCCGTCGCCCTCCGGCTCGCCGCCACCGGCGGCGCCGGCGCCGGCATCGAGGAGGGTGCGGCACGCGCCCTGCACACCGTCCGCCGGCTCATGCCCGCACGGCTGCGCCACCGCGTCGACGCCCTCCGGGTCACCGCCGCCGAGCGGCCGGAGCCCCGGCCGCAGCCGCAGGCCGGCGGCGACGTGCTCATGGCGCTCGGCGCCGCCGTCCACGCCCGCGAGGAGCTGCGCTTCGACTACGCCTCAGGAGCGGGCGACGACGGCGGCTCGCCGGCGCCGCCGCGGCGGACGCAGCCCCATCACCTCGTCACCCGGGGCGGGCGCTGGTACCTCGTCGCCTGGGACCTCGACCGCGAGGACTGGCGCACCTTCCGCGTCGACCGGATCACTCCGCGCACCCCTGCCGGGCCCCGCTTCACGCCCCGCGAGCTGCCCGGGGGCACGGTGTCCGCCTTCGTGACCGCCAGGTTCAGGGGTTCGGACGACGTCTCCGCCGACTGGCCGTGCCGCGGTGAGGTGATCCTCGATCTGCCCGCCGCCGCCGTGTCCCGCCACACCCGGGACGGAGTCGTCGAGGAGCTCGGCCCCGGCCGCTGCCGTCTCGTCCTGGGGTCGTGGTCGTGGATCGCCCTGGCCTCCGCCATCGGCAGGTTCGACGCCGACGTCGAGGTCGTCGGCCCGGCCGAGCTCAAGGACGCCTTCGCCCGCCTGGCCCGGCGCTTCGCCGAAGCGTGACATCCGGGAAACGCCGTCACCCGTCGCGTCCCGGCCTGGAGATCCCGGCCGCTCAGGCGGGCGCGCATGGCCTAGCCTGGGACCTCATCAGCGTCAGGACGTGGAAGGGAGCAGATGGTGGCACCGGTTCTGGAGGGTACGGCCCGCGCCCTGCTGCACAGGATCGCGCAGGAGCAGGCCGACTCGCGGCTGCCGTCTCTGGCGGCCGCCGTGGTGCGCGACGGGAGGCCGGCCTGGTTCGGCTTCCGCGGCCGGGTGGACGGCGCCGCGCCCACCGAGGCCACCCAGTACCGCATCGGCTCCATCACCAAGAGCATGGTCGCCGTCGTCGTCATGCGGTTGCGTGACGAAGGCCGGATCGCCCTGCTCGACCCGATCGGCAAGCACGTCCCCGGCACGCCGGTGGGCGAGGTGAGCATCGCCCAGCTGCTGTCGCACACCGCGGGGCTGACCGCCGAGCCACCGGGTCAGTGGTGGGAGCGCACCCCGGGAATGCCGGTGGAGGAGCTGCTGGCCCTGCTCGGCCCGGAGACCGCCCGGCACCGTCCCGGCCGCCGCTTCCACTACTCCAACCTCGGCTTCGCCCTGCTGGGCGAGATGGTCGCCCGTCACCGGGGGACGGACTGGGCGCGGGCCGTGCGGGAGGAGGTGCTGGAGCCACTGGGCATGCGCGACACCACACCCCGGCCCCGCGCCCCGCACGCGACCGGCTTCGCCGTCCACCCGTGGGCCGACGTGCTGCTGCCCGAGCCCGAGCACGACGCCGGGGCCCTGGCCCCGGCCGGGCAGATGTGGTCCTCCCCCGCCGACCTCGCCCGGTGGGCGGCGTTCCTGGCCGGCGACACCGGCGACGTGCTGAGTTCCGACACCCTGGCCGAGATGCGCGAGCCCGCGACCGTCGACGACGGCGACGCCTGGACCGGCGGCTTCGGCCTGGGCCTGCAGCTGGCCCGCGCGGGCGGCCGCCGCCTGGCCGGTCACGGCGGCTCCATGCCGGGCTTCCTGGCCTCGGTGTGGGCCGATCCCGGTGACGCGACCGGTGTGCTGTTCCTGACCAACGCGACCTCCGGGGCCAGCCGGGCCCTGACGACGGACCTGCTGGCCATCCTCGACGAGCACGAGCCGCGCCTGCCCGCCGAGTGGGAGCCGGCGGCCGCCGATCCCGCCCTGCTGGAGCTGACCGGTCCGTGGTACTGGGGGCCGGCCGCCTACGCGCTGCGCCTGCTGGGCGGACGGGACCTGTCGCTGTCGCCGGTCGGCGGCCCCGGCCGGGCCTCGCGGTTCACCGCCCGCGCCGACGGCACCTGGATCGGCCTGGACGGCTACTACGCCGGGGAGACGCTGCGGCTGGTGCGCCGCGCGGACGGCACGGTCAGCCACCTCGATCTGAACACCTTCGTCTTCACCCGCACCCCCTACGACCCGGCGGCCGGGGTGCCGGGCGGGGTGGACGAGGGCGGCTGGCGCGCCTGACACCCGGGCGGGCCCTCGCCCGCCGGAGTCGTCACCGCCACGGGCGACCGGCGCGCCGGGCCGGGGCCGGACCGGTCACGCCCCGCGGCGATCACGACCCGGGGCCGTGCTCCGCCACGGGGCCGCCTTCCGAGGACGGGGACGTCCTCGGAAGGCGGCCCCGTCCCGCGCCGAGCCGCGGGAGAGGTGAAACCTCGTGTGCCAGCATTGTGCGGTGACCGAGTCATCGCCGCGGCGCGGCGCCGCGCTCCTGGACGTGCACCGTATCCGTCTGGTCGAGATCCCCGCGCCCCCGGTGCCGCCCGGGGAGCGGGCGGCCATGGACCGCGCCTGGGACGAGGCGGTCCGGGCCAACCCGAGTTTCTTCGACGGGCCGGTGGCAGCCCTGACGGGGCTCGCGTGGGAGGGGCCGCGCAGCGTGGTCCTGACCTGGGCGAGGATCACCTACCGGCGCAACGCCCTGCGCCGGGTCCCGGGCGCCACCGCACGGCTGCCGCCCCTCTTCGTCACCATCGCGCAGCCGACCGACGACGGCCGGCTGCTGGTGGGGCGGATGTCGTCGTCGACCGCCGCGCCCGGCCGCTGGCAGCCGCCGGGCGGATCGGCCGAGCCGCCCGGGGACGCCGAGCCCCTCGACCTGGCCGCGCTCGCCCGGCACGCCGTCCGGGAGCTGGCCGAGGAGACGGGCCTGGACACGGCGCCGGACGAGCTGACCCTGTGGTCCGTCATCCGCAGCGGAGACGGCGGTGCCGGCGTCCTGTTCCTCGCGCCACCCCGGCCGGAGCCGCTGTTGCGTGAGCGGTTCGCGGCGGTGGTGGCCTCGGAGAGGGCGCTGGGCCGGGTGCCGGAGCTGGACCGCATCGCCCTGGTCCGCTCCCCGGCCGAGCTGGCCGGTCTCGGCGGGCCGCGGGTGGACTATCTGGAGCCGATCGTCCGCCGGTACGCCGGGACGACGCCCCGGCGCGGCGGTGATCCCGCCTAGTGCTGTGACCGGAAAGGTTCACCGAGTTGGGTGGTCGTCAGGCCGCGGCT